>NZ_NMOK02000009.1:0-87734 GCF_003399985.2 Paenibacillus sp. ATY16 | reverse complement strand
CGAATACTAATCGGTCGAGGGCTTATCCTACTACATCTTAAGATAATTCAAACTTTCGCATCCAGTTTTCAAGGTATAAATATACCTTTTATGCCGGTGTAGCTCAGTTGGTAGAGCAACTGACTTGTAATCAGTAGGTCGTGGGTTCGACTCCTATCGCCGGCACCATTTAAGAATGTTAATCCGATCATTAGTGATCGGATTTTTTTGTTATACTCTATATTTTGAATTTGAAGTATGTTCCCCTGAAACAAAGTACTGTTATTTAAATAGTTGATGAAAAGTATATTTGCTCATAAAAACAGCGGACGCTTGAACAAGCGCCCGCTGTTTTATATGTTACACTTCGATATTGGCTGCGATGCTATCCTCACGTCCATACTCGCGGATAAGTGCTGCTACAGCTTGGTGATGAGGATTAGGGCCATATGCCTCCAATGCGGCGTTATCTTCGAATCTGACGCGAAGGACCAGTTGGTAGCCTTTGTTGTTATCCGAGAAATTAATGCCGGCATTTACTTCAACGACACCAGTCAAATGTTCTTTCAGCGCCTTAAAGCGATCTACGATCTCCTGGAGCTGTTCGTTGGTCGTTTGCTCGCCGAATTTTACTAATATAGTACGATCAATCATGTTGTAACCTCTCTCTTCTTCAAAATCTCTAGCCTAATGCAATATAGCATGAAATGGGAACGTATTTCTAGTTCTTTTCATAAATGAAGTTCATTAAGCGGCAGCCGAGGACTTTGATTTGAGCTGGGAGGCATACGCCTCTAGGCGATCTCGCGATACCACCATCTTTTTTACGGCCGAACGATTAGGCTTCAGTGCAACTATCGGTCCCTCATGATTATACCATTTATTGACCAAACCTATTAGACTGAAGTTTTGCGTGCATGGTTCATAGAGATATGTTAATCTTATTTTTACTGGAAAAATGTTGAAGATAAAGTTGACTAATTCCCGAAGGAGGGAGATAGGGATGAAATGGAGAGGGCTGCTGAGTATCTTGTTTATTGCAGCGTTTGTAGTTTCTTTCATCCTTTTACTGTACCTAATAGAGGAAGATAAGAATAATGCTTATGTTAGCGGATTAATGTTCCTGACTATTGTTTTTTGTTTTATGGGTGTAGGCAGTGCGGTTACCTATTATATGATTAAAATTAGGGAACTGAAAAGGAGATGATTATGCTGAATAATCATGTTTACATCATTACGGGAGTATCCAGCGGACTTGGCGCGGAGCTCACGAAAAGGCTTTTAGAGGAAGGGAACACGGTTATTGGCCTATCCCGAACGGATAATGAAGAAATCGATCGAAATACATTGGAGGGCAAATACTTGTATTACCCGGTTGATCTTACTCAAGTAGAGAGCCTTCCAACTGTACTACAAGATCTTATTTCCGCTATCGATCAATATGAATTGAAATCAATAACCCTTATAAATAATGCGGCGTCAGTCACTCCGTTAAAAGACATACAATTTTGCACGGATGAGGAAATTCTGAAAAATATACAGCTCAACATTGCAGCTCCGATGCTGCTTACCTCGGCTTTTATTCGACTCACCTCAGATTGGCATGTTGTAAGAAAAATCGTAAATATTTCATCCGGATCCGGGAAGTACCCTGCGCCAAACATGAGTCTCTATTGCTCGGCAAAAGCTGCGATGAATATGTTCTCCCGATGTATAGGTATGGAACAAGAGCAGGGTCGGCAGGTTAATGAAATTCAAGTATACTCGGTTGATCCGGGAATGATGGATACACCTATGCAGCAGACAGCCCGTGAGTCGGGTATGGCGTTAGCCGGCTATTTTGCCGCACAGAAGGCTGAGGGGAATTTAATTGATCCAGCTCGCGTGGCGAGACGAATCATTAGTCTGATAAGCACTTCTGTCTCCGTTAACGGCGGTCTGTATCAGGCATGCGAATTGGAGGAGTGATCATATTGAGTAGTGAGAATAAGGTAAAGGACAGCTGGAACGAGTGGTCAGAAACCTGGTATTTGAAATATAGAACGGAAGAGGCGATTGCAAGAGTCATATCGTCTCCGGCATCGGCTTTTCATCCTACGACATACGGCTTGATTAGAGAAGCCTTCCCGGATTTAACAGGAAAACGCGTGTTGGTTCCTTCAAGTGGAGATAATCATGCGGTTTTTGCATTTCATCTGTTGGGAGCACAAGTCACTTCCTGCGATATTTCGGATAAACAAATAGAGAACGCTTCCATCATTGCCAAGCATCATAGCTGGGATATCGAGTTTATTTGTGAGGATACGATGACTTTATCTCAGCTTCCAAGCGAAGAGTATGATTTGGTCTACACCTCGAATGGGGTTCACGTGTGGATTCATGATCTAAAGTCCATGTACAATAATGTAAGTAGGGTTCTGAAGAGCGATGGAGTCTATATCATGTACGATATTCATCCTTTCATGCGACCGTTTGGAATCAAGGCAAAGGAAGCACTCACTATAAATAAGCCCTATCACCTGACGGGTCCTTTTGGAGAAGTACCCACATTTAAATGGCGAATACAGGATATTTTGAATGCTGTTGTTAGCTCTAGCCTACATATCAAGCGAATTGAAGAGATGTATGCGGAAAATGGCTGGTTCTGGGTAGATGATTCAGAGAATGAAGGCGATAATTTAACCGCTAAAGAAGTGGAAAGCTATTCCGATTGGCGTGAAAATCCTTCAGCGGCACTTCCTCAATGGCTCTCGGTTAAAGCGGTTAAATATACCACAGAATAGAGTTGATCGGTAATGCTAAAACCATTGTTTGGTGTATGGCCAACAGACAAACGGATTGCCGGAATTCATAGCATACCTGTTACCTCAAATGGTTCCATCGTTATGGTGTGGGATAAATACGAGCAGAGCCTGACAACGGTCGGAGGCAGAGTTGAGGGAGACGAAGACCTCATTACTGCGCTTGACCGCGAGACGGTAGAAGAAGCAGGCTAGTTTTTGGAAGACGAGAGAATTCCGGTAGCGGCATGGTATTGGGAGAGTACCAATTCGTACACGGTATTTGTAATAGCTAAAGTGAAGCAATACGTTGAAACTCCGGAAGGATTTGAAACAACAGGCAGAGTAACGATGAATATAGAAACAGCGAAACAAATGATTATTAAAATGGAAGGCGAAGGGATGCGTACGGATTTGCTTAAAATCGCAGAGTTGAAGTATTCGTATTTCTTCAACTGACCGCAAGTCCGAGAAGCTGGGCTACACGCTTCCGCTCAGAAACCGCATGATCTGTTGTTTATGGTGGGTGTCATGATCCGCAAATTCCTTAATGATATAAATAAGGGAATAAGGAGCTCCAGTGCTAAGACAATTAGTTACGCCATTAACCGTTAATCGCCTATTTAATCTTTCGATAGTCATTTCATGAAGCAATTTTACTAATAGAATTCTTGTAGCTATTGTTTCATCGATAAGCTTGGATTTAGAGACACCTGATTGTATGTAATCGGAAGCCCGCTTGTTGAAGGTGTCATGATCGGGGAAATTTATTTCATTGCCGATCTGAACAGCGGGCAGTATTTCGGATATAAGGTATCTGTCCCAATTAAAAAGATGCGCAATGATCTCGCTGATTGACCATTTCTTCTCCTCAATTGGCGCAAACCATAATTTTTCGTTCGTATTTTCCAATGAACGTATCCAATTAGAGAAATTGTTAAATGAATAAAGAATTTCATTCTGCGTCATCTCCATACCTCCACTAATAATTTAGAAAATCATAACACAATCCAAACAAAATGCAAACACTTGTTCCCGTATTTTTTTCATGATATGCTTTGGATAATAAAGGTAAAGCTTGATTCTGTATTGAATTACCTGATTGAATATCTATTATTGGAGGAGATCTGAGGATGAGCTTAAAAGTTGGACCGTTTGATCTGCGGCAATCTGATATTTCAGGAGCGAAGTGGCAGGAGGTTCGCGCGGAAGAGCTGGTAATCGATAATGTCAGCCTGGCCAGAACTTCGATCAGCAACGTAAATATGAATGCCATGAAGTTGAACGATGTGAATATGAGCGAAATTCTAGTTACCGATGCAAACATGACGGGGGTAAACATTAGGCTTGCAAATATCAGTCATGCCAGCATTGATCATGTCTATCTGATCGGTACCCAATTTACGAATGTCGTTCTGCCAAAGG
This sequence comes from Paenibacillus sp. ATY16, assembly GCF_003399985.2. Taxonomy (NCBI): domain Bacteria; kingdom Bacillati; phylum Bacillota; class Bacilli; order Caryophanales; family Paenibacillaceae; genus Paenibacillus; species Paenibacillus sp. ATY16. The sequence continues at coordinate 83,550 of NZ_NMOK02000009.1, read as the reverse complement.
AAGGCGAGCCGCAATACAAACCCGACGGTCAATATGAACCAACCACTTTCAAGAACTGCAACCTCTCGACCGCCCTCTTTAACAATTGTGATTTATCCAATGTTAATATCGACAACTGCAATATTGCCGGTCTCCGAATTAACGGAATTCTGATATCGGATCTGCTTAAGGATCTGTAAATCCATCATCCTGAACGGGAGGTCGGAATCATGAGCGAGCAAGTCCTTGAAGATGAGAAGGGCAAATCCGGAGTAAAACTGGGCAAGAACATCCAGGTTCGATTAGTATCGGATCTGGCAAAATCGCAAGCTTATTACCGCGACTGTTTAGGGTTTTCCATTGACGATTGGGGACACGCGGAGCGCGACGAGGTTTGTTTTCCTTCAACAGGCGGTTTCCGGAGAGGATGTTAAACCAAATGCCGTCTCTGCCAAGCGTCACAGCTATCCAACGGAATGGGACGGTCCGGATTACGCATGGGATACTTACATTCATATTGGCTGGGATGAATTCGACGAATATGTGGAAGAGGTACGTGACAGAGGCGGGATTATCGGGATTGAACCTTTCACTGGCGAACATGGCGGCTGGGAGTTTAAGAATGCCCATATCCATGATCCCGACCACTATAATATTGTTTTAGGCGCAATGCGAAGAAAGGCATAGCCTTTTTTTATTCCATGAAGAAAGCAGGACGTATATGAATCCTATCTCGAATAAAATCAACGGTATTTTTATCCCTGTTAGCAACGTTGAAAATGCCCGCGACTGGTATTGCGATATTCTAGGTCTACCTGCAGACGGCGAGATTTATTTCGGACATATTTACGTCCTGCCGATGGAAGGGCCAAGCATTGTGTTGGACAGCAAAATTTACTCGACCGAAAATTTGTATACGGCACCGGCATTTCAATTTCATACGAAAGACATTGAGCAGGCCTATGCATTTATGCAGGAGAAAAATGTTGAGCTAATTACGGAAATCCAAAATGGCCACTGGTTTAATTTCAAGGATCCGGATGGGAATATGCTGATGGTTTGCAAATAAGTCTATTGCATTTCATTCAAAGAAGGCTGCCATTGCAGTCTTCTTTACTACTTATTTGGAGATCGTAATACCAAAATAAAGGGGAAATACGATAATGAACTTAGAACAGCTGGTACCGATTCTTCGCATATTTGACGAGGCGAAAGCCAGGGAATTTTATGTGGACTTTCTAGGCTTCAATGTGGATTGGGAGCATCGTTTTGAACCCGATATGCCTCTATATATGCAGATCTCAAAGAGGGGAATCAGACTGCATCTGAGCGAACATCACGGAGACTGCAGCCCAGGCTCGGCTATTCGTATCGAAATGACAGGAATAAGGGAGTTACATAAGGATTTATTGGACAAGAAATATAAATACGCAAGACCCGGACTGGAAGAAACGCCGTGGAACACGCTGGAGTGCAGAATCGGAGACCCGTTCGGAAACCGGATTGTCTTCAGTGAACCGATGTCAGGCAAGTTGGAGGGCTGAACATAAAAATACTTCTGAGTGTTGTATTGCTTATTATATTCCTGCTGGTCACTTTCTTTGGACTTGGACCCGTGTTGTTTGCGGACGGGAGCATGAAGGAGAGAATGATTACTTTAGGGATTGTTATCCTGATATATGCTGCGATTGCGTTTGCCGCCTACTTCATATTCAGGAAGACACGGTAACCTGCCCAGTCAACGGTCCAAGCACCGTTCAAAATCTGTCATATTTCTACTTATTTCCCGCATACGAATAGTGAGTTGATGTAACGTGCTGGGAAAGGGGACCAGATGCGAATGGACTGGATCAATGACCAGATTATCCGATTGGCGCAATCTTCATTGCCTCCGGGGGCGGAACTCGTCATGATGGAGGATCCATCTAACGAATATGCGATTTATCCCCAGGATTTAAGCGGGGATGGCGTTCCGGAGCTGACGGTTGTGTATCGCTGGCAAGAAGAGCTTTATGTCCATATTTTGCAATACCGGCATGTCGGATGGACGATCGCGGCAGCCGCGAAAGGCGAAGGCTACGGCGTCGCGGAGCTGACTGCCGCACCCGTAACAAGCCGGATGGTTAATAATCTTATTATTAATTGGCGGACTGCGGAAGCACAAACGAAACGAGCTGTCTACGAATGGAGTCCTGTAGGCTTCCGAAATATTGTACCCGATGATCGGTCTTTGGAGACTAGAGCGATATCTCTCTATCCGGGATCCGAGAAAACAACAAGCGGAACCAGATGGGGCTATATTAACGGAATTGGCACGATGGTGATACCCCCTCGCTTTGACCGTGCAGAGGATTTTCAGACGAATGGGCTTGCTATTGTAAGCGCGGATAATGGCAATGGCTTAATTAACTCAACAGGAGCATATTTTGTCAGACCCGTTTATAGCTTCATTGCTCCTTTTTCGGAAGGAAGAGCGGTTGTTATTGACGACAAAGGCAAATACAAGCTGCTTAATGATTCAGGAGCTATAGTCACGAGCAATGGTTATTCCTATATGGCAGATATGCATGATGGAAGAGCGATGGTAAACAACCAGCTTGAAGGCGGCAAAACCGTCTATGGATATATTGACCGGTCAGGTAAAGAGGTTATACCGCTTCGTTATGAAGATGCTACCGATTTTTCCGATAGACATGCGGTCGTAAAAATAAAAGACAATGTTTATGCCTTAATTCGGCATGACGGTTCAAAGGAAGCGGAGTATCATTTTCCTTTTGTAGGAGTTCCGGGGGATGGCTTATTGCCATTCCAACAGACGGCGAATGGGAAATATGGCTATATCAACGAGAAAGGCACAGTGAAAATTCAGCCGACCTATTCGACGGCGTTTCCGTTCCAGAATGGCCGGGCAATCGTTAATAACGCGGAGGATTTTGCCGCGGAATACGGGGTTATTGATACAAAAGGAAATCTGGTCATACAGACGATCTATAACGATATCATGGCAATTGGCCAGCAGCGATACGCGGTAGGGAAAGCGATTGATCCGGATCAACCGTTCCTTGGATCGATGTATGCGATCTTCGATTCCGATGGCAAACGCTTGACGGAATTTGTCTATACCGACGTACAGCCCTATCGGAAAGGACTCGCTTCGGCAAGCAACGGCAAGACTACTTTCTTCATTAACACCAGCGGAAATCCGGCTCCCGGGTATCCGCAGTTCCAGGGAAGCGGTATCTTGAAACTCGAGGATGATCTGATTCAGGTCAATATTGATCAGAGGATTCAATATGCCAACCGGAACGGACGTATCGTGTGGGAGCCTAACACGGTTATTCCGCTTCGCCTGCCTTATCTGGTCAGGGAGCATAAGTATAAGCCCAATAAGGATTATGTCGTCTATTATCCGGCTGTGGAAGGCATCGCCGATCATGCCGCGCAAGAGAGGTTGAACGAAACGCTTAAGGTCATGTCCCAGGTTAAGCCGATCCCTGGCGATGAACTGCTTGGCTATACGTACAGCGGGGATTTCGAAGTGACGTTGTTCAAGAAAAATCTGCTGGAGATTGAAATGACGGGGTATAATTACCCGGCCGGGGCAGCGCATGGCATGCCGACGAAGGTCTATGCCCATATCGATGTGACTAATGCCGATATGTATACGCTGAAGGACTTGTTCAAACCGGGTAGTGACTATGTGAAAGTGCTGAGCGATATCGTAGGGGAACAGATCAAAACGGACCCTCAGTATGATTATGTTTTTCCGGATACGTATAAAGGCATCAAACCGGATCAACCGTTTTTCGTAACGCAGGATGCGCTTCATTTATATTTTGAGCCTTACGAGATTGCGCCTTATGCAGCAGGCTTCCCCGAGTTCAGAATTCCTTACTCCCAGATCATGAACATCATTAATGAGCGTGGCGACTTCTGGCGCTCGTTTCATCCATGATGGCCGTTCAAGAGAGCGAGGACTACCCACAGTAAATGGTACATGTTAACGAATAAGTAGAGCAGGAACAGGATGGCTGCCGAATAACGGATCCATAAGCGGGCACTTAACTGAGGATAAATAAGCAAGAAGAGTACGGGAAATATCAGCTTAACGCCGTAATAAGCGATGGAGTGCCAGTTATACAGCCAAGCTACAAACGGATTCAGCTCGGTTATAAGCTTTAATCTTATTCCGATATCGGTAAATACCGCATCGGTCAGACTGAAAAAAAGCAGCCATAACAGCAGCCCTCTTATCGGCAAACGAAGGATGACAGACATTCCAGCGCATCACGTCCCATTAGTGGAAAAGTGTTATAGATTTATGATACATTTTGTATCTAAAATAAGCAAGCTGGCGCATGAAAGACTCCTTTTCCTGAAGGGCTTTCATGCGCCGTATTCGTTTTGGCGATTGCCCTGTTGTACTGATATAATATAGTAGTAAAGGAATTGTGCCCGACTATATTCAGATGGAGCTGAAAGTCATGCAGAGCTCGTCATTATCTTCTTTTCATCCATCCCTTGCGGAATGGTTTGAGGCTTCGTTCGGCGAGCCGACCGACGTGCAAAAACAAGCTTGGAAAGCGATTGCAGCAGGCGACAATACGCTGATTGCCGCTCCGACAGGCTCAGGCAAAACATTGGCCGCCGTTCTTCCATGTCTCGATGGGATTGCCCGAATGAAGCAGCAGCAGCGTCAGGCAGGCGTGAGGCTGCTCTATATTACGCCGCTTAAGGCGCTCAATAACGATATCCATGATCATCTGGTTGCTTTTATCGAACAGATTGATAAGCTTGCCGCCTCATCGGATAACAGCTGGCCGGGACTCCGAAGCGGCGTTCGGACAGGAGATACGACCAGCTCAGTTAGATCCGCCATGTATCGGAAACCGCCGGATATACTGGTTACTACGCCGGAATCCATGTATATCCTTCTGACTTCCGAGAAAGGGAGAGAGATGCTGAAGACGGTCTCCTATGCCGTCATTGACGAGATTCACGATCTCGCCGCGGATAAAAGAGGCTCGCATCTATCCGTTTCGCTCGAACGGTTGGAAGAGTTATGTGGAAGAAGGATTCAACGAATTGGCGTATCGGCTACGCAGAAGCCGCTTGTGCGCGTAGCAAGATTTCTTGGCGGCTGGCAGGAACCGGAAGGCAGTCAAGCGGATGAGAGGCAAGAGACTGACAGCGAAGGATTCGTACATCCGCTGGGGCTGGTGCCGCGTCCGGTAACGATTGTAGAAAGCCATATGAGCAAAAAGCTTGAAGTATCGTTAACGATGCCTGATCAATCGCAGCCTATGCAGACCCGCGATGCGGTATGGCTCCCGATTCTGGACAGGCTGTTCGCGCTGATGTCCGATTGCCGCTCGGTCATTATTTTCGTAAACAGCCGGAGATTATGCGAGCGTCTTTGTCTAAGACTAAATGATCATGCCGGCTATGAGATGGTGAGAGCCCATCATGGCAGTATTGCCAAGGAGCGCCGGCTGGAAGTAGAGAGGATGCTGAAGGCAGGCGAGCTGCGCTGCATCGTGGCAACCTCCTCGCTCGAGCTTGGCATTGACGTGGGACATATCGAGCTGGTTATACAGCTCGATTCCCCGATTGAAGCCGCATCCGGCATTCAGCGGATCGGCCGTGCGGGACACGCCGTCGGCAGCGCAAGCCGCGGCGCGATGGTTGCCCGGCAGCGAGGCGTGCTGCCGGAGATGGCCGTGCTCGGCAAGCTAATTGCCGAGCGCGATATCGAGCCGATCCGGATCCCGCGGGATCGGCTGGATGTCCTGTCGCAGCAGACGATATCCATCGTTGCTGCGCAGGACATGGCGGTAGGCGATCTGCATAGGCTGATCGCCAGAAGCGACAGCTACAGAAGCTTCCCCGTCGGCAAGCTTCGGGGTATGCTGCAGGTGCTGGCCGGCTTTTACCCGTTCATGCGGCCGCTTCTGGATTGGACCCGCGACACGGATCAGCTTGTGAAGCGGCGGAATACGATGATTGGCGCCTTGACCGGGGCGGGAACGATTCCGTCAAGCTCGGCGTACCCGGTGCATCATGTGGACAGCCGGGTTCATCTGGGCGAGCTTGACGAAGAATTCGTACAGGAGAGTCGCGTAGGAGACGTATTTCAGCTTGGAATGAACGGTTGGATGATCCGCAGAATCGATAAGGACAGGGTCTATGTATCCGAGGCGGGAAATCGCTTTAGCGAAATACCGTTTTGGCGTGCTGAAGGACTTGGGCGGACTTATTCGCTTGGCAAGAAAGTCGGGGCGTTTATCGGGGAAATCGAAGAGCGTCTTCAACGGGAAGACGAAAATCAGCTGATCAGCTGGCTGACCGGGCAATATCGGATGGATGATTATACGGCACAGCAGCTGCTGTCGTTAATCCGCTCCCAGTTATCCAACTGCGAGCTCCCGACAGACAAACGCATCGTCATTGAGACCTACCGCGATCTGATGAATCAGACGCATGTCATTATGCATAATCCGTTTGGCAGACGGCTTAACCGGACCTGGCTTCTGGCGATCGAGCGACAGTTCGAGCTGCTTCTGCCTTACCGGCTCTATGGCAATGCCAAAGACAACGGCATCGAATTCGTGCTGCCGGAATGGGATTCCTCCTGGCTGCAGACCATCTGGGGCGTTACGCCTGCTAACGTAGAGCCGCTGCTTACCGAAGCGATTACAGGCTCGCCTCTGCTCGCGATCGCCTTCCGTCACATTGCCGAAACCTCGCTGCTGTTATCCCGCAGCTTCGGCAGGACGCCGCTGTGGCAGAAGCGGCTGAGGAGCGAGGAGTTGCTTCGCTCCGCCTTGCCGTATGCCGAGCATTTTCCTTATTTGACGGAAGCGATGAAGGCATGCCTGCACGAGTATTTATCTTTGGATGATCTTCGCGCTTTGTTAACTGACATTCATAATGGGGAGATTGAGGTTGTGGTCAAGGAGACGGAATTTCCGTCTCCGATGGCGACCCAATTCCTGGCCGATTACGTAAATATGCGGATTTACGAAGGCGACGGGCTGGATCCGGCCATTCAAATGCAGCTGATGAATGTAAGCAAGGAGATGGCAGGGCGTTTGTTCGGCGAGCAGGCTATCCGCAGCGCAATTCCCGAGCAGGTGCTGGAAGCGGAGCGGCAAAGGCTCTCCGAGCCGGAGCCGGAGCTTCGCGAACCGGGCGATGTTATTCGCTTGCTGAAGCGCCGGGGCGATCTTGCACCGGACGAGCTGATCCAGCTGTCGGATACAAGGACGCTGGAGTGGGCGGAGCAGCTTCTGCAATCCGGTGAACTGGCCGTCTATCAGCCATCGCCTGATACGCCCGAAGAGGAATACCGATGGATATGCCGCGATGAACGGGAAATTTACGAAGCCTTTCCGGCGTCGGATGAAGCAGCTGCGTTTATCGTCCGCCGATTCGCCGACAACCGGATCGCCTTTACCGAGCTTGAGCTATGCGAGCGTTATCCGAAGCTGTCGTTAATCGAAGCAAAGAGATTAATCGATAAACTGCGTGAGGAAGGCAGCCTCGATCAGGCGCCTTTTGCCGCATCGCCGGAGGAACGAATCTGGTCGAGCCGGCGCGCGGCGGAGCGCATGATCCGTCTATCGATCGGGGAAGCCCGCAAGCAGGTGCAGCCGGCATCACCAATTCGCTGGTGCGCGCAGATTGCGCTTCGCCAGCATGCGCTCCAAGGCGCGCAGCTTAGCGGCAGCGAAGGTCTCAAGCTTGTTATCGAGCGCCTGCAGGGCATTTTTCTGCCGCTATCGCATTGGGAGTCGGTTATTTTCCCGTCCCGCGTAACGGATTACCGGAAGGATGAGCTTGATCTTTTGTGCGCAACGGGAGAGGTCGTCTGGATCGGCAAAAAGCAGCCCGAGGAAAAGGAAGGGAAAGTAGCCTTCTTCCTGGCAGGCAGCCGTTCGATCTATGAACCTTATCTGGCGGAGAGCAGAGAGAAAGCCGCTTCGCATCCGGAGCTGCTCGAGCTGTTGAAGCGGAGCGGGGCTAGCTTCCTAACCCGGCTGGCTAGAGACACGGGAAAGCTTCCGACGGAGGTTTTAACTGCGCTATTGGAGCTCGCTTGGGAAGGTCATGCATCCAATGACCAGTTCGCCCCCCTGCGGTTATTAACGCTGAAGAAGGGTAAGGATTGGGCAAAGACCGGGTCGGGGCTTGGCAGATGGTACTGGACAGGCAGTCTGGCTGAGGCTTTCGAGGATGCAGGGGAATCCGGCCATACATCTCCGGACGCGGACCCTCCCGAGATGTATTGGATCCGCCATTTGCTGGATACGTACGGGATTGTGACCAAGGAGCTGGCTTCTTCGGTAACGCCTTACAGCTGGGATCGTCTGCAGCCGGTACTTCGAAAGCTCGAGGAATGGGGCACGTTGACGCGCGGTTTGTTTATCGACGGAGCGATAACGATGCAGTTTACGACGCCGGAGATCGCCGAGCTCATTCGGAAGCCGTTTCCTTCAGGGGCCTCGGCAAAAGAATCGCTTACGCTGCTGTCTGCGGTGGATCCTGCTAATCCGTTTGGCTTGTTGATGGAATGGCCGGGAGGTTACGATTGCTCCTTTGCCAGGAAACCGGGGCATTTCCTCGTGCTGCGGGGAGATCAATGGCTGTACTGGATGGAAAACAACGGCAAACGGATCCATACGATGGAACCGTTGGAATCAGCCAATCAACCGTCGGCAGAGGAGCTGAAGCGGATGTTTATGACGCTGCTGCGCCGCCAGCATCTCTCGAAGATTGTGGTGGAGCGCTGGAACGGGGATACGGTGGCGCTGACGGATGAAGGGAAGCTGCTGAAGGAGATTGGGGCGGAGAGCGATCAGAAATCGCTTGTATTATGGCAAAGCCAATTGAAATAGATGTGCTTTTCGTATACTGGAAAGGGGATCTTCGCGTGCAGCACATGACGAAATATATTAGAAAATACGGCCTGTTGTTCACCTTTTGCGTCCTGCTCGTCAGCGTTGAGGCCTTGGCGGATCTGCTTCAGCCGACCATGATGTCTCATATCGTGGACGAGGGTGTTGCGAACAAAGAGATGGATAAGGTCCTCCATTTCGGGGGTTACATGCTATTGATTACGCTGGGAGGCGCTATTGCGGCATCCGGCCGCAATATTGTCTCCAGCATCGTGTCCCAACGCTTTGGGGCAGAGCTTCGTCAGGATTTATTCGAAAAAATTCAAGGGTTAAGCTTCGAAAGCGTAGACCGCTTCGACCGTGCATCGCTGGTTACGCGGCTTACCAATGACGTGACGCAGGTCCAAAACTTCGTCAACGGCATGATGAGGATTTTTGTCAAAGCTCCCATGCTTTGCATCGGAGGGTTTATTATGGCCTTCCGGCTAAATCCGTACTTATCCATCGTTCTTATGATTGTAATTCCGATCGTCGGATTAATGATTGTGCTCAATATGAAGGTTGGTCTGCCGTTGTTCCTGAAGGTGCAGAATGCTCTGGACCGGTTAAACGGCGTTATGCGCGAATATCTGTCGGGCGTCAGAGTGGTCAAGGCCTTCAACCGGTTTGATCTCGAGGTCGATAAATTCAACGGTATTAACAAGCAATATGAGGAGCGGTCTACTTCCGCGCAAAGGGTCATGTCTGTGTTTGGGCCCGCCGTTACGCTTACGATGAACATCGGGATTGTGGCTGTTATCTGGCTCGGCGGCATCCGGGTTAATAACGGGCATACCCAGGTTGGTCATATTATCGCGTTCGTTAACTACATGACCCAAATTCTGTTCTCGCTGACAACAATGACGATGATCTTCAACATGTTCGTTCGCGCGAAGGCTTCAACAGGCCGGATTGTGCAGGTGCTGGCAGAGACTAATCCAATGACGGACCTTATCCGGCAATCTGCCGTGAAAGAGCTGAAGGGCAAGGGCGCTATCGAATTCGACAATGTCAGCTTCTCTTATGAAGGTCCCGAGGGAGAGCCCGTTCTCAAATCGATCAGCTTCAGCTGCCAGCCGGGGGAGACCGTAGCCATAATCGGCTCAACCGGCTCCGGAAAAAGCACGCTGGTGAACTTGATCCCTCGTTTCTACGACGTCACGGAAGGGGAAGTCCGAATTAACGGCATCAATATTCGCGAAGCTGATACTCATGAGTTGAGAGAGAAGATTGCCATCGTTCCGCAGAAATCGGTGCTGTTCACCGGACCGGTAGTGGACAATATCCGGATCGGGAAGCAGGACGCGTCAATGGAGGAGGTCGTGGATGCGGCCAAAATGGCTTCGGCTCATTCGTTTGTCTCGGAACTTCCGGAACAGTACAACACGATGATTGGACAAGGCGGAGTGAATTTCTCCGGCGGACAGAAGCAGCGAATCTCGATTGCGAGAGCGCTTATCCGGAAGCCGGATATTCTTATTCTCGACGACTGCACAAGCGCGCTCGACAGTGCGACGGAGGCCTCTATCAAACGCGCGATTAACGAATACGCAAAGGATGTTACCTGTCTACTCATTGCCCAGCGGATTTCCTCCGTGAAGGATGCGAGCACCATCATCGTGATGGACGACGGGGAAATCGTAGGCATGGGCAATCATGACCGTCTGATGCGGGATTGCAAGGTTTATCAGGAGATCTATCGCTCCCAGATCGGCAAGGAGGTGGATAACCATGCCTCAGCCTAACGGAACCAACTCCAACAACGGAACAGCGCGTTCCGAGGTTAATGTGCCCATGGGAGGCCGCCCGGGCGGCCCGGGATTTGGCGGACGCGGCGGCCCCAAGCAAAAGCCGAAAAACTTCCGGGCGACTTTAATGCGCCTCTGGGGTTATTTGAGCGGCGAGCGCAAGCAGCTTGCCTTGGTATTCGGCTTTATTCTGATCGATTCCGCTATCATGCTTCTGGGGCCTTATTTAATCGGAGTTGCCGTCAACGCAATGGTAGGAGGCGAAGGTGCAGTTGACTTCAGTCTGCTGCATCTTGTATTGTTTGCGCTTGTCGCTTCCTATTTGGCGGATGCCTCGCTGAGCTTCCTTCAGGGCTGGATGATGGCAGGGATCTCCCAGCGGATCGTCAGCCGGCTTCGGCGCACCTTATTCGAGAAGCTGCAGCGGTTGCCGCTTGTTTATTTCGATACCCGCAGGCATGGCGAACTAATGAGCCGACTATCGAATGATATCGACAATGTCAGTACATCCGTCTCGCAGACCTCGGCGCAGCTGATGACCGGTTCAATCGCGTTGATCGGATCTTTGATCATGATGCTTGTTCTCAGTCCGCTGTTAACGCTGGCAAGCTTGATTACGGTACCGCTTGTTTTTCTGCTTGCCCGAACCATTACGAAGCGAACCAGCGCCTTATTCAAAAACCAGCAAGCGCAGCTGGGGCGATTAAACGGTCAAGTCGAGGAGACGATCACCGGTTTCCAGGTTGTCAAAGCCTTTAATTATGAAGCAACCTCGATTGCCGATTTCCGCAGAGACAATGACGAGTTGTGCAAAGTAAGCACCAAGGCGCAAATCTGGTCCGGCTTTATGATGCCGCTGCTCAGCGTAATCAACAATATCGGCTTTGCGGCCGTAGCGATCGTCGGCGGGGTTATGGCCGTTCACGGAATGATCACGGTGGGGATTATCGCAAGCTTCTTGAGCTATTCCAGGCAATTTGTCCGCCCAATGATGGACTTGGCCAATACGTATAACGTTCTCCAATCGGGGATTGCGGGCGCGGAGCGGGTATTCGAAGTGCTTGACGAGAAGGAAGAAGTAGAGGATGCTCCCAATGCCGTCGAGCTTGCTTCTCCCAAAGGCGAGGTTGTGTTTGAAAACGTACAGTTCGGCTACCGCAGCGACGTGCAAATACTGAAAGGCGTCAGCTTCAAGGCGGAAGCCGGCAGCAGCACGGCCTTAGTCGGACCAACCGGAGCGGGGAAAACAACCGTTATCAATCTGCTCAGCCGCTTTTATGACGTAACGGGAGGGCGGATCCTCATTGACGGGAGGGACATCCGGGATTACACGAGAGACAGCCTTCGCCGGACCTTTGGCATTGTGCTTCAGGATACGTATTTATTTTCCGGCACGGTGAAGGAAAACCTGAAGTACGGCAAGCCGGAGGCAACCGACGAGGAAGTTCGGAGAGCGGCGCGTATGGCGGGAGCCGACGGGTTCATCAGGCGCTTGACGCAGCAGTATGATACTCCGCTTACGGAGAATGGGGGCAACCTGAGCCAAGGTCAGCGGCAGCTGCTTGCCATTGCACGGGCTATTCTCGCTGAGCCGTCCATTCTGATTCTGGATGAGGCAACCAGCAGTATCGATACCCGGACCGAGCTCCGGATTCAGGAAGCAATGCTTCAGATGATGGAGGGACGTACCAGCTTTATCATCGCCCACCGGCTGTCTACGATTCAGAACGCCGATACGATTCTCGTCATCGACAAAGGAACGATTGCCGAGCAAGGCTCCCACAGCGAACTGATGGAGAAGGAAGGCCTTTATTACGGCATGCACCGGAATTTAACGGTATAGAGAAAGGACTGGACGGATTCTGCCCGGAATCCCGTTCGGTCTTTTTTTCCTTTCCCGTCATTCTTTCATGACTATTCTATCATTTGTGCTCACTAGCAAAAATTTGATATACTAGGGCCGTTGCTATACCGCTTCCACTTGTTGGAAGAATAAGGGTAGAGCATGGGAGGTTTATGGTGATTAATCAATGGGGAATTAAATCTGCCGCCGCCGTACTGGCGCTTGCCTTGTTAACGAGCGGCGTCTCCGAAGGAAAAGCCGAATCGGCAGCAGCCGTGACGGCAACGGCGACGTCTGCCGTTCCTGCCAAGACTACGATTCTATTAGATGACGTAGAGCTGCCTTTCGATAGCCCGCCAATTATCGTAAAAGGCGTTACTTTTGTTCCGTTCCGCACTATCGGCGAAGCGCTTGGGCTACAGAAGGTCGTCTGGGACGAGAAGACGCAGACGGTCACGGCGGAAGGAATCAAGCAAGGCAAGGCGGTAAAGCTGTCCATGAAGATTGGCAGTGGAACAGCCGTTGTAAACGGGGCGAACGTAAAGCTGCCGGCTGCGCCGATGATGCGAAGTAATCGCGTGCTTATCCCGTTAAGCTTCTTCAGCACCCAATTCGGCGCTCAAGTCGGCTGGAGTCAATCAACCAATACCGTCACGATCAAATCGCCGCAAAAAGCAATGCATCTGCGTACATTCTACGCGTTATCCTCTTTCGCGGAGCGCGATCTTGTGAATTCGGCGAACTCCGTTGCCTATGGCTGGAGCCGAATTGACCGTGACGGCAATTTTACGCTCGAAGGCTCCGAATATCGGGTCCCAGAGCCTAATGGCGATGTCACGCCGCAATCGTTAGTAAGCGATGCCGCAGACAAGTCCATTAAGCCCTACCTGATGGTCTATTCCCTCGATGGGCAAAACGAGCTCACGACAATGATGGGCAGCGAGACGCTTCGCGCCAATTCGATCAACGGCATTACAAAGGCCATATCGGATTACGGCTTTGGCGGCGTGGTTCTGGACTTTGAAGGGCTTGGCTTCCAAATGGACAAGGTTGAGCAGCAGAAGCTTCTAAATAACTATGTGAAGCAGCTGAAGGATGCGCTTCCGCAGGATGCTGAATTGTCCTTGGTTGTGCATGCGCCAAACAGCGCATATCAAGGCTATGATTACAAGACGCTGGCAAGCCTAGCGGACGACCTTGTTCTCATGGCTTACAAATACAATCCTTCAGGCACGGCATCTCAAGTACCCAATCCCAATAATAAGGTAAACGAAGCCATCCAAATGGCTTTAAAAGCAGGCGTTCCCAAATCCAAGCTTCTGCTTGGCATCGATCTAAGTGCGGAAACGCCGCAATCCATCGACGATAAGCTTGGCTTAGCCAAGCGTTACCAGTTGAAGGGAGCTGCGCTTTGGCGCTTGGGCTTGTATAGCAAATATTCGCCCGATATGGTTCCTGCCATTAATAAATCCGTTATAAAAGAATAGATTTAACGCCAACAGCGGCAGAATGGGATATCTTTCCTAATCTGCCGCTGATTTTTTTTTGGAAAAGCCCGAACCCTCTCCTATCACTTTCATATTACTAGAGTAGCAGAGTGGAAAGGGGGATCGACATGGGAGTGATGTTTCCTAGTGAGCTTCCTGAAATTATTGAAGCCGCAAAAAAGAAAGGCAAGCTTGTTGTGCTTAAAACGGTTTCCGGTGAAGAAATTGTAGGACGAGTAGTAACGGTGAAAAAAGGAGTCGTTGTCCTTAAAGCGTTCAACGCGAAGATTTATGTGGCATTGAACAAAATCATAGCCGTAATTGTCCGCTAAGGACAACAAAAAAACCGCGAAAAATTCCGCGGTTTTTTGTGTTAGCAAGCCGGATACGGCAATATATCGTTAATATCGTTAAAGCTGTAATGGAAAGTAGCGAACTGCGTGGCGTACATATATTGCATGATGTAAACCTGGCCGCCTTGCACGTTGCAAATGACCCCGGATACGCCCTGACCGTTGCGGAGAGAGATGCCGACCGGGCGTCCGATCAGCATCATTGCTTTTTGCTGAATGGACATTTGACCCTGCATAAACATAATCCAATCAACCTCCTGATTAATTTTAATGGTATAATGGTGGGTAGACGATTAGCAACGCGAGAGAATGGAGCTTGGAAGAATGAAGAGATTCAAGAAATTTTATATCGAGATTACGAGCATTTGTAACCTGGCGTGCTCCTTCTGTCCACCAACCGAACGCGCAAAAGGTTTTATAAGCATAGAAGACTTTACGGAGCGGCTGGATCAGATCAAACCGTATACGGACTATATTTATTTTCATTTGAAGGGCGAGCCACTCCTCCATCCTAAGATTGACCAGCTGCTGGATATCAGTCACGAGAAGGGCTTTAAGGTTAATATTACGACGAACGGAACGCTGCTTCAGAAAAATAAACATAAGCTGCTGTCCAAGCCGGCGCTCCGGCAGATGAACTTCTCGCTTCACAGCTTTGACGGCCATGCCGGCTCCAAGGATAAGGAAGGGTATATCAGCGGTGTATTATCATTCGTACGCGAGGCCATGGAACAGACGAACATGATTACTTCGTTCCGCTTGTGGAATTTGACGCAGGATAATATGACGAATGCGGAGAGACAGCGGAACCGCGAGATCTTGTTGATGATTGAGAACGAATTCGAATTGGATTATCTTATCGAAGAAAAGGTTATGCCCGGAAGCGGAGTCAAAATCGCAGATCGCGTTTATTTGAATCAAGACTATGAATTCGAATGGCCGGACCTGAAAGCGAAGGAGGACGACGGCAAAGGCTTCTGCTACGGATTGCGGAATCAGGCAGGCATCCTTATTGACGGTACCGTAGTGCCATGCTGCCTCGACGGCGAGGGTGTTATCAATCTTGGCAATATGAATGAGCAGCGGTTCTCGGACATTATCGAAGGCGAACGCGCGACAAATCTCGTTGACGGCTTCTCGAGACGGGAAGCGGTTGAGGAGCTATGCCGCAAATGCGGCTACCGCCAGCGCTTCGGCAAATAAGGAAATTAGACATACGGACAGCCGTGAACGTTATACGTTTACGGCTGTCCGTATGTTTGTCTTAGCCGATCGCGAAAAGGATCAGTGATCGTAAGCAATTTATATCATCCGCTTCTCTATCCTATGAAGATAGACGCCTAAAGGTGCTTAGTGCCACAATTCTTTGAAATAACGCCGCGCACGCTGCGCGGAATAAATACCCGGCGCTCCAGAGCACAGATAAGCGACTGCGCAGCCGATCAGCATATAGAGCCAGCCGTAGCCTTGCAGGCCAAACAGCTCAAGGCCTAGAATAAAGCTGGCAAGCGGAGTGTTCGTTGCCCCGCTGAAGATCGAGATCAAGCCGATTCCGGCAAGCAGGGGAACGGATACGGCAAGCAGCTTGGCAAGCGCGCTTCCAAGCGTCGAGCCAATCACGAATAACGGCGTAACCTCGCCGCCCTGGAATCCGGATCCAAGGGTAATGGAAGTGAAAATCGTTTTCCACAAGAAGGCTAGCGGAGCTGCGGCTTCCTCGAAAGAATGCTGCAACAACGGTAGACCAAGGCCTAAATAATTCCGCGAGCCAACGAGATAGACCAACGCGATGATGATTAGACCGCCAACAAAGCTTTTGATCATGGGATTCGGCAGAAGCTTCGTAAACCAGGCCTTAAGCTTATGGGTTAACGTGACGAACAAGAGGGCAGCGAGCCCGAATAACACGGCAGCCGCGGCAATTTTGACTAGAAGCGTAACGCTTAGCGGAGGGATTGTCCCCATCGAATAATGAAGATGGCGTACGCCCCAGGCTAACGTCGTGTAATGGCCCACATAGCTGGCGAGAAAAACCGGCAGAATGGATTCGAGCGAAATGGCGCCAAGCGCGGCTACCTCAAGGGCAAATATAGCACCGGCAGCGGGGGTGCCAAAGACCGAGCCAAATCCGCTGCTGATTCCGCATAGCAGAATGACTTTGCGCTCGGCGCCGATAAGCTTAAAGCGTTTGCTGATCATTTCCGCCAAGCTGCCGCCCATTTGAACCGCTGTGCCTTCCCGACCCGCAGAACCGCTGAACAGATGGGTAATAATCGTACCAAATAGGACAAGCGGCGCCATGCGCAGAGGAACAGCGGTATCTCCGCCATAGATCCGGTCAAGCAGCAGATTATTGCCTTTTGCCGCATCCTTTCCGTATTGCATATAAAGCCAACTGACCAGCGCTCCGCCTAGAGGGAGCAGCCATAGCAGCCACTTATGCGACATGGATGTTAACGTTGCCCATTCCAGGCTAGTCAAGAATAGAGCGGATGCCGATCCGGTACAAATCCCGACGGCAGCCGCGATGGCCAGACGGACTAGGGATGTTTTCATAACATTTGCCATAAACCCAATAAGCTCCTAACTGAAAAGAAATTCACGCGAACAATTATTTATTTACTATCGTACATTTTGAAAATAACGTCAATAACCGGCAGAAGTGGTACACTAGAAGCAGATGAGTATAAGGGAAAAGGAGTCAGCGCTGCAAATGCTGTTTACGACCTTGAATGAGCTCGACAATACCCTGTGGCCGCTTGCGAGGAAGCTGTACGAGCAGTCTTTTCCGAAGGAAGGGCGGAAGCCAAATGCAATCATTAACGGGATGTTCCGGAAAATGCCTTGTTTTCTCCATACGCTCTCCGATATGGACAAGGTCGAAGCAATGGCGATATCCGGTCTGACGGGCGGAGGAAAAATACTGCTTATCGATTATATCGCGGTTTCCGGGCGGCGCAGAGGACAGGGAATCGGCTCTCAACTAATCGAAGCCATAGCGGAATGGGCGCAAAAGGTCATGCTGCTTGATGGACTGCTCATCGAGGTGGAGTCGGAGCATACGGCAACAAACGAGCGTCGCATCCGGTTCTGGGAGCGGAACGGGTTCACGATTACCGATTACGAGCATCCTTATATCTGGGTGCCGGAGCCTTACCGGGCGATGTACAAACAGCTTAGTCAGGAGAACGCCTGGCTTGGTGACGGGAGCGGGAAAAAGCTGTTCCGTTACATAACATCCTTTCACGAAAAGGCATATTCCAAGAAATAAGCAGGAGGAGATTGCGAAATGGAAAATCCGTTAAATAAAACATTAAACCGGAAATATATTTTACGCTTTCTGGAGGAGCTTCTTCAGATTCCGAGCCCTAGCGGCTATTGCATGAACATTATGAACCGACTCGAGGAGGAAGCGGCGAAGCTTGGTTATACCATGGAGCGCACGCCTAAGGGGAACGGAATGATCACGATTGCGGGTAGCGGCGATTCGGCTGATGCGATTGCTTATACCGCCCATGTCGATACGCTTGGCGCTATGGTCCGTTCCGTTAAACCAAACGGCATGCTGCGCATTACTCCCATAGGCGGCTACAACATGGAGACGATTGAAGGAGAATATTGCCTGATTCATACCAGGGACGGAAGGCAGTACGAGGGCACGGTTTTGTCTACCAAAACCTCCGTTCATGTCTATTCGGACGCAAGGGAATGGAAGCGGGACGAAGCCAACATGGAGATCCGAATCGACGAAAATACGTCCAGCAAGGTGGAAACGGAGTCTCTCGGCATTGCGGTAGGCGATATCGTGTCGTGGGATCCTAGAGTGCGGATTACACCGCAAGGCTGGGTGAAATCCCGGCATCTGGACGACAAAGCAAGCGTTGCGGCGTTGTTTGGTCTTCTGGAATGGATGAAGCGGGCCGATAAAAAGCCGGAGCGGACGCTCAAGCTTATTTTCTCCACTTACGAAGAGGTAGGACACGGCAATTCATATATGCCGGCCGACATTACGGAGCTAATCGCGGTTGACATGGGGGCGATTGGCGACGATTTGTCTACGACGGAGCGAGATGTATCGATCTGCGCCAAGGATTCTTCCGGACCGTACGATTACGAGATGACCTCGAGACTGATCGAGCTTGCGAAGCAGCATCAGCTGCCTTATGCCGTCGATATTTATCCGCATTACGGCTCCGACGCTTCTGCTGCGCTGCGGGGAGGAAGCAACATTCGCGCTGCATTAATCGGACCCGGCGTTCACGCCTCGCATGCGATGGAACGGACTCACGCCGATGCGATCGTAAATACCGCAGCTCTGCTGCTTGCGTACCTGGGATTATCCGTTTCCTAACGGATGATTTATTACTTCTTCGCGCTGCTGACAGCCGCGGTCATCTTGCTGGTGAACAATCCCCGCAGCGAGATGAACCGCTGGGCGGCTTTTTTCCTCGGCGCAGCCGCGATAGGCGGCTTAACGGACATATTGATCCGCTATGGCTATGAGGAATTAGCGAACATCGAGCAGCTGCTGAACCATACGTTATCGCCTTACGGCATTCTTGTATTTAGCGTCGTTTATTCCGAGCTGGTACCGGTAAAAAGAGCGAGGCTTTATTTGAAACTGGCTTTCCTTGTTTTTCCTGCATGGATGATGCTGACGACGCCGCTAATGCCCGAAATCCAGCTGAATTACCGGTTCTTGCTAGGTTGGGCAGCCTTTTATTACATCTCTGCCTGCCTATTGCTTATCGTCTCCTTATTGAGGGAGACGAACCGCCGCAAGAAACGGAACCGTTTTATCGCAACTGTTATTATCGTGCCGACTATTCTGGCGGTGCTGCTCTTCATTAACATAGCGGCAGTTGTTGCTCCGGATTTGGAAGCATTCCGTTACGTGTCCTTGTTCATTATTTATTCGTTATCCGTAGCTTTGATTTGTACGTTTATTTACGGCGTGCTAGGCGTAAGGCTGCGCTTTGAGAAGGATCCGCTCGAAGGTACGATGAAGGCGGTCAGTTCAGGGGCAGTACAGCTTAACCATTCTATTAAAAACGAAATTGGTAAAATTGCCATCAGCTCGGATAACCTGAAACGGGAACTGGCAGACCGGTCGCCGGATTCGTTATTTCATCTTGCTATCATAACGTCAGCTTCAGAGCATATGCTGGGCATGGTGAACCGAATTCACAGCCAGATGCGGGACATCGTGCTTGTTGAGAAGCCTTTCAAGCTGGACGAGATGGTGCAAAGCTGTTTAGCTAAACATAAAGGGCTTCTGGAGCAGAAGGAAATCCATGTACAGGAAGATTATGACTGCCGGCCAACTGCGATTGGCGATCCTGTTCATATATCGGAGGCAATCGGCAACGTATTGATAAATGCGGCTGAAGCCGTGGAAACCGGCGGAACATTAGCGATACGCTTGGAACGAGAAAAAAAGTCCGTGCGGTTAACAATTAAAGACGATGGAAAAGGGATACCGGCCGATCAGCTGGAGCGGGTATTCGAACCGTTTTTCAGCACGAAAAACCGATCGAGCAACTTCGGACTAGGTTTATCTTACGTCTACAATGTGATGAAAAAGAGCGGAGGCTCTGTTGACGTGTTAAGCAGGGAGAATGAAGGGACGACCGTTATTTTGCATTTTGCCGCTAAGAACATCCGCTTCGGCTGACAGGAGGAGCCCATCATGGCAACGATTAAAATCTTTCTCGTCGAGGATGATCCGGATTGGATCCGGGCAATGACCGCTTATTTGAACAGCGAGCCCGATCTGGAGGTTGCCGGTTTCGCCACTTCTTCCCGGGAAGCTATTGAAAAGGCACGGCGGCTTGACTTCGATGTCGTTCTGCTGGATATCCAGCTGACGGACTACGAGGAAGAAGGCATTCATACCGCTATCGAGCTTCATGATATTCATCCGGCTAAGATCATCATGCTGACGTCGATGAAGGACGAATCCATCATCATGCAGGCTTTTACGGCGGGGGCGGTTAATTACGTGGAGAAGACCAATTACAAGGAGCTTCCCCATGTCATAAGGAACGCGCATCAGCATCCGCGGGCAATGGATGCCTTGCTTAAGGATTACGCCAGGCTGAAACGGGAGGAGCAGCTCAAGCAGCTGACTGCCGCGGAGCGCGAAGTGTTTGAGCTGATCGAGCAGGGTTATACGCAGCCGCAGATGGAGAAGAAGCTGTACAAGACGGAAAGCACCCTGAAGAATCAGGTGAACAAAATGCTTAAAAAGCTGGGGGTAACAAGCCGCAAAGAAGCCGTGGAAAAGGTGCGGCGCAAAGGCTTGCTTCCGCCCAAATAACGCAATAAGGCAAGGACGCTGCTTATAAAAAGCAGCGTTTTTTTTTTTTCTGCATAGCAGGGTTCTAAAAAACTTAGAACTGCCGGCTTCCGGCCAGCCGTCCTAGAATGTAGGGGAAGGGAGCTGGATTACCACAATGAAACGAAACCCGATTTACGTGGAACTGAACATTCATACCGATATGGAAAAGCTGTGGACCTATACCCAGACCGCCGAGCTGCATGAGCAGTGGGATTTGCGGTTTTCAAGCATCACCTATCTACCCCGCAAATCGGAGAGGAACACGTTAGCTTTTCTTTATGAGACGCGTATTGGCTTTGGCCTTCGGATAAGCGGAACGGGCAGGACGAAATCCTCGCAGCGCGAAGGGGCGGGAGGCAGGCTGTCTACCCTTGCCTTCGGCTCGGAGCAGCCGTTCTCATTAATCCGTCATGGAGCGGGATATTGGCAGTATCGCCCGAACGCGGACTCGATTACCTTCCTTACGAAATACGATTATGTCACCCGGTTCGGCCAGCTTGGGCAATGGTTCGACCGCCTTTTGTTCCGTCCTTTATTCGGCTGGGCTACCGCTCTCAGCTTTGATGTTTTGCGGTTGTGGCTGGAGAAGCGGATCCCGCCGGCAGTCAGCCTTCAGCGTACGCTGATTCATTATTTGTGCACGGTTCTATTAAGCCTGCTATGGCTGTATGAAGGTCTCGTACCGAAGTGGATGTACCCGGAAGCGGGAGAGCTAAGCATCATGCAACGCATGAATATGTTCCAGGGAATGGAACAGCAAGCTCTGAAATGGCTTGGAGCCGCGGAGATTCTACTAGGATTGCTGCTTCTGGCATATCACCGGAAGAAATGGATTTACTACCTTCAGGCAGCGGGATTATTGGCGCTTGCAGGAGGAGCTTTGGCTTATACGCCATCGCTGTTGGAGCAGCCGTTTAATCCTTTTGTGTTAAGCGCGGCAATGACAGGGCTATGCACGATTGGCCTATGGACTTCCAAGGACTTGCCTGACGCCGCCAATTGCATCCGCAAGAAAGGGGAAATGAAGAAATGACGAGATCCATCTACGAACAAGCATTGGGAGTGGAGTTTAAGAAGCTCCATCCTCGCATTCAAGAGCGATTCGGGTTCAGCAGCAAGGACCAAATCGCTTCTATCGGCGAAGGGGTTATGGACCGGATCTGGTTTAATAAGTGGGCGGCATTGCCGCTTGCCTTAGGAGCATCGCGGCATATTATGTTCCCTCAGGGTGGATGCGGCATCCCGTTTTCGATTGAAAATTATGCTTATCGGGACGGATTTGGCCGCGAGACGGTAACCTGGATCCGCAAATTTCAGTTCAAGCGGTCCATTAGGCATTTTGACGCCACGATGATTTACAGCGCCGAGAGAAAGGGTATCGTGGACTACCTGGGTAATAAACAGCATTTGGCGGTGGATCTGGCTATTACGGCTGCAAGCAATGGAGGAATAAGGATTCGTTCGGGGGATCAGAGGTTCTACGAAGGACTCCTTCAATTTACCTGGCCGGCGCAGCTTACGGGAACGGCCGATGTAACCGAGTGGTATGACGATGACCGGGAAAAGTTCCGGATTAGCGTGAACGTCAGCAGCCCCGTTTTGGGCACGGTTTTCCAATATGAAGGGAGCTTTGACGCAGAATTGATCCCCATTAGACACATCCCGGTCGATGCGAAGCCGCTAAGGGAAGAAGCGCGTGAGTGATGCCAAATATTAGCTTCGCATGAAACGACAAATTTTTCTAAACAAAGGAAGGAAAAAAAGACTATATGTCGAATGAAATAAGGATTAAAGCTTCATGTATTCATGAGAAATAGAGGTTGAAGCATGCATAATTCGGTATTTTTCAAGAGCGTCATTAACTCAAACTCCATATTTGATTCAATGGGGCTTCTTGGCCATTTTTTAAAAGATACGATCGGCTGCGAGCAAATTTGTTTATTTCTAATGGAGGATTCACAGCGTCAGGAGCCGGCAGCGTATTCTTACAACATGCTGCAGGTGGATACTAACCAGCTTCAACAGCTTGCCGTACAGGCTGATTTTTTCGAGCGTATTCCAGATGGAAGACCACTGCGACTTGATGATACGATAGACGGAATCTCCCTTTCGGAGACGTCTTTCCACACGATATATCCCTTCCATATTAAACGCAACGCAACGTATGGCACACTCCTGCTCTGTTTTCAATCTCAGCGATCATTAACACCCGAAGAGCTTCAAATTTGCCGAATGAATAAACTGCATATGGACCAGCTCATCGACAAGATTTACTTCCGCAAGCAATTTCTGAAGGAACAGTCTTTCGAGAGCCTGTTTAATACACTGCGGATGAAGGACAGCTTCACGGTGGACCATTGCTATAACGTCGCCTTTTATTCCTCATTGCTTGGGGAAAAGCTGGGCCTTTGTCCGGCTGAACTCGAGCTGCTGAAGCTGGCCGCACTTCTGCACGATATCGGCAAGCTGGCTATTCCGGATCATATTCTGATGAAGCCCGGCAGACTTACCGATGACGAGTTCGACGTTATACGCCAGCATCCGGCTATCGGTTACCAGCTTCTGAAGGATCTGCCGGAAGTAAAGGACATTCTGCCTATCGTAAGATGGCATCATGAGCGTATTGACGGTAGAGGCTACCCGGATGGCCTAAAGGGGGACGAAATCCCGCTGCTTGTCCGGATCGTCAGCCTGGCGGATGCTTTCGATGCGATGACTTCAACCCGGGTCTACCGAAGCTCCCTTCATGTGGAGGAAGTCAGAAAGCAGTTAATTACGAACGTGAATACGCAGTTTGACGAACAACTCGTCACGCTGTTCCTTGAGATCATCGATGAGCAAATGACGATGAGAACCCTATCTACAGGTGAATGAAATCGGAAAGAGAGTTGGAGTATGTCATTGCGTGAAAAGATACTCATCGTGGACGATGAACCGCATAATGTACAAATTCTTCGAATATTTTTGAACTCCTTAAATTACAGCATACATACGGCAGAGTGCGGCTCTGAGGCATTAAGGTTGTACGATGAGATTCGTCCGGATCTCATACTACTGGACGTGATGATGCCTGACATGTCCGGCTTTGACGTCTGCAAGCAATGGATGAGCCGGGAAGAATTTGATACACCCGTTATCTTTTTGTCTGCCAACGTGCAGAAGAAGGATATTTTGCAAGGCCTGCAGCTTGGTGCCTTTGACTATTTGACCAAGCCTTACGATCTTGATCTGCTTGAAATGAAGGTCAGCTATGCTCTGGGACAAAAGCAGAAGCTGGAACGTCTGATGAGCGACAAAGAAAAACTGTCCGAAAGAGCGAATACGGACGCCTTAACCGGCTTATACAACCGGATGTATCTAAACGAGGTACTCCTGGAATCATCGGTTAGCTTGGCGGATTACGGCGCGATGCTGATGATTGACATGGATAACTTCAAATATATCAACGATACATTTGGCCATCTAGTAGGGGATCAAGTTCTGCAAGCGATTGCTTCCATTATTCAGAATGCGATCTCTCCGGAGAATGATCTTGCCTTCCGCTTCGGCGGGGACGAGTTCCTTGTTTTGCTGCAGCAGGAGCAGGGAGCAATGGATACTGCGCAGGAGATAATCCGGGCGGTAAACGAACTTGCAATCGGCTCGCTGGTGGAACAGAGTGTGAAAGCTTCAGTCAGCATCGGAATTACGAAGAGCTCTGACCATTATTCCTTTGAACAAATCATTGGCTTTGCCGACCGGGCCTTGCTGCGGTCCAAACAAAGCGGCAAAAATCAGATCACGATCTATTAAACGGATGGATAGGTGAATATTAATGATGGAATTAAAGAGCTTCAAAAAATTATTTCTGATGACGAAAGTAATTAATTCGCAATTTGAGCTATCCGATATTTTGCAAGTATTCGTTGACGCCATCGCCAGCGAGATTACGCAGGCGGATCTGGTCGGATTTTTCCTCAAGCAGCCTGACGGCACTTTTATCGGGTACAAAGGGAACAAAATGTCGATTGATATTACGGAGCTCCTAATTGATCCTCAGAAGGACCGCTTTGTATGCGATATTCTGGAAAGAAGAGCAAGCGATTATATCGACGACACTAATCTCGACCCGCGCATTGATGACGATAAGAAGCTGCTAATGAAGATCAAATCCATTTTGGGTATTCCCGTTATCGTGAATGATTCGGTATTTGGCGTTGTATTTGTCCATGATTTCGGGAAGCCGATGAATCTGACCCGCGAACAGATTGAAGTAACCGAAGCCTTCGTTAATATGGTCAGCGTTGCGATTCATAATATCCAGATGTTCGAAAATACGAAAAATCTCGTGGACAAGCAGCAGCTGCTGCTTGATGCGACAAAGGCATTGTCCAAGTCGCTGTCCGTCCGCGAAGTGTTAAAAACCTGTTTCCACTATATGAAAAGGGCAACCGGCTCGGATGAAGTGGGTATTCACTTATACAACGAGAAGGACCGTACGATCGAGCCTTATCATATTTCCTCGGTCAGCGTAACGGAAGAGGAATGGAAGAACAGGCATCGCGAAGATATCAAGCTGAGCATTGACAAGGACAAACTGTTCTATGAGGTTGTGACGGAGAAAAAAGCGATAGCGATTTCGGATGTTTACGCGGATCCCCGGCCGGATCACCGGGCTTGCGAGATGTTCGGCATCAAAAGCCTGCTGCTCATTCCGCTTGTCGCAAAGGACCGCGTGTTTGGCGACGTCGTCATCCCAACCATGAACAAATGCCGCGAATACGAGCCTGGCGAGATCGAATTCTGCCAGTCCATTGCGGATGTAACGGCGACCGCTCTCGCGAATGCCATTCATACCGAGCATCTGGATTATTCGGTCAACGTACGTTCGATGGAGCTGCAGCAGGCGAACTTCAAGCTTGAAGGATTGGTGAAGGAGCTCGAGTACCTGAATGAGCTGAAGAGCGATTTTATCGCGACGCTGTCCCATGAGCTCCGTACTCCTATCACGGCCGTAAAAGGTACCGTTGATATTTTGCGCAAGGAAGTGCTCGGCAAGCTGAACGATTCCCAGCTCGATCTGCTGGAGACAGCGGGTAAATCGATCGAGCGTCTGCTGAATCAGGTGAATGAGCTGCTTGATTTCGCCAAGATGGAGAACGGGAAATTCGAACTGACTTATTCGGAGTTCGATTTCGAAGAGTTGATCCGGGAAGCCACCCATATCGTAGATTCTCTGATCAATAAGAAGAAGCTGGAGCTTGACGTTGAAATTCACGCGGGCGCGAACAGAACGATGCGGGCGGACCGCGAGCGGATTTTGCAAATTTTGCTGAATCTCTTATCCAATTCGATCAAGTTTACCCCGCAGAGAGGCAAAATTACGATTAAGGCATACATGGAAGACAATGAGATGACGATCGAAGTAATTGATTCCGGCATTGGAATTCCTGTGGAAAAGCAAAAAAATATTTTCACGAAGTTTTATCAGGTGAACAATCAAATTAACGGTACCGGCCTTGGCCTTGCCATATCGAGACAGCTGATTGAAATGCACGGGGGCAAAATTTCGTTTGAATCGACCGAAGGGGAAGGCTCCGTATTCAAATTTACCGTTAAGAAATAAGAGAAAGAGAATAGAAGGAGAATAAGATGAGAGCAATCGAAGCTGGATTAAGATTTTTGGTTAGTCAAGGGGTCAAGTACATTTTCGGAGTCCCGGCGGGCTCTATCAATGCATTGTATGATTGCTTGCATGAACTTCCAGAATTAACATCCATAGTAGCCAAGCATGAGTCAAGTTCAGGTTATATGGCAGCAGCCTATACACGAATTACAGGTATTCCAAGCGTTTGCGTCGGTTCGAGCGGTCCCGGGGCAACCAATCTGGTCACGCCTGCAGCCAATGCATGGCGCGAGAAGCTTCCGGTTATTTTCCTGACTGGGGCAATCCCTACTACGAAATTCGGAAAAGGCGGCGGTCAGGAACTAAACGCTGATCCGATCTTCTCTTCCGTCACCAAGCTGAGCAAGACCGTTACCAATCCCGAGGATCTGCCGCGTGTTTTGGCCGAAGCTTACAATACCGCGATTAGCGGAATTCCCGGACCGGTACATATTACGATTCCGATCAACATGCAAATGACGGAGATTGGCGAGCCGGAAATGTTGACGGCGGTTCAGACACAACCCGTCCAGCCGAGCGCGGATGAGATCGAAGCCGCTGCAGCAGCCATCAAAAAAGCGGGGCGCCGCGGCGCGTTAATGCTCGGACACGGCTCCAAGGAATTTAAAGATACGATTCGTCGATTCGCCGAGCTGACCGGTTGGCATGTTGCGACAACGCCGCGCGGCAAAGGCGCCTTCCCGGAAAATCATCCTCTTGCCTTAGGCGTATACGGATTGGCGAGCAATGATTCGGCGGTGGACTATCTTCGCGGTGATAACCATGATCTGTTAATGATTGTTGGTTCCGCATTAGGCGAATCGGCAACAAGCAGCTGGGATGAGCGGCTGGTGAACGGCAAACAGATCATTCACATCGATCATGATAAACGGGAATTGGGCAAAAACTTCGATACCGATTACCCGGTACACGGAGATATCGAGCTAGCGGTATGGCAGTTGATTGACCGCTTGTCCGCAGGCGTGCAAGAAGAACAGCTTGAGGAAATCTCAAGCGCCTACAAGGAAGCGGCTGCCGCATTGGAAGCAGCTGGTCCGGGTACAGAGGAATGGAATACAAGATCCGCCATCCGGCAGCTTAATCTTCTTGCGCCTGACAATGCCCGGTATTATGTAGATATCGGCGAATTTATGACCTACTCGATTAAAAATATCGTGATCCGCGAGAAGCAAGAGTTCGATATTAACATTAACTTCGGCGGAATGGGATCGGGAATAAGCGGTGCTCTCGGCGCTCAGCTTGCGGAGCCGGCTCGCCCGGTCATCAGTATTACCGGTGACGGCTGCTTCTTTATGCATGGCATGGAAGTGCTGACGGCTAAGGAATACAATCTCCCGATCGTATTTGTCGTCATTAACAATGCCCGACTTGGCATGGTTTATCATGGACACATGATGCAGTACAGACGCTGCCTGGACGACTTCTCCCAACAGCGTACAAGCATCGCGGATGTTGCGAAAGCGCTTGGCGTCCGGTACGCGCAGGCTGAATCTTTGGACGAGCTACGCCCAGAGCTTGCGACAGACTGGTTCGATCAATCGAAGGGACCTATCGTCATCGAGATTAATGTCGAGGGGAACGAAATCCCGCCGATGGGTGAGCGCGTGAAGTTTTTGCAGGGCGCAACTTATTAATTAAAACCGAAAAGCTGCCTTCCGTTTACATGCGGAGGCGGCTTTTTTCAATTCAACGCGCCTCCCCACCCAAGGACGGCGAAGCCGTTTCACCTTGGTCTGGGCGAAAATCGCATAAAAAGGGAAAAGCCGTGACACGTTAAGGGCAACGGAAGGGAGGCGTTCAGCAATGCGAAGGAAAGAAATTCCGTCCTTTTATTTCTATATGCTGCATGGCTTGCTTGTTGCTGTAGTTCTTGTCCTTGTCTTGTCTTTAGCGGAGCATCCCGCTGTGTCGGCCGGTCAACGGTTCGCGAAGAACGCAGCTATTATTGCCCATCGCGGTGCATCCGGTTATGCTCCCGAGCATACCCTTGCGGCTTTTCGAAGCGCTATTGAAGCAGGGGCGGATTACATTGAAATTGATCTTCAGCTTACGAAGGACGGCCAGATCGTTGCGATGCATGACAATACGGTTAACCGTACCACGAACGCGAAAGGCAAGGTGGGAGCTATGACCTTGGATGCCATTAAGCAGCTGGATGCCGGCTCCTGGTTTAATCAGCATCATCCCATGTACGCCAGAGAAGAGTATGCAAGGCAGCAAGTACCTTCTCTATCCGATATATTCACCGCTTTTGGCCGGGAAACGCATTATATTCTGGAGATTAAAGACTCGCCTTACAATCCGGGAATTGAAGAAAGGCTGCTGGAGACCATCTACCAATACCGGCTTGAGGATTACGTGATCATCCAGTCCTTTGACGCAAAGAGCTTAAAGAAAATCCACATGATGAACGACAGAATCGAATTGCTGCAGTTGATGTGGTACAACACGCCAGCGCGGATCAGCAGCCTTTCATTAAATAAGATCAAAAAATACGCAACGGGAATCAGCCCTAATTTTCCGAAAATCAATGCGGCTTACGTTCATAAGGTTCAAAAATCAGGTCTTCGCATTTACCCGTATACCGTTAATTATCAATTAAACATGGACCGGGCATTAAGCTGGGGGGTTGACGGGATATACACGGATTATCCGGACCGGTTCCGCGAAGTGCTGCGGCAGAATAGCAGTTATGTTTACTTGCTTCGCCATACACTCGCACAGTGGCTGAATAACTGACCGAATCCCGCGAGCTATCTGCCGCTGCGGAGCTTTAACGTACGCCGGATCAGCATGGGCAAGGTCATGCTTCCGGCCGTTGCTGCTATAAACGAATGAAAGGGAATGATTAGGGCGTAGTATGCGGCCGTACTGATAACGATATCGATAAGAATGAATTTTCTCACCTCCGCTATTGGAATTACCACGATAACAATCGATTGTTTATTTCCCATTTCGGCTTCCTCCAGCTCCGATAGTCTCTATTTCCCATCCTATTGCAGAGCATATTTGTCCCATTCGGGTTACCTGTTACATAATGGCAATCGTTCCAGGGCACATTGTAAATAACAAGGAAGCTAAGAATGGAGGTTTTGTGCAGATGAGTGAAGCTGCAGCGTTACTGCGTACGTCCAAAAACCGCAAATTGCTGTTCAGCGCCGGATTCAGCTGGTTATTTGACGCCATGGATGTGGGGCTTGTCTCGTTTATCGCAGCGGCTTTAAGCGTCGATTGGAGCCTCAATGCCCAGCAGATTGGCCTGCTTGCCGCGATAAACTCTACCGGAATGGCGTTTGGAGCAGCGGTATCCGGATCGCTGGCCGATCGCTACGGCCGAAAAGCCGTTCTGCTATGGACTTTGCTGCTGTTTTCCGTAGCTAGCGGATTATCTGCCCTGGCGCCCAATTTAATGGTTCTGGCAATGCTGCGTTTTGTTGCGGGATTTGGTTTAGGCGGGGAACTTCCGGTTGCATCCACGTTAGTATCCGAATCGGTGCCCGTTGAAGTAAGAGGCAGAGCGATTGTCCTGCTTGAAAGCTTCTGGGCAGGCGGCTGGATTCTTGCTGCTCTCATCTCCTATTTCTTTATTCCGCATTTCGGATGGAGAATGGCACTCGTTATCGGCGCTATTCCCGCGGTGTATGCGTTGTTCCTTAGACGGGCAATCGAGGATTCCCCGCGTTATAAAGAGCAGGCCGACAGAAGAAGGCTTCGCTTTGGCGAGCGTGTGGCTTC
The DNA here is from genome assembly GCF_003399985.2 of Paenibacillus sp. ATY16. NCBI lineage: Bacteria > Bacillati > Bacillota > Bacilli > Caryophanales > Paenibacillaceae > Paenibacillus > Paenibacillus sp. ATY16. The sequence continues at coordinate 53,464 of NZ_NMOK02000009.1, read as the reverse complement.
CTTATGGTCAGGTCCCTATCAACGGGCTACCGTAACGTTGTGGATTCTTTGGTTCACGGTCGTCTTTTCTTATTACGGGATGTTCCTGTGGCTGCCAACCGTTATGGTATTGAAAGGCTTTACGCTCGTCAAGAGCTTTCAATACGTGCTTATTATTACATTAGCCCAATTACCGGGATATTTTACGGCTGCCTATTTAATTGAAAGGGTCGGCAGAAAAGCGGTGCTCGGTGTTTATCTGCTTATGACGGCCATATGTGCCATTTGGTTCGGTAACGCCAGTACAGCCGGTATGCTTCTCGCCGCGGGCATTTTCCTGTCCTTCTTCAATTTGGGGGCATGGGGTGCCATGTATGCTTATACGCCGGAGCTGTATCCTACAAGCGTTCGCTCAACAGGAGTAGGCTTTGCTGCAGCCTTCGGGAGGATTGGCGGAATTATCGGACCGTATCTGGTAGGCTTGCTGATTGACAACGGCACAACGATTAATGCTGTATTCGTTGTTTTCTTTGTTGCGATCGTTATTGGTGCGTTAACGGTGATGCTGTTTGGCCGGGAAACAAAAGGTATGGATCCTGACCGCGCGTAATACGGTCCGTAACAGGAGGCATGATCCTGTCAGGCAATAGGCAAGAAACGCAATAAAAGGGCTAAATACGGTTGTCTTATTTTTAAGACCTTCCGCATTTGGCCCTTTTATGCGATGATCTTTGGGATCATCTGTCCGATCCTGATCTGGATAGCGGTGCAAATCAAGCAGAGCGTATCGAATTAATTGGCTGCCGCGATTTTTTTCAGCTTGTCCCATTCCTCGGTATGGCTGCGCAATTGCTCTAACAAGGCTTCCATCCTTCTGATAAGCTGCGTTCTCTCCTCGGCATTCAGCTCCTGCAAAGTTAAAGCCGCTTCTTCGGGCAACGGGGTGAAGGAGGGCAGAGCAGCAAGCAGCTGATTGAGCTTCTTATCCATTGCCTCGTAAGGGCTGACCGTATAAGGCATAACCTCGGCTGCAGCTGTTGTTCCTGTCTCGGATACCTCGGCAGATTTAATCTTTTCCGCTTTTGGTGCTTTCGGTTCGGCCGGCTTCGCTTTCTCCGCTTTATTATGCTGCTGCACCGACCAGGTTTCCAGCAATCCGGGACCCGATTTGTACAGGAGCTTGTCCTTAGTAGCGGCAGAGATATCCTTGTCCTTGAACAGCTTGGCGATTTTCTTCACGTCCGAAGGCGGCATCTCGTCTCTTGCCATAATGAGGGCCAACGGATCCCGATGCTCCATCGGCAGGTCCTTCAGCGGCAGCAGCTGGTCCTCCGTGAGACGGTCCTTGCGAATTTCCGTGCCGCCAATGATAAGCTTCCGAACCGAATTGCCGAATTTAAGCAGCTCGCATTTGTTCTTTATGTACGATTCCGGTTTGCCGAACTTGCTGGCCAGGAATTTAACCGATCGGCTAAATTTCGGGTCGGTCATCAGCTTGTTGAAAGCCTCCGCTTCTTCAATCGGGGAGAAGCCTTGACGCGTCAGGTTCTCGGCGATTTGCTCCAAGTAGATTTCCTGCTCATCCGTCATGTTCGTCACGATACAAGGTATCGTGGCTAGTCCAAGCCGCTTGCAAGCCTTGTAACGGCGGTTGCCGTAAATAATCTTATATCTTCCTCCATCGATCGTTCTTACTTTAATGGGGGAGAGAAGCCCGATTTCCTCAATATTACGCATCAGCTCGACCAAAGCTTCTTCGTCGAACTGATAACGGGGCTGGTCCGTATCTTCGTCGATTTGGGTTAATGGGAGTTGTACAATATCCATCACTTATCTCCTATTCTATTGTTCTATCCTTCTATTATACCTTAAACATTGCTCCGGTTGCTTTTAAGCTTTACACTATTACTGAGGTAAGCCATTAATGTTGGTTGGAGGAGCGATAAGACATGAATGTATTGTTTATCGGCGGTACCGGCTTGATCAGCCAGGCTGTATCCAAGCTAGCTGTACAGAAAGGAATCAACCTCTATTTGTTCAACCGGGGGAACCGGGACGGATTTGTGCCCGAAGGCGCGAAGATCATTACCGGGGATATTCGAGATCCCAAGTCCGCCGCGGCAGCGCTGGAAGACTATCAATTCGATGTCGTGGTAGATTGGATCGCTTTTACGCCGGAGCATGTTCAGACCGACATTGATTTGTTCCGGGGACGTACGAAGCAATATATCTTTATCAGCTCGGCATCGGCTTATCAGAAGCCGCTGCAGCATTATATCATAACGGAGCATGCAACGCCGCTTGAAAATCCTTATTGGCAATATTCGAGAGATAAAATCGCCTGCGAACAGCTTCTTCTGAAGGAACATGCCGCAACCGGCTTCCCGGTTACGATTGTCCGTCCTTCCTTTACCTACGGGGATACGATGATCCCGGCATCGCTGAACAGCTGGCCTCACCCTTATTCGCTTGTTGCCCGTATGCGCAAGGGCAAGCCGATTATTGTTCACGGCGACGGAACATCCCTATGGACGATGACACATAATTCGGACTTTGCGAAAGGTTTTGTGGGGTTGCTTGGCGAGCAGAATGCGATTGGGGAAGCGTACCATATTACATCGGACGAAGTATTGTCCTGGAATCAGATTTACGAGGCGATTGGCGCAGCTGCCGGAGTTAAACCGAACCTGGTACATATATCCTCTGACTTCCTGATCACCTATGATCCGGATTTGGAAGGCGGCCTGCTAGGCGATAAGGCGGTAAGCGCGGTATTTGACAACAGCAAGATCAAAAAGCTTGTACCGGATTTTGCGGCCACTGTGCCATTTGCGGAAGGGATTAAACGGACCGTTAAATGGTTCGAAGCCCATCCGGAGAAATGTTCGGAGGACGAAGCCTGGAACGAGCAGATGGACCGCATTATTGCGGCGCATTCATCCGGAATCAACGTTGATAGGTAGTATTATTGCACAAAAAAAAAGCGATGCAGGGTTGAACTGCATCGCTTTTTTGCCGTCTAGGAAGCGAGATAAGAGGAGACGATCTTTTTCACGCGTTCCATGCCTTCCCACATATCGCCGGGACCGTCGTAGATCAATACGTAAGCGCCATTGAATCCGGCGGAAGCAACGGTGTCCAGACAGCGGCGAAGCTCGGCTTCATCCGGAATTCCGTCGGCATCGTATTGAGGTTTGACATGGACGGATACGCTAAGCGGAGTCGTAAGAGCAATCTCTTCATATTTCAATTGGCCTTTAAAGTTGCCGAAATCCGTAATCGTCGCAGCATGTTCTCCCCATTGATCGAGCAGCTTCATGGAGCTTGCGCCAGTGGAGGTGAGTGCTTTGAAGTTTTCCGTGATTACTTTTACGCCAAGCGTGCGGCCATATTCCGAGAGCTCGGCCAATCTGGCTGCGGACAGCGAAATAGCCTCGTTATCCGTAGGAGGAGCTTCGCCCGCCACAACCCGGATCTGCTTCGCGCCGCTTAAGGAAGCAGCTTCAATCCATTGGCGGATATAGGCCATATCCGCTTCTGCGCGGGCTGGGTCGGAGGAAGTGATATCGCCGTAATCAAGGAGCAAGGTATCAAAGGACATTCCTGCTGACGCAAAGGCTTGCTTCACCTGTGCGAGATAGTCTGGTTCGGTGGACGGGAAATGGAAATGGCAGACCTCTACGGCTTGATAACCGCGGTTAGCAGCTTCGGCAGGAAGCTCAAGAAGAGAATGCAGTAACGGCTGTTCCTGAACGGCCGTATCGTGATTGCCGGTTTCTTCATTCCATACGGTCCAGCGGAGCGGTCCGAGATTACGGTGCAGGCTCCAAGTACTTAACGACAAATATGACATATGTACAAATCCCACCTTATCGATTGTTTTCTCTCTGCCATTATACAACAGATCCCTTAACAATTAATTTATTCATTTAGGGATTGAATATCACTCAAATTTGAGTATAATAAGCTAGGGGTATTCAAATTTGAGTACGGATATATGACTACAGAAGGGAAGTTCTTATGGACGCGAAAAAAAGTAGTGTCAAATTAGTAATAGCAGGCCTCCTGCTTGGCCTGTTTATGTCGGCGCTCGATCAGACGATCGTATCGACGGCGATGGCAAAGATCATTGAGAAGCTGGGCGGCATGGATAAATTCGTATGGGTTTATTCCGCTTACATGATCGCAATGGTGGTCGCTACGCCGATCTTCGGCAAGCTGTCCGATATGTACGGCAGGAAGCGGTTCTTTATTTCAGGCCTGATCTTTTTCCTGATCGGTTCCATTCTGTGCGGTACGGCAACTGACATGAATCAGTTGATTATCTACCGTGCTATTCAAGGCGTCGGCGGCGGCGCGATCATGCCGATTGTCTTCACTATCATCTTCGACTTGTTCCCGCCGGAGAAGCGCGGCAAAATGATGGGTCTGTTTGGCGCCGTGTTCGGTATCTCCAGCGTATTTGGCCCGATTATGGGCGGTGCCATTACCGACAATATCAGCTGGCGCTGGATTTTCTACATTAACGTTCCGATTGGCATCTTGTCTTTGATCTTTATCATGAGAGGCTATCAGGAATCGAAGAACCACCGGAAGCAAGTAATCGACTGGGCCGGTGCGGTTATTTTGATGGCGGCTGTCCTGCTCCTGATGTTTGGACTCGAGCTTGGCGGTACCGACGGCTGGGCATGGGATTCGTTCAAAACCATCTCGCTACTAGCCGGTGCGGGCATTCTGGCTGTCGTCTTCCTGTTTGTTGAGAAAATGGCGAAAGATCCGATTATTCCGCTGACTTTGTTCAAGAAGCAGCTGTTCACCAGCAGCATGATGATCAGCCTTCTGTACGGCGGCATTATGATTGCTGTCGCTACTTATATTCCGTTGTTCATGCAAGGCGTATTCCATCTGTCGGCGACCAGCACAAGTACGGTTCTGACTCCGATGATGCTCGGGGTCGTCGTCAGCGCGCAGATCGGCGGCCGGATTGCGAACAAAGTCCGTTTCCGCGACGTCATGATCGTATCTTCGATCGTATTGATGGTCGGAACGTATTTGCTCGGCTATGTGATGGATACCTCCTCGAGCCGTGCTCTGATCACCGTATTTATGGTTATCATTGGCCTCGGTATTGGCGTATCCTTCTCCTTGCTGAATATCTCGACTCTGAACTCCGTTCCTCCGCAATACAAGGGTTCGGCGTCATCCTTGATCACGTTCTTCCGCACAATTGGTTCCGCGCTTGGCATTACCGTGTTCGGCGCAATGCAAAAAACGCATTTCCAAAACTCGCTGCAGGACGTGCAAGGCATCAAGCCGGAAATGGCGGCACAGATCAAAGGCGGACAGGCGCTGCTTGATCCGGCGGTTCAAGCTAAAATGGGGCTGCCTGCAGATTTCGTAACGCTTCTGCTTGGCAAGCTGTCCGATTCCATTCTGTTTATTTTCCAATGGAATGTCATCCTGCCGGTATTGGCGTTTGTCTTCGCAATTCTGATGGGCCGCGCTCGTCTTGAGCTTCCTCCAAAATCGAATCAAGCTCCAGCCAAAGATGATGCAGGCAAGCCGGAGCCATCGTTCTCGGGGAGATAAGGAATATGTCAATGAAGCTGTTAATATTGGGGCTTCTTATGGAAAGAGACAGACATCCTTACGATATAAGACAAACGATTAAGCAGCGGAACTGGAATGAGTCGTTTAGGCTTCGAGACGGTTCTTTGTATTACGCGGTAGACCAGCTTCGGGATCACGGGCTAATTGAAACGGCGGAGATTGTGGCGGTTCCGGGCGATAACCGGCCGGACAAGACGATTTACCGGATAACGGAAACAGGCAAGGAAGCATTCCACAAACTGCTGTACGAGCAGCTAAGCCAGGTTTCTTATCCGCAGCATCCCGCATTCCTTGCGCTGCCTTTCATTCGTCACGGAGATCAGAGCCGGATCGAGCAACTGCTGCAGAAGCAGCTGGCCGCATGCGAAGAGCGTATTAAACGCATGGAGGCTGTGTTGGAGATAAAAGGAACTTTTCTTCCGACCGGCTCCCAAATGATGATTAACGGAATCAAAAAATTCGGAGAGGCGGAGAAGGAGTGGCTGCTGGAGCTGCTGGAGCTGGCAAGGAGCGGCAGCCTTCTTCAAGGGCCAAGCTGGACGCTTGAGCAGATCGAGCAGTATCTGAGGTCCCATCCCGGACCTCAAATGCCGGAAGAATAGTACAAATAAAGCTAGAGAACCGCACATGGGTGCGGTTCTTTTGTTTTTATTTTACTAATTTTCGCGGATCAAGTCAGATGGAGGCAACTTTTTCGTGCGTTTTTTGGTCAAAGCGATTCGAAATTACGGCATCTGTTCAAAATCCGCTTTTTCAGCCAAAGTTTGGCATGAAGCTCCGACAAAGAAACAAGTGAGCCGCGCAGGATATTTGACACGTTTTTCAAATCCTCCTATGTACAATCTAACCTATACCACAGCAGGTATGTCTGATTTACAAAAACGAGGGAAGAGGTGTAACGATGCATACAAAAATCAATTCAAAAGTGCTCGTATATGTACTTTGTATAGCTTTGTTCATGACCTTGAGCACGCGTTTTTTACCTTCAAATAAAGTGTCTGCTGAAGTAACTCATGACTTATCGATCGCTCATTTATCCATCGCTGACGGCAGTATCGTGGTAAGCGACGCCTTACAGCTGTTTACGCCGCAATTGCCGGAAGCCGCTGAAATAAAGCCCGTAGAGAGGCAAGAAGCTGCGCTGCCGGAACCTGAGCTCAGTATAATCCCCGAAATACATAGCGCAGCCGCGCAACCCTCGGTGCAAGAACCGCCTATTCTTACATACGCTGTGACCGCGTTTTACCTCAACGTCCGCGAGAAGCCGGATGCAGACTCCGATATTATTAAAGTGCTAAAGCAAGGGGACATCATCCAGGTGGATCATGCGACAGATAACGGATGGTTGGCTCTAAAGGATCAAGGCTTCGTTCATGGACGTTATGCCAAGCAGATTGAAGAAAAAGCGGCTCCGGTTGCCGAAAAGGCACTTGAGGTCAAAATTCTGGCGAAAGCGAATACAAAAGCGGAGGCGGCAACGCCTTTTAACGATACGTTAGAGATTAAACCCGCAAAAGCAATACCGCTGCCCTCCGACCCTGAGAGGCCAACATCGGTAGTGGAATCGGACTCGGGATTGACGGAAGAACATATTGCGAAGCTGTTTGAGAAAACGGCTCTTGCGGATCACGGCTTAGAGCAAGCCATTCTGGAAGTCGAAGAGGAATACGGCATTAACGCATACTTTACGATTGCCGTCATGAAGCTGGAAAGCGGCAACGGCAAGAGTACGCTGGCCAAGAAGAAAAACAATTTGTTTGGCCTTAATGCATTAGACAGCGACAAATATAATAAAGCATTTGCCTTCGAGACGAAGGGAGACAGCGTCCGCAAGTTCGGCCAGCTGCTGGCAAAGAATTATATCGATAAAGGGTACACAACGATTGATAAAGTAGCTAGTAAGTATTGTCCGGCCAATCCGAAATGGTCAAGTCTGGTCATGAATATTATGAAACGCGACTATAAGAAGCTTTAAATTACTTAACGGGGAACTGGAACCTTTTTGCCCAGGATTCAATAAGTTATATAGTCAAATGACTATATGACGGAGGTATCAAGATGGATAATCGTGGTTTTGTTCCTTTTGGCGGCGGCGGCTTTGGAGGCGGATTCCGTCCACCATTCCGGCCTTTCCCGCACCCTTTCTTCCCAGGTCGTTTCCTGTTCCCGTTTTTCTTCTTCTCGCCTTTCTTCTTCCCGTTCTTCCGGGAGGATGACCGCAACTATTATTACGCTCATCACCAAGCGCAGGCGGGAGATACGATGGAGCAAATCGCCCATGCGTACAACATTCCAAACACGCTGCTGGAGGAAGCCAACCTGCATATCGCGAATCCAAAATCCCTCAAGCATGGCGAAACGGTTGTTATCCCGCGAATCTCCAATATGTATTGCCATAAAACATACATGGATCTTCCGGCAACGCAATCGCTTCAACAAAGTAATACCCAGCCAAACGTACAGCCAAACATGGTGAGCCCAAGCATGACTAGTCCAAACATGGCAAACCCAAACAATATGGTAGGCCCTAATATGGCAAATCCTCATATCCACGGGACATCCGTTAATGGCCCATATTAAGCTGGAAATAATAACGTCCGCTCCTTCCCCATAAGAAGGAAGCGGACGTTATTCGTTTTTAAGAAACGATTAATTCTTTCATCTCCCACGGACTGATCGGACTCATTCGCACGAACATGGAATGGAATCGCATCAGTCTTTTGCCCCGGGTTGCGTGCAAGGTCTCCGCTTCCATCCGTACCTCGGACAACCAGGATTCCTCTTGGGGGAGTTCACGTCCGTCCTTCCGCCGGATAGAACGCCAATCCTGCTGCTGCGAAAGCAGCGCCTCCGACTGCTCTTTTGGAATTCCCTCCGTTAGCAGGCGGATCATCTCGGGCTCTTCGTGGTGAATGGCTTCAATTAAGCCTTGACCAAGCAGGAAAGGAGAAGAGTCCGCAAAATAATTCCGCAGCTTTCCCGCAGCCTTGTGAACCATTAGCTGATGAGGCAAATCCGGGTTTTCGGATTTATGGGTAGAGCTGTTCAGGAAATGTACGCAAAAATGCCCCGAAAAGCCATTCTCCGGTATTCCGTCTCCGCCGTGAGGCATTCCGTTCATGGAAGCCGCAATTTGCCGGCCATCCTTTTCCGCGATAATCGCTTTTCTGTCCCAGGTCCAGCCCTTGTTGTAGATCTGTTTCATGATTTCGGTATCTGCCTTCGTTACGGGTTGAACATCCGCATGATCATGTCCGGCTCTTCGTTGTACGCGGAACGATAACCCGGTCTCCATATCCTTGATGACAAAGTAAGCTTTTCTGGAAAATAGCTTTTCCGCTTCCTGCCAATCCAGCAATTGTCCGTAATGCTTCGCCCGCAAAGCCTCGGCGGACTGCTGCAGCTTTGCCGCGGCTTTGCCCGGCAGAACAAGCATTTTCGACTGCGTCTCATCCCATATGCGTCCGCTGACATCTACGCGAAAGGACGGAGCAGAGACTCCTTCCCGGGAAATATAAAGATCGGAAAATCGCGGGACTTCATCGGATGCTTGCCAATTCAGTGAATGAACGGCGTTTACGATATCCGGATCTTTAATCATGTCATGGTCTTCGAAGATGGCGGTAGGGCTTGATTTGACCATTAACTGCAGACCGGAATGACCGTTCATTTCTTCATTCGTCACGGCAGACCTTGCATGGAGATTATTTTCCGGCAGCCAGGCAAGGGCGAGTGCAAGCACGATCATTATGCAAGCCTTCATACGCTTAAATCGATGAAAAAGCATATTTTCCTCCTGTTACTAAATAATTGAAGCTTCGGCGAACCATACTATCCCTTGTCCATTATTATTCTCGGCTGAATTAGTGCTTATGTGACGATAGGAGAAGTGAAGAATGGGATTTAACGGAATCTGGATAGCCGGACTTGCTATCCTGCTGCAGCAGCCTGTACAGCCCGTACAGCCCGAGCGGCCTTATATTGTACCTGAACACCTGACCATTGAGTTCCGCGGACAACCGATTGCCCAGATCAAGCGGGACGATTACGATCTTCCGGGAACGTCCTTTTTGGATATCGGGAAGTTCGATAAGCTGCAGTCCAAGCTGGAGAAAAAGATCAATGTGCCCCCCGTTAACGCTTATATCGGCGATAGGGGGACGATCGTTCCGGAACAGTCTGGTTATCAACTGGATCGCGATCAATTTGCCACGCGATTTTACAGCTATTTCTTTAATAACAAGCCCTGGGCCATTGAGGTGCCTTTAACTCATGTGCACGCGAGGGTGGACAGCGAATTGCTTGCCAGCATTAAGGAAAAAGCGATCGGCAACTATGTTACTTATTACAACAGCAACAATAAGAACCGCTCCCATAACATTTCCTTAGCTGCAAAAGCGATTTCCAATACGGTTGTTTTCCCCGGCGAGACGTTTTCGTTTAACCGTACCGTGGGGCCAAGAACGCCGGAGAAAGGATATTTGAGTGCTCCGATAATCGTCCGCGGGGAGCTCTCGGAGGGAGTGGGAGGCGGCATTTGCCAAGTATCCTCCACTTTGTTTAATGCCATTGACAGCGCGGGACTCACAATTATCCAGCGATACTCGCATAGCCGGCATGTGCCTTACGTGATGCCCGGACGGGATGCTACGGTAAGCTGGGACGGACCGGATTTCGTATTCAAAAATCAATACAATCAACCGGTTCTGATCCGTGCTTTCGCCGGAAGCGGGCGCGTATTTGTGTCCGTATACTCCTCAGAGCTGATTGAATACAAACACCGCCATATCCCAAGCATGTCGAAAAAGCTGCCAGAGGAAGTTGCTTTCAAAGCCCAACATCATGATCTTAATGAAGGGAAGGAGTTGCTTCCGTGATTAAAAAATTAACTGCTTTGATAATGGCCGTTGTTGTCGGCTCCTCATTGCTGGCTCTTACAAGCGCAGCTGCGGAAGGGGAACGGGAAGCGCTGCAGGCTGCTTTTATCCGGACCAATAACTTATGGCTGGCGGTTGACGAGGTACAGAAGCCGCTGACGAAGGAGGAATATATTCGAAGCCCTCAATGGTCAAAAGACGGGAAATGGATGACCTTCCTTCGGGGTGAGAACAGGCCGGAAGTGTGGACCTATGAAGCTGCAACCGGCGGCATGAGAAGGCTGGGGGAAGGCAGCAATGCCAAATGGGCTCCCAATGACAACCGGTTAGCCATCTTGTCCGGAAGAGAGCTTAGCGTCATGTCGGCTGACAGGTCAAGCGACCATTCGCATGACCGTATTATGGACAATGCAGGGGAGTTCTCGTGGCTTCCGGACGGAAGCGGACTGCTTGCATCTACTGCGGCTGAGCTGCTGCCGGAAGGCGGCTGGGCTCCGATTGAGCTGTATGTACTTAAGCCTGACGGTGCGGGTGGGGCCTGGTCAAAGCAGCTGTTTTACCGGCTGCCTGCCCAATCGGATGATTTTTTCGCGATTCAGACAAGCCCGTTTAAATGGTCCCCGGACGGAAAATGGATTGCGTTTATTGCCAAGCCAACCGCTTCCTTATCTTCCGATGCCAACACGTTAATCCTGTTGTCTTCGGATGGCCGGAGCTTTGTGAAAGCCGGTCAGATGCTAGGCTATGCCAATTGGTTTCAATGGGCGCCGTCGAGCGGCCAGCTTGCCTTTATTGAAGGTACGGGCAGAGAAGCCACATCAAACAAGAAGCTGACTGTTCTCGAGGACATTCTCTCGGTTAAGAAGCGCGTTCTGACGCCTCGAGGTTATGCCGACAACGACTTTACTTGGGACCGCGATGAAGCGATTATCGTGTCCCGGAGGAAAGAGGCGGCATGGTCGGGCGATGAAGAAGACAGAACATTGCCTTTGCTTGCCAAGGTTAATCTTCGAACAGGGCAGAGCAAAAATGTGACGAGAGGCATCGAAGGCTATGGCGATTATGCGCCAACAATGATGAAGAACGGGATGATTGCCTTTGTGCAGTCCGGTCAAGGCTCCGCGGAGGTCAAGCTGATCAAACCGGGTGCAAGACGGTCCTTATCCTGGATTACGAAGCTGACCATTGCCGAAGATTATTACGGCAGAGCGAATTGGAGCGACATGATTGGTTATTTGAACAAGTGAACGAAGGAGCTCCAATGACGGAGCTCCTTCATTCATTGCTTCATTGGTCTAACGGAACATCTAGCCTGTCGAAGGGCTGTTCGGAACATGGCCTTTTTGGTTGCGGTTCCGGTCCGTTGACCCCGCCACATTATTTTCAGCTTCTAGCGAGTTGAACTGCAGTGCATGCATTTTACCTTGGAAAGAGCGTCGTTTATTATGCGACATGTTTGTTATTCCTCCCTGCGATAGAATGGCGCCTACAACCTGTGGCGACATTAGATTGCCCGCAGGCCGCTTCGAATATCGCGCGAAAAATCTTCTCTTTACACCATGACATGGATAGCCTATATTGATCCTGACAGCATTTTTGTAAACGTCTTCATAAGGAAGGGCATGATTGACGTTCGGCAATGAAGGAAAGAGAAGGAGAGGTAGCAAATGGAGAACAGCAATAAATTCGCTTGGACCTGGAAAATCAAAAAAGAAATGCTTGAGGAATACGTAGCCATGCATCTGGCCCCTTGGCCTGAAATTATGGAAGAGCATTCGCGCGCAGGGATCCGGAATTATTCGATCTTTCAAAACGGCAACCAGTTTTTCTACTGCTTCGAATGCGATGATGTAGAGAAGGCGTTCGGCATAATCGCCGAGAGCGAGCCGTGCAACCGCTGGAACGCCATCACGTCGCAAATGGTGGAGGGTTCATTCGATTTCCGCGAAGCCGAGCCGATTCGTCCGTTAAGAGAAGTCTTTTACCTGAAATAAGCCGTAATAACAAGTTGAATTTATCCAGGGCTGCCTGACGCGAATTGGCGTTAAGCAGTCCTTTTTTGTTAACTGGAAGAGAGCGGCTTTGCAGAAAGTCGAAAATCGTCGTATTATAGAGACTAGGTGTCATTTTTATCGAGTTTTGAGAGGAGCATTTATACCATGAGCGAGTTAAGTCAATACGGTATTCAATTAACAGCACAAATCATACATGCTAAGCAATTCGAGAAAAAGATGAGAGGCTACAGCCAAGAGCAGGTGGATGAGTTCCTCGACGAGATTATCAAGGACTACAGCCGCATGCAGGAGCTGATCGTGAAGTTTGAAGCTGACCTGGCGAACATACATATGGAACTGATGAAGGACAAGGAAGCCTTCGATTACTTCATGATCAAACGCCGTCTGGAAGACCTGGAGCAGCGCGTATTCGGGGAAAAGAGAGAAACGCTTCGCCCGCGCGTATTCTAATCGTTGCATGTTAAAAAGCCGCTTGGCTCTATGTCGGATAGAGCGGAAGCGGCTTTTCGTTTTTAGCAGAAAAATTTATTTGTTTCCTCGGCGTACCTTTAATTGCTTGCCTTTTATCGTCGTATTTTTCATCAGCTCAAGAACGAGCGAACCTTTGCCGTTAAGAATCTCGACATCGGTCACATGGTCGAGAATCGTTATGATCCCGATATCGTCAGCCGTTACCCCTTCAAGCTTCGCAATGGTCCCGACGAAGTCTACCGCCCTGAATTTCTTTTTCTTCCCGCCATTGAAGTTAAGCTTCATGATTTGCTTGTTTAATTGCTCGCGGCGGTCCTTTTTCAGCTCAACCCCAACGTTAATTTTGCGCTGGAAATCTTCGAGGCGTCGGTTAACCTCTTCTTCAGAAGGAGCCGGCACTCTCGGAATCGCGAAGCCAATGTAATCTTCAATCTCCGCCAGCCGTCTGCCGTCGTTAGGGGCGAGGAAGGTAATCGCTTTTCCGTTTTTGCCGGCGCGTCCGGTACGTCCCGTACGGTGTACGTAGCTTTCTTTCTCTAACGGGATATCGTAGTTAATGACATGGGTGATGTTCGTAATGTCGATCCCCCTTGCCGCAACATCCGTAGCAATCAGATAGCGGAATTGGCCTCTTCTGAACGCATTCATCACTTCGAAGCGTTCTTCCTGCTCCAGACCGCCGTGGATGCGATCGCATGGATAGTCGAGCTCGGCCATCGACCGGAACAGCTTGTCGACATTCTCCTGGGTCCGGCAGAAAATAATGCAGCTGTCCGGATTCTCCGCAACTAGAACGTTCTGCAGCAAGGCCAGCTTGTCCGCTTCCTTCACTTCAATAAGGGAATGTTCAATGGTTGCGGTTGTTAGTCCGCTTGCCTGAATCTCAATTTGCGCGGGATTGTCCATATATCGTCGAGACAGCTTTGCAACATCCTCGGGGAAGGTGGCGGAAAACAGCATCGTTACCCGATCGCCGGGCAAGGCTTGAATAATCGATTGGACTTGTTCGATAAATCCCATATTCAGCATTTCGTCGGCTTCGTCAATGACCAGATAAGCGAGCTTGTCGAGCGCAAGCGTACCTCGGTCAATATGGTCGAGCACGCGTCCCGGCGTTCCGACTGCCATATGCGTCCTTTGCTTCAGCTCGGCCTTTTGAATATGAAAAGGAGATTTCCCGTATAGGGCCGTTGCTTTGATTCGTTTAAACCGGCCGATATTGGTAATGTCCTCCGTGACTTGAACCGCAAGCTCGCGGGTTGGCGTCAAGATTAAAGCTTGCGGCTTATTCTCGTTCCATTCCACAAGCTCGCAGAGGGGTATTCCGTAAGCGGCTGTTTTTCCGCTGCCGGTTTGCGATTTGACGACCAGATCCCTTTTCTCAAGCGCAATGGGGATCACTTTCGCTTGCACCTCCGTAGGGGTGTCAAAGCCCAAGCTGCTCAGAGCTGTCGTAATTTCCTTGCTTAATCCTTTAAATACCGTCATCTTAAACCTCTTCTGCATGATATTCGCCGTACTAGGCCGTACATATTAGCTTATACTTGTTCATTATACCCGGAATCGCGATTGATAGTGTTATAATCGTTAGAAGAATGAAAGGATGATAGCGATGAGCGTAATTAGACTTGAGAACGTAACGAAAAAATATGAAGACGCTATGATCTTTCGCGATATTTATTTTCGCCTGAGTCAAGGGGAACGCGTTGGACTGATTGGCCGTAATGGCGCGGGAAAGTCTACGGTATTCAGGCTCATTATGGGCAAGGAAGAGCCTACGTCCGGGAAGGTCGAGATCGATCCGCAAGCGAAGATCGGCTACTTCTCGCAGTTCTCGGAACTTAGCGGCAGCTTATCCGTGCAGCAGGAGCTGGAGATGTGCTTTGAGCAAGTGGCTCTCATCGAACGAGAGCTTCAGGAAGTTGCGGAGAAGCTGGGATCGGTGACGGATGACGGCGAGATGGACAAGCTGCTGTCGAGGCAAGCGGAATTGTTCGAGCAGATGGAGCATCTGGACGGCTGGAATGTGTCCGTCGAGATTAACACCGTGCTTACGAAGCTGGGATTCAACGATCATTCGCGTCATCAGCCGGTCGGCGAGTTGTCCGGAGGCTGGAGAAACCGCGCGGCACTAGCCAAGATGCTCATCCAAACGCCGGATGTTGTCCTGCTCGACGAGCCTACGAACTATTTGGATATGGAAGGGATTGCTTGGCTGGAGCAGTGGCTGTTCCGGTTCAAGGGGGCCATGATTCTGGTGTCCCATGACAGGGAATTCATCGATAAAGTCGTTACGAGAACGATCGAGATCGAGAACTATCATTTTCAGGAATACGACGGCAATTACACCGATTACGTCCGCAAGAAGAAGATGCGCAAGAAGGAGCTGGACCGCCAGTTCGAATGGGAAGAGGAGCTTCTCCTGATGGAAGCTGAAGCCATAGACAGCCGAAGCATCAAAAAGACGTCGAAAGACCGTCTTTCCCGTAAACTAGCGGATAACAAGAAACGGATTGAGCCTCATCCCGTTAATGTGCTGATTACCGATATTTACGAGAAGCTGCGTTTTCCGGACAAATTATGCGAAGTGAAGCAAATCAGCCAAACGTATGACGGCAGACGGATTTTCGAGAATATCAGCTTTGATATTCAAAAGGAAGACCGTCTTGTGATCGTTGGCCCTAACGGGAGCGGAAAATCCACTCTCATAAAAGTGTTGACGGGGCAGGAGAAGCCGGAGTCCGGCGAAGTCGTCTGGGAGAGAGGGGTAAGCTACGCTTATTTCAACCGGATGTGGGAGGAGCTTGATCCGAAGGACACGGTCAGCCACGCGGTGAATACGTATGGGCTTGGCCTGGATGCGCCGCGGAAAAAGGTCAATAAGTTCCTCTCCATGCTGCAATTCTCGGAAGCGGATTTAAGCAAATTTATCGGTAACCTGTCGGGCGGGCAGAAAGCCCGGGTTGCGCTTGCCAAATGCCTGCTATCCGGTGCCGCCGTTATTATTTTGGACGAACCGACGAATCATCTTGATTTAACGAGTATTCAAGTGATGGAGCAGGCGCTGATTCATTTCCCGGGAGCGGTTATCACTGTCAGTCATGATCGATTCTTTATCGATAAAGTCGGAACAAAAATGCTGACCTTCGATCCGGATACCGGGGTAAGCGAACAGAGCTTGTAGAGAAACGCAAAGGCAGGACAAAGCGCGTATGTGCTTATGTCCTGCTTTTTTTATTACGGAAAAAGTGCAAAGGTTTAAACAAATAGCAAAATATATTTTGTTTTTACTCGAAAAAGGCATAGACATGCGAACATTCGTACCCTTAGAATAGGGATGTATTGTGATTTCCATGATTCTCCAATTCAGGGAGGGGTCAACTCAAATGCAGGACATGATTCACATTCATGAGGGCTGGACCAATGCCAGTCCGGAGGAAGTCGGTTTCGATAGAGAGCATCTCCGGCGTCTCGACGATCATTATGCTTCCATTATCGGAAACGGTACGATTCAAGCCGCAAGCTACATCATCGCAAGGAAGGGAAAGGTATTCGCACAACGCTCGCTAGGGAGTTTGCGCCATGAAGACGGCAGCGCGGATCTTCTTCCCGATTCCATTCGGAAAATCTATTCGATCACGAAAGTGTTTACGGCAGTTGCTATCCATCAGCTGATAGATCGCGGGAAAATCTTTCTGACGGAATCCGTCTGCCGGATCCTGCCCGAATTCGACAACGATAAGCACCGCGACATTACGATTTTCCAGCTGCTCACCCATACCTCCGGTCTTCAGGGAGATCCCGGTTTTTACCTGGAGCCTTACGGACTTCCGTGGTACGAATGGATGGCGCACGAAGCGAAGAAAGCTTATCCGCATATCAATTGGTTGCAGGTTGTCATCTCTGGACCCATGCAGCGCATGCCGGGAAAGGAATGGATCTATTGCTCAAGCGGATATGCCATACTTGGCGAGATTATTGCCAAGGTATCCGGCAAGTCCTACGAACAGTACATACACGATGAGATTCTGAGTCCGCTCGGCTTAACGAACACCTTCTTCAAGGTACCCGAGGATCAACGGGACGCGGTCTGCTGCACGAATGATTGGGAGAAAAGAGAAATCTACGATCCGCGCGAGCGGACGGCGGACATGCCAAACGTGGCGGGCAACGGTCTTTATTCGACGCTTGAGGACTTGTGGAAATTCGGGCAGATGATGCTGGACGGCGGAACCGGCAACGGCAGCCGCGTATTGTCCAAACGTTCCGTCGAGCTGCAAACGGTGAATCATCTGCATGGCTTAACGAGCAGAGGCTGGGGCAATCTTCACGCGGATTTCAAATACGGGTTAGGCTGGTCGGTGGATCATTTTGACTTGGCCAGCAAAGGAACCTTCTCGCATGAAGGCTACGGCCATTGCGGCTTGTATGTGGATCCTGTCGAGGAATTGGTATTTGCGTTCCTGGTTCCTAGCCAAAAAGGCTTCACGAATGAATCGGTGCTTACCCCGCGGGCTATCGTCTGGTCGGGATTGGAATAATAAACAACCTTTTATAATGGAGGGATGCCCATGTCAACATCGGGTGTAAATACGGCAATACAACCGCAGGAGACCGGATTCGATCCGGATGCGCGGCTTCGGCTGGAGGAGCATTTCAAGTCGCTTATCGAACGGAAACAAATTCAAAGCGCGTCTTATCTTCTTTCCGCAAATGGCAAGGTTTTTGCAAAAGCCGCCTTTGGACAGCTCAAGTACACGGATCCCGATTCGGTCTATAAGGACGATACGATCCGCAAAATCGCGTCGGTAACCAAGCTGTTCACTGCGACGGCGATCTTCCAGCTGGTCGAGCAGGGCAAGCTGTTTCTCCGGCAGTCGGTCTCGGAATGGATCGGGGAATTCAAAAACGCCACGTACGAAAAGATTCAAATCTGGCATCTGCTGACCCATACTTCGGGCCTTCAGGCGGATCCCGGCTACTTCCAGGAGCCTTATCCGAGAGGATGGTGGGATATGCTCTTCGCCTTCGAGCCTGAGACGGAAGGACCGGATGCCGTCACGGATCCGGAAGAGCTGGAAAAGCAGCGCCGCAGCACATGGATTCGTTCTCTCTTGTCCGGTCAGCCTTTATCGGCGCCAGGGGTAGAATGGAGCTATTCGTCAGCCGGATTTAATGTCCTGGGCGAGATTGTATCCCGAGTAAGCGGAATTCCGTTTGAGCAGTACGTGATGGAGAAGATCGTAAAGCCGCTTGGCATGAACCGCACGTTCTTCGATATTCCGGAGGAACTGCATGACGAGGTGTGCTGGATTAACGAGCATGAGAAGAATCGGGATACGAAGAAGCATGACCGCAGATATAGTCCCCAAAGAGCCGGAGGCGGCATGAATTCCACCTTGGATGACTTGTACCGCTTTGGCCAGATGCTGCTTAACAACGGTACGCTTGACGGTGTCAAAATCTTATCACGCAAGTCGGTAGAGAAGATGACCACGAATGTGCTGAACAGCGGAATTGAAGGCTTTTGCTGGGGTGGGCGAATCAAGAACTTTACTTACGGGCTTGGAGCTAGCCTGACCGGGCATGACGACTGGCTGCCCGTGGGCTCTTTCGGCCATGAAGGGGCGGGACGCTGCAAGCTGCTTGTTGATCCGCAGCATCAATCGGTAGTCGTATTTTTTGTGCCTTCCAATCTGGACTGGTGTCCGGAGTCGATTAACGGTACGCAAAATATTATCGGCTCCGGCTGGCTGTGAAGCGGCTGACCGCCGTCATTTCCGCGATCGGCTTCGCTACCTACAAGGAGTGGGCAGCGTTCCGGTCTCATATGGCGGCTTCGCTGCTTGTTGGGCCCGTCATGTTCTTGGTTCAAGTGTTTATCTGGAAGGCCGTATACCAAGGGCATGACACGTTAAACGGTCTGACCTATCAACAGATGCTTACCTATTATGGCGTAGCCAGCCTTATCCATTACATCTCGTTTGATTTCGCGGACTGGAACCTGCAGATGCTGGTGCGTAGCGGGAAGTTTGTCACCTTTGCCCTAAGGCCGCTGCCGCATTGGCTGTTCGCGCTTGCCCAGAAGATCGGACACCGCTCGCTCGCGCTTTGGGTTGAAGTGCTGCCTGTTCTTCTTCTGTTTATCTTTGTCTTTGGCGTAAATCTGCAGCCCGCGGCTCCGGGCTGGGCTGTCTTGTCCATTACCTTCAGCTTCCTGATGAACTTTATGGTCAATTATTGCGTTGGATTAACCGCCTTCTGGCTGATCCGGGCAGAAGGAATCCGGCGGGTGTTCCTGCTCCTGAAGGATATTTGCGCAGGGGTGTTTATCCCCCTGTCCTTCTTCCCGGATGCAATGCAAAAAGTATTGTTTTTCCTTCCTTTTCAGTTCATTACCTATTTGCCGACTAGAGTGTACGGAGGAGAATATGAGCTTGCCGGCATTCATCTGTCGCTTGCACAGGCGGTAGGCCTGCAAGCCGTTGCCGTTACGGTTACTGCGCTCACCATGACCCTTCTATACAACGCTGCCATGCGCAGATTTACGGGGGTGGGTGTATGAGAGAGACCTTATTCGGTGCGGTTCTGCGAACCAAATTTGCGGAGCAAATGGCGTATCGCAGCCATTTCTTTATTAGCGTTGTTATGCTCGTTATCGGGGATCTGGTCGTTCCGCTCGTTACTTTGCTTGTGTACAAATCCGGCGCTTCTTTTCCCGGTTGGACGATGCACGAGGCGCTGCTTATTCAAGCGGTGTTTGCGTTGTCCAAGGGAATCGCTTTTCCGTTCTTCTTCGGCATGGTAGGGACGACGCTAGGCCATGTCCGCGAAGGAACGTTTGACCTGCTGCTGCTCCGGCCTAGACCCGTTATGCTGATGGCGATGATCACGGGCTTCGATCCGGATGATTTCGGCAGATTGTTCAGCGGTACCGTTCTGTTCGTTTACGCCTTAAAAGGGATGGAGCTGCCCGGCGGTTGGGCGTGGCTGCAGTTCGGGCTGCTGTTCCTGGCGTCAGTCACGATGTTATGCGCGGTATCCCTGCTCTTGTCCGGCATGTTGTTCCGCTGGGTCGGAAGCAGCCGGGTCTTTGATATTTTTGACGCGTTTACAAGCTTTGGCATGTATCCGGGAACCATCTTCTCGAAATCGCTGCAAAACGTATTAACGTATGTTCTTCCCGTAGGTCTGATCGCTTTTGTTCCTGCTGAAGCGCTGCTTGGCCGAACCAGCTGGGGAGGATTATGGGCGCTGCTGCCGGCTGCCGGTTTCCTGCTGCTCGGGATGTTGTATTGGAACCGGATGCTGAAAGGTTATACAAGTGCCGGCGGTTAGAGGCGTAGACGAAGGGGAGAAGGGTTAGCATGATCGAAGTGAGAAATCTGACGAAGACGTATACGACCCATGAACGCGGCCATACGCTACGCGAAGTGACGCGTAATTTGATCAAACGGCCGATGAAGGAAATCAAAGCCGTTCATGAGTTGTCTTTTACCGTCCCGCAAGGGGAAATGCTGGCGTTTCTTGGCCCTAACGGCGCGGGGAAGTCAACGACGCTAAAGATTCTGACGGGTGTCCTTCACCCCACAACGGGCGAAGTTAAGGCGCTGGGGCTTGTTCCGTGGAAGCAGAGAAGACAGTATGTCGGCCGCATTGGCGCCGTCTTTGGGCAGAAGTCGCAGTTGCTCTGGGATATTCCTCCCGTCGATGCCTTTTATATGAACAAAGCGATATACGGCGTTCCGGAGCGTCAGTATCAATCAACTTTGAATGAGCTAACAGAACTGCTTGGCGTTGGCGACATCATCCGAAAGCCTACCCGCCAGCTGTCGTTAGGCGAACGGATGAAATGCGAGTTTATCATGGCGATGCTGCACCGTCCGGAAATCGTGTTTCTCGACGAGCCCACGATTGGACTGGATATGATTGCGAAGGAGAATATCCGCCATTTCATCCGAAGCATGAACGGACAGGGAGTCACCTTTATACTAACGACGCATGACCTGGAGGATGTCGAGCTGCTTGCGGAGCGGGTGATCGTCATCAATCACGGCGAGATTGTGGTGGATGATTCGCTTGCCATGTTAAGAAGCAGGTTGGGAGACAAGAAGTCGGTTCGTCTGACGACGGAAACCGTTGTTCCGGATAACCGTATCCAGGGTATTACGGTTACGGAGCGGAAAGGGCCTCTAGAGCTTGCGCTGGAGATTGATACGAGCGTATTGCCTTTGAAACGTTTTATCCGGGAGTTTAACGAGGTTTATGGCATTGTGGATATGGCGATTGACGCCATTCCGATCGAATCGATTATGAAAGAGCTGTATATGGCGGAAGCGGCCGAAGAGTCGGCTGCGGCTAAGTCATAAGCAGGAAGGACTGCCTTTGCCGGCAGTCCTTTTTTTGAGTTATTTGCAGGTATTGTTGCTGCTGTTCTTCTTCGGAACCGATCCGGAATTGTCGGCAAGCTTATCGCCGAATTGGTCAAGGCGCGAAGGGCTTGCAGCCGGTCCGTCATTGTCGGGCTTGTTGTTGCGTCCTGTCATGTTTTTCACCTCCAACCTTTCTAGATTGAGCGGGCTTTGGTTAATTCATGCATTGTATAATGAAGGAAATAAAAAGCTAAGAAAAATGGAAATCTGCCGTTGACTTTGACGTTGCGTCAAAGTGTAGAGTAAGGTTGTCGGGAGGTGAGCAGATATGGAATATACCGTACAGAAGCTGGGACAGCTCGCGGGCGTAAGCACGAGAACCTTGCGGTATTACGATGAACTTGGACTGTTAAAGCCGGCAAGAGTCCGTTCATCCGGATACCGGATTTACGGGCAGGCGGAGGTGGATCTGCTGCAGCAGATTTTATTTTACCGCGAGCTTGGCTTGGGGCTTGAGCAAATCAGGCAAATCATTCAAGATCCCGCTTTTGATAAGAGGGCCGCGCTGAAGGAGCACCGCGAGCAGCTTCTCGACAGAAGGCGGCAGCTGGATGTCCTTATCCGGAATGTCGAGCAATCCATTGAGCATGCGGAAGGGAGAATAAACATGTCCGACAAACAAAAATTCGAAGGCTTCAAACAGAAGCTGATTGATGAGAACGAGAACAAATACGGCAAGGAAATCCGGGAGAAATACGGCGACGATGCCGTTAATGCGTCCAACGCGAAGCTGAGCCATATGACGCAGGAGCAGTACGATGAAGTAACGAAGCTTGGGGAAGAGATCAAATCAGCCTTGGCGGAAGCCATCAAAACCGGTGATCCCGCGGGCGAGCTGGCGCAGAAAACGGCAGAGCTGCACAAACGTTGGCTGATGTTTTATTGGAAGGAGTATTCGAAGGAGGCACATGCCGGATTGTCCCAAATGTATGTGGATGACGAAAGGTTCACTGTCTACTACGATGCCGGCCAGCCCGGAGCAGCCGCTTTCTTGAGGGATGCCATTCATATTTATACGGGCGTGAAGCAGCCGTAGCGTCGAACACTCGTACTCTGTCCCACCGCAGCCTTATAGGCAACGGTCAAAACGTCGAATACTCACTTTGTCCACCGCAGCCTTATAGGCTGCGGTTTTTTATTGCGTGCGGCATGTTAGCGTTAGGCTCCTTCATATATTGATATTGGCTCGGAATCCGTCGAATAGGTTGTCCTTTTGCGGAAAGGGGGAGGGGGAGATGCGGTTTCAGCTGGACGAGGAATACGAGCTGACGCGTGCGGCTGTAAGGGATTTTGCGGAAAGCGAGCTTGCCCCGGGGGCGGTTGAGAGAGATGAGCTTGAGCGATTTGACCGCAGCTTGTTCGACAATATGGCGACGATGGGCTTAACGGGGATTCCGATTGCCGAGAAGTGGGGCGGAGCGGGCAGCGATCTACTCGTCTACTCGATTGTCCTGGAGGAGCTTGCCCGCGTATGTGCTTCAACCTCGGTTATGCTGGGGGTGCATACGACAGCGGCATGGGTGCTCGCCAAGCATGGAAGCGATAGCTTGCTCGAGACAAATTTAATGGCATTAACTACAGGGAGAAAGCTTGGAACCATTGCTTATTCCCATCCGACGTTAAGAGGAAAAAGGATGGGTCAAGACATCTATAAGCTTGACGGATCTCTTCCGTCCGTCGAACTGGCTGGCGTAGCGGATCATTACGTAGGGTTAATCAAGCATCGGGCCGGAGGATTCTCGCTCGGCATGATCTCGGGTGACAGTCCCGGTCTCACCTGCGCGCCTTCGGAAAGCAAGCTTGGTTTGCGGGCGATGCCAAGAGCAGAACTGCGGTTTCAATCGGTAAATTTTTCTTTATTTAACGTGATTAAAGAAAATTCGGAATCAGGCACGGGACATATATTTAATGGCATTAACGTCATTCGGGATATTGGTGCGGCTGCTCAAGCTACGGGAATTGCCCAGGGAGCATTGGATGCCGCGTTAGCCTACGCGAAGGAACGGACGCAATTCGGCAAAGCGATCGGACGCCAGCAAGGCATAGCGTTTAAGCTGGCGGATATGGCGGCGAATGTAGAGGCGTCAAGGTGGCTTGTCTACGATGCGGCCTGGTCCACGGACAGAGGATTGTCAAGCAGCGCGAAAGCGGCTATGGCAAAGCTTTACGCGATCAAACACGCCGTAGCGACGGCTATTGAGGCCGTACAGATTTTTGGCGGATACGGCTATATGCGCGAATACCCCGTTGAACGTTATTTGCGGGATGCCAAAAGTCTGGAAGCATCTTCGGAGCATTCGAATTCGGCTATTTTAAGCCTGGAGGCGGAATAGGGGGAGCTGACGGATGTCTAATCGTCAGTCGGTCATCGTAGCAGGAGCAAGAACAGCGTTTGGCAAATATGGAGGCCAGTTTAAAACCGTGCCGGCCGTTCAGCTGGGAGCTGCCGCGATTACGGGAGCCATGCAAAGATCAGGCATTTCGCCCGGTCAGGTGGATGGCGTCATTATGGGCATGGTGCTTCAGGCGGGAGCCGGCCAGATTCCGTCCAGGCAAGCCGCGAGGCTGGCGGGTCTAAGCTGGGAAGTGCCGTCGGAGACGATAAACAAGGTTTGCGCATCAGGCATGAGGGCTATCACGATGGCCGATCAGATGGTCCGTTCCGGCGATGCCGAGATCGTTGTGGCAGGCGGAATGGAGAGCATGAGCCGCACTCCTTACGCCGTTCCGACGGCGAGATGGGGCGCTAGAATGGGCAATGCGGCGCTTGTGGATCTGATGAATCATGACGGCTTGTTTTGCGCGTTCCACCAGGTGCCGATGGGCTCGCTTGGCAACCGGGTGGCAGACGAGTTCAATGTCGGGCGTAAAGAGCAGGACGATTGGGCGCTCCGCAGTCACATCCGCGCGGTAGCTGCACAGCAGAGCGGGCGCTTTGCCGAGGAGATCGTTCCCGTAATCTTGGATGACGGTACGGAGCTTAGCGTCGACGAGTGTCCGCGTCCGGATACGGATGCGGCAAAGCTGGCCAAATTAAAGCCCGCCTTCGATCGGACCGGGACGATTACGGCCGGCAATGCTCCAGGAGTGAATGATGGCGCCGCCGCGGTGACGGTCATGTCTTCGGAGGAAGCCGCCCGTCTTGGCGCTAAGCCCCTTGCAACCATACTCGGGCATGCTTCGGCAGGCGCGGAAGCGGCGTATCTGGCAACCGTCCCGGCGCTTGCGATCCGCAAACTTCTGAAGATGACGGGAGTTCCGCTGGAGAAGATTGACCTATTCGAAGTGAACGAAGCTTTCGCTTCGGTTGTGCTGATCAGCGAACAGATGATAGGCTGGGATCCCGAAAAAGTAAACGTCAACGGCGGAGCCATCGCGCTTGGGCATCCGATTGGAGCAAGCGGCGCCCGCATTGTTTTGACGCTGATTCATGAGCTTAAGCGGCGGGGCGGCGGACTAGGCATCGCCGCGATTTGCAGCGGCGGAGCGCAAGGCGACGCGGTTCTGCTTCAGGTTGATGCGTGAACGGATGGTTGAACGAGAACCGAGGTGAAGGGGATGGACCAGGTACAGGAGATCCGCCAGGTAACCGTGCTGGGTGCCGGGCAGATGGGAAGCGGCATTGCCCAGACTTTGGCGCAGTACGGATACGAGACCGCGCTTTACGATATTACCGAAGCCGCGGTTGAGCACGGGATGTACGCGATTGGGAGCTCGCTTGACCGATTTGTCAAGAAGGGAAAGCTGGCGAAGGAGCAGCAGGAAGCCGCCATGCGGAAGCTGACACCGGTTATTACATTGGAAGCCTGCCGGGTATCCGACTTTGTTATTGAGGCTATCCCCGAACAGCTGGAGCTTAAGCGGAGGCTGTTCAAGGAATTGGACCGGATCTGTCCGCCGCATGCCATTCTGGCGACAAACACTTCTTCGCTTTCTATAACAGCTATCGCCGGAGTGACAAAGCGCCCCTCGCAGGTGATTGGCATGCATTTTATGAATCCGGTTCCGGTTATGACGCTTGTGGAAGTCATTCGGGGTCTGGCTACTTCGGCCGATACGCTGAGAACGACGGTTGCCCTTGCCGAATCGCTTGGGAAAACGGCCGTTCGCGTTGAGGATTATCCGGGCTTTGTCTCGAACCGGATTCTCATGCCCATGATTAACGAGGCGGTGTATGCCGTCTATGAAGGCGTGGCTTCGCCCGAAGCGGTGGACCAGATTATGAAGCTAGGCATGAATCATCCGATGGGCCCGCTTACTCTCGCGGATTTCATCGGGCTGGATACTTGCTTGTACATTATGGAGACGCTGCATGAAGGACTAGGCGATTCGAAATACCGGCCGTGCCCGCTGCTGCGCAACTATGTATCGGCCGGCTGGTTAGGGAAGAAAACCGGGAAGGGCTTTTACAGCTACGAATAGAATCGCACCCGAAAGGAGCGATTGTCCATGGAACTCCGGTTTACGAAGGAGCAGCAAGCCATTAGGGAGGCTATAAGACGGTTCGCCAATGAGGAAATAGCGTCAGCCGTGCCACGGATGGAATCCGAGGAGCGCTTTCCTGCGGAAATCATCCGAAAGATGGCGGAGCGGGAGTGGATGGGAATCCCGATACCCAAGCAGTGGGGCGGGGCGGGATTGGATTTTATTTCCTATATAATCGCGATTAACGAAGTGTCGAGGGTTAACGCGGCTGTTGGCGTTATTTTATCCGTGCACACCTCCGTATGCACGCTTCCCATTCTGAATTACGGAACGGAGGAGCAGCGCCGGCATTTCGTCGGAAAGCTGGCTTCCGGCGAATGGATCGGTGCCTTTGCGTTAACGGAACCGCATGCCGGTTCGGATGCTGCCGCTATACGGACAGCAGCCGAGCTGAAAGGCGATTATTATGAGCTAAACGGCTCCAAGCTGTTTATTACCAATGCAGGAGCGGCCGGGGTATATGTCGTGTTTGCCGTTACGGACGGGACGAAGCGTGCCGGCGGCATTTCCGCATTTATTGTGCCGGGAGGCACGAAGGGGCTTCATATCGGCAAGCCCGAGCGGAAAATGGGTCTTCACGGCTCGAATACCTGCGAGCTTCATCTCGAACAGCTGCGTATTCCCGAGGAATACCGGCTGGGACGGGAAGGCGAAGGCTTCGCGATTGCAAAAGGCTCGCTTGACGGCGGGCGGATCGGCATTGCCGCGCAAGCGCTAGGAATAGCCGAAGCCTCGATTGAGCTTCTGCGTGAGCGTTTTGGCTCGTCAAAGGGCGCTCCATATACGTCCCGTGACACCGAGCTGGCGGAGCTTCTGGCAAGAACGGCGGCCGCCAGGCTGCTTGTTTACCGTGCCGCTTCGTTTCGGCAGGAGGGAAGGCCATGCACGAAGGAAGCGTCAATGGCCAAGATGTTTGCTTCCGATACCGCGGTTGCGGTGTCCGGAGCTGCAGTCCGGCTGTTGGGCGAAGAGGGGGTATCCAAGGAGCATCCCGCCGAACGGCTGTTCAGAGACGCGAAAGTAACGCAAATCTACGAAGGTACCAATGAAATCCATCGCCTTGTAATCAGCGGAAGAATGATGAAATGAAGGTGACTTTTATGAGAAGTAGCCCCGGACTTAAGCTTCGGGACGCGATCCAGGAGGAGCAGCCCCTTCAGGTGGCGGGGGCGATTAACGCGTATGCCGCCATGATGGCGGAGCAGGTTGGCTTCCGCGCGCTCTATTTATCCGGTGCGGGAGTCGCCAATGCTTCCTTTGGCTTCCCTGACCTGGGAATTACCACGCTTCAGGATGTGCTGGAGGATATCCGCCGGATCACGAACGTAACCGAACTGCCGCTGCTAGTCGATATCGATACGGGCTTTGGCGGTGCCTTTCAGATCGCCAGAACGATTAAGGAAATGCAGAGAGCCGGCGTTGCGGCTGTCCATATCGAGGATCAGGTGGCGGAGAAAAGATGCGGGCACCGCCCGAATAAAGCAATGGTGCGAACCGATGAGATGGTCGACCGGATCAAAGCCGCGGTAGACGCAAAGACCGACAGCAGCTTTGTCATTATGGCCAGAACGGATGCCTTGGCTTCGGAAGGGCTTGAGGCCGCGGTTGAACGCGCCAGCCGGTATGTCGAAGCGGGGGCGGATATGCTTTTTCCCGAAGCGGTCGGCAGTCTGGACGAATATAAAAGGTTTGCCGATGCCGTGCAGGTACCTATTCTGGCGAATATAACGGAGTTCGGGAAAACGCCGCTGTTCACCGTAGAGCAACTCCGGGATGCGGGAGTCAGCCTTGCCCTGTACCCTTTATCGGCGTTTCGGGCCATGAACGCGGCGGCGCTGCGCGTGTACCGCACGATCCGCGAAGAGGGCTCGCAGCAGGAGGTGGTAGATCTGATGCAGACGCGGGCGGAGCTGTACGATTTTCTTCACTATTATGATTACGAACATAAACTTGATGCGTTGTTTGGAATGGAGCAGAAGGAGCTGAAGGAGGAGAAGGGAGAGGGGTAAATGCCGGAACCAAAGCAAGGCGGCCTTGCGGCTGTTATTGCCGGCCAGACTCGAATCTCGACGGTCGGCAAGGAAGGGAAGGGATTATCGTACCGCGGTTATTCCATCTACGATTTGGCCCGATTCGCAGCCTTTGAGGAGACTGCCTATTTACTCTTGTACGGATGGCTTCCGGATGCTTTGCAGCTTGACCAATTCCGCAAGCAGCTTGCTGCCAGCCGGGTGCTGCCGCCGGCCTTAACCGGCATACTCGAGCTGCTGCCGGGCAGCACCCATCCGATGGATGTGCTCCGGACCGGCTATTCCGCGCTTGCTTCGTTCGAGCCGGAGGAGGAAGGGCGTTCCGCCTTGGATATCGCAGTCCGGTTGATTGGCTGCACGTCATCGATTCTGCTGTATTGGTATCATTACCACAATAGCGGCAAGCGAATTGATACCGAAGGCAGCGGCGGCGACACGGCTTCCCATTTTCTGGGGCTGCTGCATCAGAGAGAGCCGGAGGAGCAGCATGCCAAAGCGCTGGATGTTTCCCTTACGCTTTATGCGGAGCATGAATTCAATGCCTCTACGTTTGCGGCAAGGGTTACGGCTTCCACGTTATCCGATTATTATTCGGCGATCACGACCGGAGTGGGCACGCTGCGCGGACCGCTGCACGGCGGCGCCAACGAAGCGGCGATGGCACTCATCGAACAATACGACAATCCGGATGACGCGGAGGCGGGTATTCTGGAGGCTCTCCGGCAAAAGCAGCTGATCATGGGATTTGGCCACCGCGTTTACTCGGTCTCTGACCCTCGTTCCGATGTGATTAAGGAATGGGCGCTTGCCCTGTCCGAACAGGCAGGAGACAGGAAGCTGTACGAGATTTCCGAGAGAATCGAACAGGTCATGCGCCGAGAAAAAAGGCTGTTTCCCAATCTGGATTTCTACAGCGCTTCGGCCTATTTCCACTTGGGAATTCCCACTCCGTTATTTACTCCCGTCTTTGTGTTGTCCCGCCTCACGGGTTGGTCGGCGCATGTCATGGAGCAGCGGGCAGGGAACCGGATAATCCGTCCAAGCGCCGATTATATCGGGCCTGAGCCGCAAGAGTGGCTGCCGCTCGATCAGCGCTAATGAAAGATTGACCGTCAGGGAGGTGCACAACTTAAATGTCCGTAACCTTTAGTGCGAATCGACCGGATCCCGATCCACTGCTGGTCGATATTGCGGATTATATTCTTCATAAAGAGCTGGCCAGCGAGGAAGCTTACAACACGGCTAGGTTATGCCTGATGGATACGCTTGGCTGCGGACTCTTGGCGCTCCGTTATCCGGAATGCGCCAAGCTTCTTAGTCCTCTTGTGCCGGGAACCGTTGTGCCAAACGGCGCGCGGGTCCCGGGCACTTCAACTGCGACGGACCCGGTTACGGCCGCTTTCCAGATCGGCTGCATGATCCGTTGGCTTGACTACAACGACACCTGGCTGGCCGCCGAATGGGGCCATCCCTCCGATAATCTTGGCGGGATTCTGGCTGCCGCCGATTATATCAGCCGCAAGAATAGAGCCGAGGGCAAAGCCCCGCTCGCCATGCGCGAGGTGCTGACGGCGATGATCAAAGCGCATGAAATTCAGGGAATCCTTGCGCTGGAGAACAGCTTTAACCGGGTAGGGCTCGACCATGTGCTGCTTGTCAAAATCGCCTCGACGGCCGTAGTGGCGCAGCTTCTTGGAGGCAGCAAGGACGAAATCGTCAATGCCGTCTCGCATGCCTGGCTTGACGGGCATGCTCTTCGGACGTACCGCCACGCGCCGAATACGGGCTCGAGAAAATCATGGGCTGCGGGAGACGCGACAAGCCGCGCCGTATGGCTTGCCATGATGGCGCTTCGCGGCGAGATGGGCTATCCATCCGTGCTGAGCGCCCCGGGCTGGGGATTCCAGGATGTCCTGTTTAAAGGGAAGCCTCTCGTTCAGGCGAGGCCGTTTGATTCGTACGTCATGGAGCATATCTTGTTCAAAATCTCGTTTCCGGCGGAATTTCACGGACAGACGGCCGTTGAAGCGGCCATTCGGCTGCATCCGCTCGTGAAAGACCGGATTGATGATATTGCCGCGATCGAGCTTACTACCCATGAGTCGGCGATCCGCATTATCGACAAGCGGGGACCGCTCCATAATCCGGCGGACCGCGATCACTGCCTGCAATATATGGTTGCGATTGGCCTGCTGCACGGCGGACTTACGGCGGATCATTATGAGGATGCGGCGGCTTCCGACCCCCGGATCGATAAGCTGCGGGATAAAATGCGGACGAATGAGGATCCGAGGTATTCAAAAGAGTACTTGGATGCCGACAAACGCTCGATCGCTAATGCCATTCAAGTGTTTTTCGGGGACGGTTCTTCAACCGGTAAAGTGGAGGTGGAGTATCCGATTGGCCACCGGAGAAGGAGAGAGGAAGGCATTCCTTTATTGGTGAGCAAGTTCGAGGAGAATCTGCGGACGCGTTTCCCGGCGAAGCAAGCAGGTCAAATCGCCGCTCTTTGCCTGGATCAGGAGGCATTGGAGCGCAAAGAAGTGGATCATTTTGTCGATTTATTCGTCATTTGACGGCGCGGCCTTTCAAAAGGCCGCTTTTTTCATCTTTTCTTGACATCCTTCATTGAGTTATGAGCCCTCTAACGCTTATAATATAACGAGGAAAAAAGATTAAAAAGAAAAGGTGCATTCATGAGTATATTAAACGTTGAAAGATTAAGCCATGGATTTGGCGACCGCGCGATTTTTAATGACGTATCGTTCCGTCTGCTCAAAGGGGAGCATATCGGTCTGATCGGCGCAAACGGCGAAGGCAAATCCACGTTCATGAACATTATTACCGGCAAGCTTCAGCCGGATGACGGCAAAGTTGAATGGTCGAAGAAGGTTCGCGTCGGTTACCTCGACCAGCATGCGGTACTGAGCAAAGGAATGACCATGCGCGACGTGCTTAAGAGCGCATTCCAATATTTGTTTGACATGGAACAAGAGATGAACGACATGTACGGCCGCATGGGCGAAGTATCGCCGGAAGAGCTCGAGAAGCTTCTGGAGGATGTCGGCACGATTCAGGATACGCTGACAAGCCAGGATTTCTACCTGATCGATGCGAAGATCGACGAAACGGCGCGCGGCCTTGGCCTCACCGACATCGGTCTCGATAAAGACGTGCATGATTTGAGCGGCGGTCAACGCACGAAGGTTCTGCTCGCGAAGCTTCTTCTCGAGAAGCCGGATATCCTGCTCCTCGACGAGCCTACCAACTATTTGGACGAGCAGCATATCGAGTGGCTGAAGCGTTACCTGCAGGAGTACGAGAACGCGTTTATTCTGATCTCCCATGATATTCCGTTCCTGAACAGCGTTATCAATCTGATCTATCATATGGAGAATCAGGAACTGAACCGTTACGTCGGCGACTACGATCATTTCCTGGAAGTTCACGAAATGAAAAAACAGCAGCTGGAGTCGGCGTTCAAGCGCCAGCAGCAGGAAATTGCCGAGCTGAAGGACTTCGTTGCCCGGAACAAAGCATCCGTCGCAACCCGGAACATGGCGATGTCGAGACAGAAGAAGCTGGACAAGATGGATGTTATCGAGCTGGCGAAGGAAAAGCCGAAGCCGCAGTTTAACTTTATCGATGCTCGGGCTTCAAGCAAGCTGATCTTCGAAACGAACAACCTGGTAATCGGTTATGATTCGCCGTTGTCGAGACCGCTGACCCTCCGTATGGAGCGCGGCCAGAAGATCGCTCTTGTCGGAGCGAACGGTATCGGCAAAACAACGCTGCTCCGCAGTATCCTGGGCGAAATCCCTGCGCTGGAAGGCTCCGTTCAGCTTGGCGATATCCTGAGCATCGGTTACTTCCAGCAGGAAATAAAAGAAGCAAACAACAATACTTGCATCGATGAGATTTGGAACGAATTCCCGTCGCTTAACCAGTTCGAGGTTCGCGCGGCGCTTGCGAAATGCGGCCTGACCACGAAGCATATCGAGAGCAAGATCGCGGTGCTCAGCGGCGGCGAGAAGGCGAAGGTACGCCTCTGCAAGCTGATCAATCGCGAGACGAACTTGCTTGTGCTTGACGAGCCTACGAACCACTTGGACGTAGACGCGAAGGAAGAGCTGGCCCGCGCACTCAAAGCGTACAAAGGCAGCATTATCCTGATCTCCCACGAACCTGAATTTTATCAGCAGGTCGTTACGGAAACGTGGAACTGCGAGTCCTGGACAACGAAAGTATTCTAAACGTTTGGTGCATAATAGATAAAACTGATCCTGCCTGATAGCTTGTTGTCGGGCAGGATTTTTTTGTGCGGAAGCGACTAACGCTCGACATACCCCCTATAGGTATTTTTAATAATTGACATATATACGGGTGGGGGGTATACTGAAGCCACTCAAACTTAATAAGAAATGGATGTGTTGCGTATGGCTCCCGTGGAATCAAACGATCATGACCAGACTACATTTGATATAACCGGAATGACTTGTGCCGCATGTGCGAACCGCATAGAGAAAGGGCTGAACAAACTTCCCGGCGTTGCTTCCGCAACGGTAAACTTCGCGATGGAAACAGCCCGCGTTCAGTATGCGCCGAGTGAAGTTTCCGCCCAGGATATAGAGCGCAAGGTCGAGCAGCTAGGTTATGCTGCCGCTCAGCGCGTGGAAAGTGCCGTTGTAAAGAAGAATTCCGAAAGACAAGGACAAATCGGAAAGCTCGTGATCTCTGCCTTATTATCGCTCCCGCTTATTTGGAGCATGGTCGGACATTTCTCGTTTACTTCCTGGTTGTATGTACCGGAGCTGTTTATGAACCCGTGGTTCCAGCTTATTCTGGCAACGCCCGTACAGTTCTACATTGGCCGTTCCTTCTATGTCAGCGCGTATAAAGCTCTCCGCAACGGCGGCGCTAATATGGATGTGCTTATCGCGCTTGGAACGTCGGCCGCTTATTTTTACAGCCTTTATGCAACATTCAAATGGGAAGCGGAAGGCTCCTCGATGCATCATGCGCCGGAGCTGTATTTCGAGACCAGCGCGATTCTGATCACCTTGGTATTGCTTGGTAAACTGTTCGAAACTTTAGCCAAAGGGCGCACCTCGGAAGCGATTAAATCGCTTATGGGCCTGAGAGCGAAGACGGCTACAGTCGTAAGAGACGGTCAAGAAATGATTATTCCCGTTGAACAAGTGATCAAAGGGGATGTCGTCATGGTTCGGCCGGGCGAGAAGATTCCGGTTGACGGTCTGGTGCTCGAAGGCGCTTCGGCTGTTGATGAAGCCATGCTGACGGGTGAGAGCCTGCCGGTAGAGAAAAGCGCAGGCGATACTGTTATCGGAGCAACCATTAACGGTAACGGCGTATTGAAAGTCCAAGCAACAAAGGTAGGAGCGGACACGGCTCTTGCCCAGATTATCCGGGTAGTGGAGGAAGCGCAGGGCTCCAAAGCGCAGATTCAACGGGTTGCAGACGTTATTTCCGGTATTTTCGTACCGATCGTAACGGGAATAGCGGTTGTTGCATTCCTGGTGTGGTTGATCTTTATCAAGCCGGGAGATTTAACCTCGGCACTTGAGACCGCAATTGCGATCCTGGTTATTGCCTGTCCTTGCGCGCTTGGTCTTGCGACTCCTACCTCGATTATGGCGGGTTCCGGCCGCGCGGCGGAGTTAGGCATTTTGTTCAAAGGCGGCGAGCATCTTGAACAGACCCACAAGGTGGATGCGATTATTCTCGATAAAACAGGAACGGTAACAAACGGCAAGCCGACGTTAACGGATATCCTTGTTGCGGATGACAAGGATGAAGCGGGATTTTTGCGACTGGTTGGAGGAGCGGAGCAGCTCTCCGAGCACCCGCTCGCCGTGGCGATAGCTGACGGTATACAGGAGAGGGGTATATCTTTTGCTTCCGCCGAGTCGTTTGAAGCTTTGCCAGGCTTTGGAATCCGGGCCGTCGTGGAAGGCAAATCGGTATTAATCGGAACCCGCAGGCTGCTCGAGGAAAACGGTGTTCATGCGGAGGACGTTTATCCGGTCATGAACAGACTCGAGGAAGCGGGCAAGACCGCAATGCTGGTTGCCATTAATGAGAAATACGCCGGAATAATCGCGGCTGCGGATACGATTAAGGAGAGCTCTGTATCCGCGGTCGGGCGGCTCAAAGAGCTTGGAATCAAGGTCATTATGGTTACCGGGGACAATGAACGCACCGCGTTAGCGATCGCCGCGCAAGCCGGAATCGATCATGTGCTGGCTGAAGTTCTGCCGGAAGGCAAAGCGGAGGAAGTGAAAAAGCTTCAGCGGCAAGGCCATATCGTTGCCATGGTTGGCGACGGCATTAACGACGCTCCTGCGCTGGCGACAGCCAATATCGGCATGGCGATCGGCACGGGGACCGATGTGGCGATGGAAGCCGCGGATGTCACGCTGATGCGCGGCGATCTCGAAAGCATTCCGGATGCGATCTACATCAGCCGGATGACGATGCGGAATATTGAACAGAATCTGTTCTGGGCGCTTGGCTACAACACGCTAGGCATTCCGATTGCGGCAATCGGCCTGCTTGCGCCTTGGGTAGCCGGAGCAGCAATGGCTTTAAGCTCGGTATCCGTCGTCCTGAATGCGCTAAGACTACAAAAGCTCCAAGTAAGACGTTAAGGAACTTGCCTTTCTGCACCGCAATCGGATTAGGAGTTGTCCAATACAAGGAAAAGCCGTTATAATAGGCATATAGAAAAATGAAGAAAGTGGTGCAGCATGGGTCGTAAGTGGAATAACATTAAAGAGAAAAAAGCTTCGAAAGACGCTAACACAAGCCGCATTTATGCGAAATTTGGTCTTGAAATTTATGTAGCGGCGAAGAAAGGCGAGCCTAACCCGGAATCCAACGGCGCATTGAAGTTCGTTCTTGAGCGCGCGAAAACGTATAACGTACCGAAGGCGATTATCGATCGCGCGATCGATAAAGCAAAAGGCGGCTCGGACGAACAATATTTCGAGCTCCGTTACGAAGGATTTGGTCCCGCGGGCTCCATGATCATTGTAGATGCCCTGACGAACAACGTAAACCGCACGGCTCCGGAAGTGCGTTCGGCTTTCAATAAAGCCGGCGGCAACATGGGCGTAAGCGGATCGGTATCTTATATGTTCGACCAAACCGCAGTAATCGGCGTGGAAGGCAAATCGCTGGATGACGTGATGGAAATTATGCTGGAAGCGGACGTTGACGTCAACGATATCGTGGAAGAAGACGAGACGATCATGGTCTATGCTGCTCCGGATCAATTTAATGCGGTGCAAGAAGCATTCAAGAATGCCGGCATTTCGGAGTTTGCGGTGGCAGAAGTAACGATGCTTGCGCAAAACTTCGTCACGCTTCCGCAAGACGCGGTTGCTTCCTTCGAGAAGCTGATTGACGCGCTTGAAGATTTGGAAGACGTTCAGCAAGTATATCACAACGTTGAATTTGAATAATCTTGATGGTAAACGGTCGCCTAAGGGCGGCCGTTTTTTTATATAAATCTAAGCGGAGATAGCCGTTTCACCTTGTTTTACGGGATGAATATCGAGGTATATCCAAGTATAGTAGGTAACCTCGAACCAATCTAATGAAAAACATTTCAGTTCTTTTCAGCCCGGAGGATGTCCTTTAGAATAAGGTTTGCTGGAGAACAGCCGTTTGTGTCTGCAATAAAAAATTTTCGGTAAACGAATGGAGGAGCATTACGATGAAATATCGGAAACTTGGCGGTACAGGTCTGAAGGTTAGCGAAATCAGCTTAGGCAGCTGGCTTACATATGGCGGTTACGTGGAACGCGAGAATGCGGTTAACGCGATTCGCACGGCTTACGATTTGGGAATTAACTTTTTCGATACGGCTAATGTGTACGAGCGCGGCGGCGCGGAGGAATTGGTTGGCGAAGCGCTGAAAGCGTATCCGCGCGAATCCTATGTTCTCGCGACAAAAGTATTCTGGCCGATGGGCGACGGTCCTAACGACCGCGGCTTGTCCCGCAAGCATGTGATCGAGCAGGCGAATGCGAGCTTGAAGCGTCTTGGCCATGATTACATCGATATTTACTACTGCCACCGTCATGATGCGGAAACTCCGCTCTATGAAACGCTTCGCGCGATCGATGATCTGGTTCGTTCCGGCAAAGTGCTGTATGTCGGCGTTAGCGAATGGCAGGCGTCGCAAATTGCAGAAGCGCTTGGCGTAGCGGATCGATATCTGCTGGACCGTATTGTGGTTAACCAACCGATCTATAATATGTTTGAGCGTTACATCGAGAAGGAGATCATTCCGCTTAGCGAACGCTCCGGCATCGGCCAAGTTGTCTTCTCTCCGCTGGCGCAAGGCTTGCTTACCGGCAAATACACGTCCGCAACCGATTTCCCTGCGGACAGCCGCGCGGCTAAAATCGATTGGATGGGCAAAGGCATTACGGAAGAGAAAATCAACAAGGTCCGCCAGCTGGAAGCTATTGCGTCGGAGCTCGGCATCAGCGTAGGCAATCTCGCGCTTGCCTGGATTCTCCGTCAACCGAACGTAGCCAGCGCGCTTGTTGGCGCAAGCCGTCCGGATCAAGTAACGGAAAATGCGAAAGCTTCGGGTATTGCTTTGAGCGAAGACGTATTGGAACAAATCGAGACTATTCTGAAGTAAAAGAAGGAGACATCCTAGATGGCTAAAGTTGTAGTTACCGGCGGGAGCGGGATGCTTGGACGTTGGATCGTCAAGCATTTCGTGGAACAAGGGTATGAAGTGCTTAACGTAGATACGCGCCAACCGGAAGAATCGATTTGCCCGACCCTGATCGTGAATCTGGAGGATCTGGGTCAGACTTACGGAGCGCTGGCAGGCGCAGATGCTGTCATTCATATGGCGGCCATTCCGAGAGCGGGCATGGTGCCTCCCGAGGTCACCTTCCGCAACAATGTGATGTCTACCTACAATGTGCTGGAAGCAGCAGCTGGCCTTGGCATTAAAAAAGTAGTTATTGCGTCCAGCGAATCCTCTTATGGCATCTGCTTCGCGGAGCATCCGTTTGGGCCGCAATATGTACCGATGGATGAAGCTCATCCGCAGCTTCCGCAGGACAGCTACGGATTGTCCAAAATCGTTAACGAAGCGACAGCCGATATGTTCCACCGCCGTACCGGCATGCAGGTCGTATCGCTGCGCCTCGGCAACGTCATTCCGCCCGAATGGTATGAACGTTTCCCTTCGTTTATCCATAAGCCGGAGGAGCGGGAACGCATCCTGTGGAGCTATATCGATACGCGTGACATAGCGGAAGCTTGCGAGCTCGCCATCAAGGCGGAAGGGCTTGGTTCCGTAGCGATCAACCTCGCGAACGATGAGTCTAGTATGGACATAACCAGCCGCGAGCTGATGGCGGCCCGTTATCCGGAGGTCACCGATTTCCGGGCGCCGCTTGAAGGCTTTGAATCGCTGCTGAACAGCGACAAAGCTAAGACGCTGCTTGGCTGGCAGCCGAAATATTTCTGGCGCGAGCAGTTGAAGAAGTAATGGAGAACGGTCCTTATCCGCGCGATATGGACCGTTTTTTGTTGCGGATATTTCGCATTGCCAAATTTGATTGGCCAAATGTGTCATTTTTTATAGACAGCTTTCCTACGCGCGGAGTATACTTTAAACGCTTACTTAGTTGAATTTACTTAATAGACATGAGAAGGTGCGGCAGCTTGTGAGTTATCTTTTTCTTTTCTTGGCAACTTTGGCATGGAGCTTTGTAGGCGTGCTTGTAAAAACAGCTTCTACGATGGTCGACAGCTCCATCATCTCCTTCTGCCGGTTCTTCTTTGGCGTTCTTGTGCTTGGGATTTATCTGTTGATGAAAGACGGGAAGATCGAGTTCCGTTACCGGATGAAATGGCTCTGGTTCGGGGCTGCGGGCAAATCAGCCAACTATATTTTCGAGAACGTCGCGCTTATGATCGGTTACTCTTACGGCAATATTCTCGTACAGCCCGTGCAGACCGTGGTTCTGCTCTTAGCGGGCAGCTTCGTCTTCAAGGAGAAGGTGACGAGGGCCGGTTGGATCTCCGCGGCATTATGCGTGGTCGGCGTTATCGTTGTCGGGTGGAACGGCGTTCCGCTGGACAAGCTGCTCGGAAGCAGCGGATTAACGACCGTCTTGTTTACTCTTGCGGGGATTGGCGCTGCGGTGCATGTCATGAGCCAGCGCATGCTTGTGAAGACCATGGGTAACGGCAATATGAATTTCTCCGTCTTCCTGATTGCAACGCTGATGGTGTCGATTCCGATTCCGTTCCAGAGCGAAGGATTTACCGGAGTATCAACGGCCGGAGCATGGCTGGCACTGGTCTGTCTTGGCGTTATTACGGGCTTAAGCTTCTTCTGGTTCGCGGAAGCGATGAAGCGGGTGCCGTTCGCCGTAGTAGCGATTGTCGGCAACAGCTCCGTGTTGTTCTCGATTCTGTGGGCATACATTTTCTTCCGGGATCCAATTACGAGCTATATCATTATTGGCACTCTAATCTTTGTGGCAGGCTTCCTGCTTCTTAACTTCTCCGGTCCAAGAAAGAAAACCGCGAAACAAGAAGACAGCGTGGAAGCAGCGGTATAAAGCAAAGGAGCGAATACGATGGATCAAATTAGCGACCTTCCGGCCAAGCTAAGCAAGCCGGCGAAGCGCGCCTTTACCCAAGAGGGTTATGTGAAGCTTGAGCAGTTTGCGGGGCTTACCGAAGCCGAGGTCCTTGCGCTCCATGGCGTTGGGCCAACCGCAATCGTCCTGCTTCGCCAGGCGCTTGCCGAGAAGGGATTAGCCTTCCGCGAATAACGTTAGGAGCAGCGGGCAACCGCTGCTCTTTTTACACGGCGAAAGGGGGGGCATGCCGTATGCGAAAGGTTGAAACGAACAGGCGTCTATCGAGGCCCGTGCATGTCATCCTGCTTATCTTGTTTATCCTGTATAGTCTTATAATGATCAAGCTGTTGTTTATCCGCGACAGCAGTTACAGGTGGCCAGTCTATAATTACAACCTTGTCCCGTTTCATACGATCAAATCGTTGATCTATCACCGGCACGCTTATAATACCGATGCTTGGGTGAAGAATCTGTTCGGAAATATCGTCTTGTTTATTCCTCTTGGCGTATGCCTCCCGCTGCTTAGCCGGAGGCTGTTTCAAGCAGCCAGAAGTCTTGCGGCCATAATCCTTATTCTGTTCCTTGTAGAGTTTATTCAACTCGTAACCAGAGTCGGCAGCTTTGACGTTGACGATATTATTCTGAACACGCTTGGAGCGGTCATTGGACTAGCCTTTATCAAGCTGTTGTTCGCATCCCGGTGAAGAAGTTAAACTGCATATAGGATAAAAACCGTGCCCATTGGCACGGTTTTTTTGGTTTGCCCGTTATTTCTTTAGAATCCCTTCGAAAAACACCTGGAAGGAGATCAGCAGCTGGTCTCCAAAGCCTTCCTTCGAAATGCCCATAACCCAGTTAAGCATCGTTCCCAAATAGATTTGCGTCGCGATGCACGCCATCGTCGTGGCGGGAATCGTTGTCGTGAACTCGCCTGTCTGTTGGCCTTTCTCAAATACGGGAATCAGATTGTCCATAATCAGACAGAAGCCTTCCTTGCTTTCCTCGATGTTCTGGTTGTTCGCGAGCATGCCTTGAATCGACAGCAGAAGCATGCCGTGATTCTCTGCCATGGCATCGCCAAGCGTCTTGACGAGCGCCAGGAAGCGGGGGGCGTAAGGCCCTGGCTTATCCTTGAGGTTTACGATTTCATCAATGGCAACCAGCTTGTTCAGCTTGCCGCGGACATCTTCTTTGGTTTTGAAATAGTTAAAGAAAGTGCCTTTGGCAACGCCGGCAGCTTCCGTTATTTGAGCGACGGTGGTGGATTCAAAGCCTTGCTCTGCAAACAGGCACATCGCCGCTTCAAGTATCCGGTTTTTGGTCTCGAGCTTTTTCTCTTCTCGGTTCACAGCCATCATCCTCCGTTTAATGCCTACAGTATAGCATATCCACGGCTAATATGGGTTCAAACTTTTAATGACCGATGGTACAAGGTTTAAAGGAATTTATAAATTTATTAGTCTATATTTAACTGATTAAGGAGCTATAATGCCAATTATAACAATAAAAATAAAAAATGACCACTGGTCTAAAATAATGTTGACCGACGGTCATTTTATCGCTATAATCCAAAATGTAAGAAATCACGAATGGAGGATACAAATGGCGAAATCAAATATTCAAGCCGTAACTGACGCGAGTACGTTTACGATCAGATCGATCATCGCGCCTCTCATTGCCGTCATTGTTGGTTTATTTATGGTTATTCTGGACGGAACGGCGATGAATGTCGCGTTAAGCGGCTTCATGAAGGAGTTCGGCAAGGACTTGTCCGTCGTTCAATGGACGACTACGGGATATGCGCTTGCGCAAGCTGCTGTCATTCCGCTGGCAGGCTGGCTGTCCGACCGGTTTGGGGCAAAGCGGATTTTCCTCATTTCCGTGGGGATGTTTACGTTTGGTTCCTTGCTATGCGCTTTTGCGGGCAATATCGAAATGCTGATTCTTTTCCGGATTATTCAAGGTCTTGGCGGCGGCATGGTTATGCCGATTGCCTTCGCGATCATTTATAAGCTTAGCCCGCCCGAGAAGGTTGGCTCCGTCATGGGGATGCTTGGAATTCCGGTTCTGATCGCTCCCGCATTAGGCCCCGTTGTAGCCGGCGCATTAATCGATTACGCAACCTGGCATTGGATCTTCCTTATCAATATCCCTCTTGGCATCATCGGGATTATCGCAGGCATGCGTACGTTGCCGAACATTGAGCGCCAGGAGGTTAAATCGCTGGACGTTCCGGGCATTATTTTTGGACCGCTCGCATTTGCCGCATTATCGTATGGGGTAAGCGAAGGAGGCACAAGCTGGACTTCGGTTCAGACTTTAACCGGTCTGATTGTCGGCGCTGCCTCGCTCATTATCTTCGTGTTTGTTGAGCTGCGCAGCAAGCAGCCGCTTCTGGAGCTTCGCGTATTCCGCTCCAGGGATTTCAGCAAGGGGATTATCGTCCAGTGGTTTACGCAGATTGCGCTGATGGGAACGTTCTTCCTCATTCCGATGCTTCTGATTCAAGTCCAGGGCCATACGGCCACGGAATCCGGCCTGATCATGCTGCCTCAAGCGATCGCTTCCGCCGTCTTTATGCCGATTGGAGGCAGGCTGTTCGACCGGATCGGAGCAAGACCGCTGCTGGTTACCGGCCTTAGTATCGTCGGAGTGGCTTCGTTCCTGTTATCGAACATTTCCGCGGATGACGGTTTATCGCTTATCCTGATTACTTCCGGTCTGTTTGGAGTGGGGATGGGCTTGTCCATGATGCCGATGAATACGTATCTGATTCAAGCCTCCCCGCCAAGCCTGGTTGGCCGCGTCACCTCGCTTACTTCCGCAGCGCAGCAGGTGATGACGTCTTTTGCGATCGCGGGACTAAGCACTTATCTGACTACAAAGATTAAAGATGCGACGGTACCTGGCAAGGCTCCGGAGATTGACGCCTTATATCATTCCTACGGTGAAACTTTCCTTGTTGTGGTCGGCATTGCCATTGCAGGCGTTTTGTTGGGCTTATTCCTTCGCAAACCGGTCAGAGCAGAAGGCGATGAAGGTTCTGTCGTTGAAGCTCCTATGATGATGGGTCACTAATCCGAACGAAAATACCATTTATTTCTGAATTGTTCAGGAATGGATGGTTTTTTTCGTTTACAGACTGTACAACTGTATGTTATCTTCAATATATATTGATTGCTTTACTGCTATAAAGCGTCTACGCGACATCAGACTACGGAGGGTGCACATGACAGTATTAGAAGGACTGCGATCGGCCATTGATAAGACGGACCAACAGATTGTTGCCTTATTGGCACAAAGATTCATCTTTACTGAGGCAGTAGGGGAATACAAAGCAGCGAATCAGCTTCATTCGCAAGATCCCAAGCGGGAAGAACAGCAGTTCAAGAAAATTGTCGAGCTCTCCGAGCAGTACGGCTTGAGGCCAGAATACGCCGTAGACATTTACCGGAAAATTATGGACATCGCGATATCAAGACATCAGGAGCTGCTTACGGATAATTTCACGGATCAAGCGGTCTAAGGCACGGCGGTTGTAACTTCGGTTACGCCGCGGTGCTTTTTTTTGTACATATTTCCATCCCTGTTGGAGCAAAATGACAATAACTACAAGGTTAGGGAGGGTGCCGCCTCGTGATCATCCTCGGACTTTTCGTCATTACGGTAATGTGCCTGCTCGTCATGTGTTTTCTGGATATGCTCGTTTTTAAACAATCTTTCCTGCATGTATTTGTGCATCTTCTTCCGATCTATCCGGATACTTCGACCATCTATATTATCGTGGCTGCGTTTCTGATGGGAGCATGGGTAGACTTCAATATGACCGAGCGTTTGAAGAAGCCCAGCAAGCAGCCGAATAAGCAGGGAAGAGGGAATAACGGTGACGCCAAGCAAAATTAACTTTGTTGATATGTTCGCGATGCAGCTGGTGTTTTTGCTCAGTACATCGATTATCTTCGGAACGCCCAGCGTGGTTCCAGACTCCTGGTTAGTCGGAATCATTGCGTTTTTCCCGGCTTGCTTGTTTATTGTCGTGTATGGTGCCATGTTGTCTTCGCAGAAGGATATGGGGCTGTACCAGCTGCTTGAAAAAGCTTGGGGAAAAATCATAGGCAAAGCTTTTGTCCTTGTCTATGCAACGTACTTCCTGTACATTGCCTCCCGGAATATCCGGGATATGGTTGAGCTCGTTATGAGCACGCTCCTTCGCATGACTCCCGTACCGCTCATCACAACGTTGTTCGTCCTGATCGTTGCCTATGCCACGCTGGGCGGGATTCAGGCCATAGCCCGGTTCGCATCGCTTGTATTATGCATTGTAATAATGATGCTGCTTACTATCGGGATTCTTCTGCTGTTCAGCAGCTCGCTTATTCTGGAACAGATGCTCCCGTTCTTATCGCAAGGAATCGGTCCGGTGGTTTTGTCTGCCTTCCAGCATTCGATCTGGTTCCCTTATGGAGAGATCGTTGTATTCCTGGTATTTCAGAAGGAGATTGGCGGCGCGAAAGGCTTTCGCCGGCTTACCTTATACGCATTCCTGAGCGCATGCATTATTTTATCGGTGTCCGATCTCATTCAAATCTGGACGCTTGGCATCGAAGAGAAGAAATATTCCTCATTCGCTTTGCTTGATGCGGCGCGTCTCATCAATATCGCCAATATCATCACGCGGATGGATGCCATCGTCGCGCTTATCATTATGTTCGGAACGCTGCTTAAATGCGCGGTCTTTTTATTCGCCTGCACGGAAGGTCTTATGCATATTTTCAAGGGTAAGACGGGGAAATATAATTTTCCGCTTGCACTTCTGGCAGGTGCATTCTCAATCCTTGTCACGCGCAACAGCGCCGAGCATTTGACGGAAGGCTTGACGTATGTCATCTATACGCTTCATATTCCGCTTCAATTAATCGTGCCGCTATTAACGCTGCTGCTGCTCCGAATCCGTTACCGAAAAGGAGAGGCCACATGAATACGGACAATATGAGCTTTGCCGGAGAGGAGTCCCACCGTTTAGAGAATGTAAAAAAACAATTTTCTTCCGTGTTCGGCAATACGGCGGATCTGGCGGTAGTCTCCGTGGATGTCGGGCATTACAAAGGGCTTCTATGCTATTTGACCACCATGACCAATACGGATTTCATCATTGAGCATGTTCTGAAGGAACTGACTCTGTCCGATCATAAAGAGCCTGTCAGCATGGACGAGACCTTTCATCTGCTTGAGATTGTCCATTATGCCGCATTGAAGCATGAGACGCTTGTAGACCTGGATAAGGTAATGGACAAGATTGTTCTTGGCAACGCCGCCATCTTTATAGACGGATTCCCGAAGGTGCTTGTTCTGGAGGTTCGAACGCTTAATTCCCGTTCCATTGACGAGCCGACCACGCAAAATGTCGTTCGCGGCCCGAAGGAAGGATTCACGGAATCGGCAGATACGAACATGAGCCTGATCCGCAGAAGGTTCAATAACGTAAAGCTCCGTTTCGAGAAGTTCGAACTTGGTTATATGACGCATACGGCTGTCTATATGACTTACCTGGACGGCGAGGTGGAGGATCATATTCTGAAGCAGGTCCGGGAGAAACTGAACGGCTCGCAAATCGACAGCTTGTTCGATTCCGGCCGGATTGAAGAGATGCTTCATTCGAAGGGAAAAGGAATTCAGCTGTTTCCTACCGTCTATAGCAGTGAACGACCGGACGCGATTTGCAGCTCTTTGATAGACAAACGAATCGCTATCATTGTTGACGGCAGCCCGTTTGCGCTTGTTGTTCCGTCACTATTCACCGACTTCTTCAAATCGCCGGAGGACGAGTACCAATGGGTCGTTATTGGAACCTTTTCCCGCGTGCTCCGATACTTTGCTTTTATTTTGTCTCTGGTTGTCCCGGCTCTCTACATTGCGGTGACGACCTATCATCAGGAGCTTGTTCCGACCATTCTGCTGACCAGCATCGCAGCCCAGCGGGAGGGCATTCCCTTTCCGGCAAGCATCGAAATTCTGCTCATGGAAATTACGTTTGAGATTTTGCGCGAAGCGGGTACACGGATGCCCCGGCTGGTTGGACCAACCATCTCCATTGTTGGCGCACTCGTGCTTGGCGAAGCTGCGGTACAGGCCGGAG
Organism: Paenibacillus sp. ATY16; assembly: GCF_003399985.2. Classification (NCBI taxonomy): domain Bacteria; kingdom Bacillati; phylum Bacillota; class Bacilli; order Caryophanales; family Paenibacillaceae; genus Paenibacillus; species Paenibacillus sp. ATY16. Next base: position 8,780 of record NZ_NMOK02000009.1, on the reverse strand, counting down.
TCGTCTCCAACATTAATGTCATTGTTGTCGCCTTGACCGCGATCTCCGGCTTTGTCGCGCCAATCTATACGTTTGGTTCCAAAGTGCGCTTTTTCCGGTTCGGGATGATTATTCTGGCCTCCGTTATCGGGTTATACGGTCTCGTACTGGGCTGTGCGATGCTTATGGTACAGTTGACTCGCATTGAATCGTTTGGCGTACCGTATTTGTCGTTATTCTCCCGCTGGGATAAGAGGAGAGTCACATGAGCGCCATACGATTCGGTGGGATGATCTTGCTGTGCCTTGCTCTGATTACCGCTTGTACGGGATGCTGGGATCAGTCCGAGCTGAACCAGTCTTCCCTTGTCACGGGTATGGCGCTTGAACCGGGCAATCATTCGAAATACAAGGTGACCTTTGAAGTCGTTAACGCTCTGGAGACGGACCCAAGCAAAGGGGGGAAGGGCGGCACTCCAACTGCGATTTATTCCAAAGAAGGTAATTCGATAGCCGAAGCAACGCAAAGGATCAACGAAAGCTTGGAGCGAATGATCCTTATCTCTCATATCCGGGTTATCATTATCGATGAACGGCTTGCAAGGGAAGGGATCGATCGGTTTATGGACGTACTTCAACGGAACCGGTATGTCCGTGAAGACGTTCTAGTGTTGGTTGGGAAGGGCTCCCCCGCATCGGATTTCCTAAGAACGGTCTACGCAAGGGGGCAATATGCCGGGTATAAGATTCAGATGCAGGTGGAGACTTACCGGAAGGTCCACGGAGGCATTCCTCGGAGTCACTTGTACGATGTTGCACAGGCGCTGTTAACGGAAGGACGCGTGCTGATGCTCGGAGCGATTACCATATCGGGCGACGTAGAAAAGAGCGCATCCCTCGATTCGATTAAGACCGTCTACCCGGCTGCTGTCGTCAAAATGGCCGGAGCTGCTGTCTTCCACGGAGATAAGCTTATCGGGTACCTATCCAACGAGCATACGCGTATGGTTATGCTGGCAAGCGACTACGTCTATAACACATTATTTTCCTTGCCGGGATCGGATGGCGGGCCCAAAAGCCCCGGCGCCGTAGCCGTTCAATTCTACCATATGCACTCCCATATGCATGTTCGGATGGATGGTAAAACGCCAAAAATTCGGCTAAATGTCGAGGGGGATGGCAAGATTACGAGTCTAGACCAGAATATTAAGCTGTCGACAATTGAGGGTTATGACAAGATTGAAGAAATGACCCGGGAATACGTTAATCAAGAAATGCAAAAGACGATTAGCTATGTGCAGAAAAATTTCGGCGTAGACGTGTTTGGCTTTGGCCAGCACTATTACCGCTATCACTTCCGCAAGTTCAAACCTATCGCGAGGGAATGGGACTCGCTATTCAGCAAAGCCGAAGTGGAAATCGACAGTAATTTCACTTTGCGCCGCCCGGATCTGAAGACGCAAAAGCTTGAAAAAGACGGGATTGGACCATAAACATGGAAGAAGACCAGCATCCGGCTGGTCTTCTTCCGTTTATGCATTGATTACAATCATCATAATGGCTGATGCCCAGATGAGCAGAGCGGAGATTTTGTTCATCGCCTTCATCAGTCGGCCGCTGGAATCCAGCTTGCCAAGTATTCTTCCGGCTGCGGCGAGAGAGAAAAACCACAGCCAGGAGACGAAGATACAGGCTGCGGCGAACATCCATTTTGCCGGGCCGCCGTAATGCAAGGAGCTGGTACCGATTACTCCTATCGTATCCATGATGGCATGGGGATTAAAGAGCGATACCGAGACGGCGAGCATAACCTGCTTGCGCGGGGAATACCGGCGAGCTTCGGCAGTGGAGTATGCTCCACCGTTTGAGCGCCAGGTTATCCAGCCGATATAGGCAAGAAACAGTACGCCGGCGATAATAAGAATGGTTTTGAGTACGGGTATGTTTATAATAAGTACAGAGACGCCGAGAATCGCCAGCAGAATCAGAATCGTATCGCATAAGGCCGCAGCGATAACGACCGGAAGAGCCATGCGGAATTTGGGTTGCAGAGCGCCTTGCGAGAAAATAAACACATTTTGCGCGCCAAGGGGCAGAATGAGCCCGATGGCCAGCAGTAAACCATGCAGGAATGGCAAAGGAAACACAGCCTTTCGTTGTATGAAAATATGGACTTATTGTAAGGGCTGCAGCAAACATTGTCGCCATCCAAACGGTTGGCTTGCATACCAACCAATATCAGATCAGGGAATGGGGATACCGATGAAGTTTGAAACGAACTGGAGGCCGGTCCGGAATAACGGAATGCCTCTTTACCGGCAAATCGCCGATTATGTCCGTGCAAAAATAGAAAGCGGCGAATGGCCGCCGGGCAGCCGTATCCCGACGGAAAGAGCTATCGCGCAAGTATTCGGCGTGAATCGGAGCACTATCGTACAAGCCTTCGCAGAACTGACGGCAGACGGGCTGATTGAAGGGAAGAGCGGGAGCGGGACAATCGTTTCCGCAGACGCAGCCTGGGATAACGAGGTTCCCAAGCTGCCGGACTGGGAAGCTTATGTTAAGACCGGTGTACATCGACCGAATCAACGAACCATTCAGGATATTAATCATGCGGAGTTTTTACCGGATATCATACGGCTTGGGACGGGGGAGCCTTCTCCGGATTTATATCCGAAGGCGATGAACCGGATCCTCCGGCAGCTGCCGCCCCAAACGGATATTTTCGGCTATCCGGAGCCCCGCGGCTTGTATCCGCTTCGGGAGGAGATCAGCAAGCATATGGCGGGTTACGGAGTGAACGTATCTCCCGATTCGGTACTCATTGTATCCGGAGCCCTGCAAGCGTTGCAGCTTATAGCCCTCGGTCTGCTGAAGAACGGATCTTCCGTATTAACCGAATCCCCGTCTTATCTGCAATCCCTTCAAGTCTTTCAGTCTGCCGGCATGAGTATGACCGGCTTGCCTTTAAACGAGGAGGGAATGGACGCGCGGGCACTCGAGCATTATGCGGGAAGCGGAAAGGGGACGTTACTGTATACGATTCCCAGCTTCCATAACCCTACGGGCACGGTCATGTCCTTGAACAGAAGGCAGGACGTTTACCAATTATGCGTAAAGTACAAGCTGCCGATCATGGAGGATGATGCGTACCGCGATCTCTGGCTGGACGAACCATCCCCTCCGCCGCTTAAATCGCTGGACCAGAACGGGCTGGTCCTGTATATCGGGAGCATGTCCAAGACGTTAAGTCCAGGACTGCGGATTGGCTGGGTTATTGGACCGGAGCAGGTGATCCATCGGCTTGCCGATGTGAAGATGCAATCCGATTACGGGGCCAGCACGTTATCCCAATGGACGGTCGCGCAATTTCTTCGGCAAGGGCTGTACGGGGAGCATCTCGACCATGTGAGGAAGGAGCTGAGAGCCCGCCGCGCCTATATGCTGCAGCTGCTGGACTATTATATGAAAGGAGTGGCGGAATGGGTGGAGCCAGCAGGCGGGTTCTATATCTGGCTAAGGTTCAAACGCGACCTGTCCATCCACGCATTATTCGATGCAACTCTTAGAGACGGAGTACTGCTCAATCCCGGATACCTCTACGACAAAACGGATCAAAATCATCTTCGCTTGTCCTACTCTTACGCCTCTTTCGAGCAAATGAAAATAGGAATCGAGCGGCTTGCCCACAGCATACCCTGAAGTGACGGGATGCTGTTTTTTTGTTCAAAATTTCCATGAAAAAAGTGCAAACTTTTTGGCGGCCTGATGCGTCTTGAATACATAACAAAATTATTTAATATGTAAGGGACGGAAACAGCAATGGAAGACAACATGAACAGCAAGAAACGTTACATGCCGGGATTGGACGGATTAAGGGCTTTATCGGTGCTCGCCGTCATCGCGTACCATCTGAACATGAAATGGGCGCAGGGAGGATTAATTGGAGTTGCCATCTTTTTTGTCATCTCCGGCTACCTCATTACCGATCAAATCCTTATTCAGAAGCAGCGCTACGGAAGGCTGGATTTGAAGGACTTCTGGATAAGAAGAGCACGCAGGCTTCTTCCTGCGATGTTCTGTATGCTGCTGTTCGTTGCCATATGGCTGTTGTTACTCGATCCCGACCGGTTAAACCACTTGCAGGGCGACTACTTATCATCGCTGTTCTACGTCAATAACTGGTGGCTGATTTTCCATCAGGTCTCGTATTTCGAAAGCTTTGGCCCGCCGTCCCCAATCGGACATCTATGGTCTCTGTCGATTGAAGAGCAGTTCTATCTGATTTGGCCGCTGCTATTGCTTCTGACCCACCGCCGCGGCAAGCTGTTCGTTATGATTCTTGTCGCAGCCGTCGCATCGGCACTCGCAATGGCGTTCCTGTACGTTCCCGGATCTGATCCAAGCCGCGTCTATTATGGAACGGATACCCGCATGTTTGGTCTTTTGATTGGAGCGGCACTGGCTGTCGTATGGCCGAGTCATAAGTTGAATGCTGCGGTGTCCAAAGCCTCCCGGTTTTCGATGGATATCATCGGAGGCATAAGCTTGATCGCCCTTATCGTCTTGATGTACCAAATGAACGAATACGATGCTTCATTATACCGCGGCGGCTTCCTGGGCCTGTCGGTTCTCACTGCAACTGTAATCGCTGTACTGGCGCATCCTGCCAGCTTGCTGGCCAAAGCCTTGGGGCTTCGCCCGTTAAAATGGATTGGCGTACGTTCTTATAGCTTATATATTTGGCATTACCCCGTTATTATTTTAACGAACCCTTCCAATCAAGCGGTTACCCCCAGTCCGTTATTGATTGCATGCCAGATTGCGGCAAGCTTTGCGCTCGCTGCCTTATCTTACAAATACGTGGAGGAACCGCTTCGGCGCGGCTCGCTTCGGGCAAAATTCCGGACGGTATTCTCCGTCAGATGGCTTGGCGTACAGCCTCTAGCTTTTTTAATTATTATTCCTTTATTACTTACGCCAAGCTTCGGGAACTCGCTTCTGAAGGCGAAACAGGCTCCGGTTACGGTTGTCTCGGATAATATCGAGCGTGATGACTTGCAGCCGACAACACCGCCATCTACGCCAACGCCGTCTCCAACAAAAGAGCCGGAAGACGATGCTGCCGCTGCAACTCCCGACAAGCATGCGGATAAACCGGATGAAAATACCGCATCTAGCAAACCGGCGAAAAATGAGGAGCCGGATCCTACAAAGGAGCCTGTTCAGACGACTAAGCCGGAGCATACGCCGGAGCCGTCCAAAGAACCGGAAACGGATGCCGGGAAGCCTTCCGGAGAGACAAAAGACAGCTCTACCACCGAGCCTCCGCAAAAGGGATCGGACGACCCGAATAAGCCGCCGGTTGAAACGGCAAAACCTCCCGTTCATCAAGCGGGAAGCGGCAAAGGTATTACCGTTATCGGCGACTCCGTTATTTTGGATGCCGCACCGTTCCTCGAAAAATTAATGCCCGGCATCGTAGTGGACGGCAAAGTCGGCCGTCAGATGAGGCAGGCACAGGACGTGATCGACCAGATGAAGGCTAACGATACGCTGGGCAGCACGGTCGTTCTAGAGCTGGGAACCAACGGAGCGTTTACCAACAAGCAGCTGAAGGCGTTAATCGAGTCGCTTGATAAGGTTGATCGTATTTATCTCGTCAATACGCGCGTTCCGCGGAATTGGCAGGATACCGTAAATCAGATGCTTCCAGAAGTTGCTAAGGCGTACAGCAATGTAACCATAGTAGACTGGTATTCTGCAAGCGAAGGGAAGGAAGATTATTTCGCGAAGGATGGCGTTCATTTGAAGCGCGACGGCGCAGAGTTTTATGCGTCCGTGCTTATAGATGCGATCTCCAAGTGACCATAAATAGAGAAGGGTATGCCGGCCATGAACAGAAAGTCCGAACAAATACTGACCAATTGCATTACAGAAAACAAGGAAAACATTTACCGGCTGGCATATAGCTATGTCAAAAATAAAGAGGACGCGCTCGATATTGTTCAGGATTCGATTTATAAAGCCATGACCAGTATCGAGCTGCTCAAGGATTCCACAGTGGTGAAAAGCTGGTTTTACCGTATCGTTGTGAACACCTCTTTGGATTTCTTGCGCAAGCACAAGAGAGTTCATCCGATGGACCGGGAAAAACTGGAATTTTACGCTTTAGGCGCAGAGGATTCCTATATGGACATCGATCTGGTCAGGACACTCGCGGATTTGCCCCCTAAATACCGGGAAGTTGTAGTCCTCCGCTACTTCGAGGATATGAAGATCGAAGAGGTGGCGGAGGTGCTTCAAGAGAATGTGAATACGGTCAAAACGAGATTGTACCAAGCGTTGAGACTGCTTCGCATGAAGCTGAAGGATTCTTCCTTAAAGGAGACTAATGGATGAGTGATATATTAGAGCATCTGCGGAAGGAGTATCAGTCGGTACCGATTCCGGAGGAGCTGGATCTTATCGTTAACCGTTCCATCAAACAAGCCCTGCATACCCGCAAGGCGAAACGTTTGAAGGTGAAAGGGATGACGGTAGCGGCAGCGATACTCGTATTTCTGATTGCGATTAACGCCAGTACAACGGTTGCGAACGCTCTTGCTTCCATCCCTGGCGTGGAACGGATTATCAAAGTGCTTACCTTGCAAGAGTTCAAAGTGAAGGATTCCAATTACGAAGCCGATATCAAAGTGCCGGCGATTACGAATATGGAGAACAAGGAGCTTCAAATGGGGCTTAATCAGAAATATTTGGCCGAAAGTAAAGCGTTATATGCCCAATTCCAGGCAGAGATTGAAGAACTAAAGAAACAAGGCTTGAACGACGCTCATGTCGGAATAGATGCCGGATATGAAGTGAAGACGGATAACGATACGATTTTGTCTATTGGCCGTTATTTTTTGCAGACGGCGGCATCTTCTTCCACGGTGATGCATTTTGATACGATTGATAAGAAGAATCAGAGATTGATTACATTGCCAATGTTGTTCAAAGATGATCAGTATATAAAGCTGGTAAGCAACAATATTTTAGCCCAAATGAAAGAGCAGATGAAAAACGATGACGGCAAGATCTATTGGATTGCCGGAGCAACGGACTATATCTCGAAAGAGGAGACGTTCTCGTCGATCAAGAAGGATCAGAGCTTCTATATTAACAAAGACGGCAAGCTGGTTATCGTATTTAATAAATATGAGGTTGCTCCGGGCTCGATGGGCCTTCCGGAATTCATTATTCCAACAGACGCCATCCAGGGCGATCTTGTCAGCAACCATTATATTAAGTAAGGGACAAGCAGAGGGGCGATGCTCCTCTGCTTTGTTTTGTCTCCGCAATTCCTTATTTTGGTGACAAGATAGGGATCGGGATGGTAAAATACAGCCGATAAACTCACAAGCGAAGGGACAAATCCAATGAAACTTCATTCCAATACCATTCTTATAACCGGCGGTGCTTCCGGCATCGGTCTCGAGCTGGCTAGCCGCTTATCGGCCCTTGGCAATACGGTTATCGTAGCTGGCCGGGATCAAGCCAAGCTCGAACTAGCGAAAGCGCAATACCCGAAGCTTCATACGTTCCCGTGCGACGTTACGAATCCCGATTCTATCGCCCAATTGCATAACAGCGTAATCGTTCAATTCCCGGAGCTTAATATGCTTATTAATAATGCAGGCCTGATGCGTAAAATCAATTTGCAGAAGAAGGAAGTCGATCTCCTCGACATCAGCCGCGAGATCGAGACGAATCTGAGCGGACCGGTCCGTATGGTTAACCAGTTCCTGCCCCATTTGCTGAAGCAGCCATACGCGGCCATCATGAATGTCTCATCCGCATTGGCGTTTGTTCCTTTCGCGATCTCGCCCGTCTACGGCGCTACAAAAGCCGGCATTCATTCCTTTACCCGCTCTTTGAGGGCCCAGCTCAAGAATACGCAGGTTCAGGTATTTGAGCTTGCTCCGCCATTAACGAAAACAACGCTGGTTGACGCGTTCGAAGCCGATGATATGAAAGGAAGCGCGGCGATGGAAGTGTCCGAGCTCGTTAGTCATGTCCTTAAAGCGATGGAAAAGGATCAGCTTGAAATTCGTCCGGGGCAAAGCAATCTGCTCAAGCTGATGAGCCGGATGGCGCCTAATTTTATTTTCAAGCTAATGAGTAAATCGGTGGATGCCATGCATGCGGAAGCCGGAAAATAAAAAGGGTGCCTCACTTGCCTTTTAAAAAAGAAAAATAGCGTTGCAGGGATAGCTCCCTGCAACGCTATTTTTATGAAAATCACTAACCAGTTGTATTAGCTTTTTTTATCCCGATATCCGCCGTAAGAAGAGCAGCCACCACCAAAGATACCACAGCTGCAAGCGATAATGACCAACAGGATGAACAGAACAAGAATGAAACCGGAAGATGCCATTAAGAATAAAACCTCCTAGTAATTTAGAATACACTATAGATTATGCTTCTATGTTAGCAATTGCTTGGACCTCTATCTCGTAGATAAGAGGCTATTTGCAATCGTCATGCTAGGATGAGTCTCCTGATAGGAAGATTGACAGGCCAGGCGCAAGCGGACAGAAGACCCCGTATAGGGGCCTTCTGTCCGCTCTATATTTTAAAGAATTACATTCATCAGCATTCATGGAGGCATGATGCTTTATTGATTAGTAGTAACCTTTACCTGTACCTACGCCTCCAACCCCTGGGTAACCGCCGCCGCAGCCGCCACCCCAACCGCCTACAAATCCGCAACCGCAGACGATGATCACCAGCAAGATGAACAGCACAAGAATTGAACCAACA
>NZ_NMOK02000008.1:0-124005 GCF_003399985.2 Paenibacillus sp. ATY16 | reverse complement strand
GCGGAGCCGCAAGGCGCCCGCCCTGGCGCGGCCACGGGCGGCAGCACAGCCGCATCCGGCAACTGGCTGGGCCAGATGATGAAATGGATGGGCGTCGACTATGAGAATCAATTGTCGAAGCAATTACCGGTCCCGCCCGCTCAAGGGGCTGTTCAGCCTCAGGAGCAGGATGCTTCAATGGCGGTCAGCGGCAATGGCAACGACAGCGGGGTTGCAGACGAGCCAATCGCTGCACGCAGTCCACAGGGCTCTGCGGATGCGGTAACACGCCAACAGCCGGCAGAGGGTCGCCATGAGACGCGTCAAAGCTCGAATGCGCAGCAAGCGGCAGGGCAACAGCCGGACCAGGCTGACGCAGCCGCGCCTCTCGACAAAGAGCAGAGAACGGTCCATACCGAGCGATCCCGCGAGTTGCTAGTGACACCGCAACAGCTGTCGCCGGACAGGGTGAGCGCGGATGATGCCAAGCCTGCAGCGCAGGAATCGCTAAAGAGTACGCTGCTTGCCATTGCCGCATCCAGCGACGCACCGCCTGCTTTGCGCGAGACCGCGCAACAGCTCGTCCAGCAGATAACGGGACAGCAGCTGCTGTTATCACCGGAACGAAACGGAGCCGTTTTCTCCCATCTGACGATGTTCGTGCCGCTTACCGGTCCGGATGGGAATCAGACCGCTTCCGTTCATATTCAGACGAGAAGAGGGCGGCAAGGCCAGCTGGACGCTGAGAATTGCCGTTTGTTGTTCGATTTGTCGATGAAGACGTTAGGACCTACCTTGGTTGACGTGAATGTCATGGACAAAATCGTCAGCTTGACGTTATGGAACGATCATCCTGCAATAGCTGCGCTTGTAGATTCCTCCCGCAATGAAATAACGGCAAGTCTTAATCAGGCAGGCTATCAGCTCTTATCCCTTCGCGCTACTCCAACAAGAGCGGATAGCGATGAGGGAGAAGGGGTTAAACGGATCATGCCGGATCCGGCTCAATTCGTGAACACGCGTTATAAAGGAGTCGACATACGGGCATGAGTTCGGAACAGAAGAACGGTAAAGAGAAGAGGACGGTTAAAAAGGCCGTAGCGTTGAAATATGAGCCCGGCGTGCACAAAGCGCCGGTCGTAACCGCCAAAGGGAGAGGTTATTTGGCGGAGCAAATATTGGAGCAGGCGGCAGAGCATCAAGTGCCGGTGCAGCAGGACACTTCGCTTGTGGAAGTATTGTCCAAGCTGGATGTCGATCAATCGATACCGCCCGAGCTTTATACGCTGGTCGCCGAGATCCTGAGCTTTGTTTATCGTTCCGACCAGAGAGCGAGGGATTTGGATGAGTGAGGACCGCAGAAGGCAAACCGGGCTGGCCGGCGAAACGGCCGCTTGCCAATATCTCGAGAACGACGGATATACCGTCATCGAGAGGAATTGGCGCTGCCGATTCGGAGAAATCGATATTATCGCAACCATCGATGATACGCTTGTTTTTGTCGAAGTAAGAACAAGAAGAGCGGGAGGTCGATTCGGGACGGCGGCCGAATCCGTAGACCGGCGCAAGCAGCAGCAGGTGGCGCTTGTCGCCCAGGTGTATTTGCGAATGAGACATTTAACCTATCCTCCCATGCGGTTTGACGTCATTGCGGTCACCATGAACCGCGATGACTCCATCGGCGAAATTAAACATCTAAAAGCGGCTTTCTAACCGGTAGAAAGCCGCTTTTTGCTTTTATATATCAAGTCTCCGGTATTGAATCGCTTCCGCCACATGCACATCCTCCACGTAGTCACTGCCTTCCACATCCGCGATGGTTCTCGCCAGCCGTAAAATACGGTCATACGCTCGCATACTTATATTCAGCACCGTAAGCGCATGGTCAAGCAGCTCAAATGCTTCCTTCTTCATTAAAATAGAGCGCCTCAGCGATGTTCCGGACAGCCGTGCTCCAGGTTTGAGCCCGAGCTCTTCATCTCGTCTTTCTTTTCTTGTCCGTGCCTCAAGCACAAGCTGCCTCATCCGGGAAGAACTCATTTCGGCAGGGATTTCCGCATCGCCTTCCCGTTCAATCGGCCTGGGAACCTCGAGCTGGATATCGATCCGGTCAAGAAGGGGGCCGGACATCTTGCTTTTGTATTTGGCAATCGCGGAATCACTGCAACTGCATCGTTTCTCGGCCGTTTCATGGCCAGCATACCCGCATGGGCAAGGATTAAAGGAGACAGCCAGCATAAGCCTGGCCGGAAAATGAAATACGGCTCTTGACCTTGCTATGGTGACGATCCCGTCCTCCAATGGTTGCCGCAATACTTCAAGTACGGTTCGGGAGAACTCCGGAAGCTCGTCCAGATAAAGCACGCCATGATGGGCGAGGGTGACCTCGCCGGGCTTCGGCACCGAACCGCCGCCTATGAGCCCTCCGGCCGATATCGTGTGATGCGGCGAGCGGAAGGGAGCAATCCTGATCAGACCTTTAGCATCGGTAGACAGCTTGCCTGCCGCGCTGTAAATCTTGGTCACTTCCAGAGCTTCTTCTTCAGTAAGAGGAGGCAGGATGCCGGGGAGTCGGCGGATCATCATGGTTTTGCCGGTTCCGGGCGGGCCCGCGAACAGGATATTGTGTAACATTGTCATGCTAATGATTTCCCAATAAAATGCGTGATATTGGGATAAAATAAAGTACAGGTATTAGACTTGTGGTAAAGCACTACATTATTTACTTCTTTGGGAACAATGCGGTTAAAGTCTCTATAAACTTAACAAAGTCAATTCCTTGAAAATTGCTAAGCGATAAGGGCTTTTCTTCAGTTGAATTATTTTCAGTCTCTTTATTCCCAAAGAAGACGTTGGTCATTTTTTCTAAGACCTCTTTACGTTTAGAATCATCAAGTTCTGCCAAGTAAGGATTTAGTGCTTTAAGTTCCAATTCCATTTTTCTGTATTTGCGTTCGGCGTCTAAGTGAATTTTTGCTTGTCGTGCAGAGTAACCTGTTATGGTAACAATGGCACCAACTACAAAAATCTTCCTAGCCAATTCATTCCACATGGTGTTTTCAGTAAATGGATGCATAAAGATCCAAATAGAAGCAGCTGCTAAAATAAGCATTGAAATAAAAGTTATCCTTCTCCAATTATCAAATGACACAGCTTCCTTATCCGCTTCATCCTTATAGCCACCAGCCATACCTGAAACTGAAATCATGTTTAGATTTTGGGCTGCTTGTTGTTTATATTTCTCCATATCATTAAGTAGCATTTGGGCTATTTTTTGATATTCCTCTTCAAGTCTGTTACCTTTCTCCTGAAATTGTGCCTCCAGAGTGTCCCCTTTTTTTCTATAAAGCGCATCAAGATTTTCATTCATTTTTTTGTAATTTGTCTCAAGATGTAAATTTTTATCTTTGAACTGAGATAATTCTTTTTCTAAATTATTTTTAAAATCATTAAATTGAATAATACGATTATTCTCATTCTGTTGCGAAAGATCACGATGCTCATCTAAGCGAGCCTTAAAATTCTCTCTGCGTAGTTTTTCTGCTTCATTGAATTGATTGAGCCGATTTTCTTCGGCCAGTTTAAATTGTTCCTGGTAATTATTTATAATTTCATCAAATCGATTCTTTTGCAAATCGACAGTTGCGGATATTTGATTTACCCCTTGTTCTAACTCCGAATTAGCATTTGCAAGCTTTTTAAATTGAATTTCAGTCTTCTTCATATTTTCAATAGCTGATGCTCTAAAAGAGATTATTGATTCTTGTATCCCTTCAACATCCTTAGGAGTCACTGGGCAAAGTAAACTTGAAACATGTGGCAAAATTGCATCCAACTGAAAATTCATATTGTGTAGATGAGACACATTCAGGTCATTCTTATAGTTATTTAAATAATGAACAGTTTGAGTGATGCTATTGTTAATATTGTCCAAATATCCGAGATGAATCAAATTGGGATCACAATTATTAATTAAATTTTGAATGAGCAAAATTACTTGCTTAGAACGATCAATCTCGACAATAGTATCAGGATCGTTCTTCAATTGGGAAATATCATTAATGAGTGTGTTTGATAAAACTAGCTGCTCGTGAATTGGATGATTTAAAAATCTTTCACTAAAACGTGACATATCATGACCCCTCTTTGTTACCAGTTTAATCCTATAATACACTCCTTTTTAAATCATTTCACCAGTAACTTACATAATCAATGGGTCTTAAGAGCCCCTGTCGATCACCTGGAATGTTCTTCTAGACAGGAAATTACATAATATGCTAAAATAGCCCTACATCCGAAAGCATCGGTGATAAGAGTCTCTATGCGAAAGCATCGCTAGAGGCTGTTTTTATTTGTGTAAATAGTTGTATTGGAGGGTTTTTATGTTTGATCGTCCTAGAAAGAAGTATTATTATATAATCCTCTCGATAATACTGTTATCTGGAGTCTTTGTGAATTTTATCATGTTATTGAAGGCACCAGATTGGTTTCCTGCTGCTAATAATAATGATTGGATAGGCTATTTTGGAAACTTAATTGGGTCGCTTATTGGGGCAGCATCTACGATATTTGTATTTAATCTAACAGTGAATCACTCTAACAGAAAAGACTTCAATGATCGGAGAATGCAGGTTCTGCCTTATTTACATTTAGAAATAATTGGACGTTCACGTCGTTGGAAAGAAGGCTTAGAACCAGCACATATTTTTTCAGAGGATATGGATAAGGGGAGAGCGATTTTACATAGTAATGTTTCCTATAAGGTAAACGGGTACGACAGTTTGGCTCTTAAGATACAGAACATTGGAATTGGACTTGCTACAAATGTAGACATAAATAAATTTGCTCAAACAAAAAGAATAGCTATTATAGAAAATACACAGGCAATAGCTCAGGGGAGTCCTTATATTAAAGTTGGAGATTCCATTGAGATATTTATGATATTTCCTCTGATAGAGAATGAAAGGTCCGTTAATGAACTTGAAATAGGGTTTTTAGATTTATTAGGTAACTATTATAAACAAAAAGTTGATCTTACACTTACTTCAAATTCGGTTCGTATTAGATCTTATTCAGAACCTGAGTTGGTTAAATATTAATAATAATCATTAGGAAAGCAATATAAAACATGAATCTGATAAGGGTGATAATTACTTGCAAATTATCGATTTTTTAAATGATACACTAAACTTTTTCAACAAAATACCAGACCATCTAAAGGAAATACCAGACCATCTAAAGCAAATAATAGACCAATTGATAGAGCCATACAAGAATCTGCCAGATACTTTAAAACCAGTAGCGATTACAGCAACAGCTACACTATTTGGGGCATTTGTAGGGGCCGCAGTAGCTCAATTAATATCACATAGACTTACTGTTAAAAGAGAACTGCAAAAGAGTAACAAAGAGGTTTACCAAAAGCTATACGCTCCAATTCTTTTAGATATATATGCATATATTGATATATCTTCACATTTCAGAAGGAATCATGATATCAATTTAGGAGTTAGAGAAGAAGATATCTTGGACAAGATAAAGAAACATATTGGTGACAATCTGATTTACGCTTCTCCTAAGTTGATTGATCACTATAGCACAGTAAAATCATTTTACTATCAAGATGATCTTAGTGGTTTTCATTATATAATACATGATATAGAATTGATTGAGCTCTCCTTACTGGAACTAAGAAAAATCTCTAAAAGCATTAAGTTTTTTGATAAAAGTACATTAAGGAGAATTGAAGGGTTACTGGTATTGTATCGGATTTGGGCTATTCTAGTAGAATATTGCAATAATTTATCAGATGCTTCCTCAATTTTAGCTTATAAGTTTTACTATGATGAAAAGAAATTGACATACAAAACTTATAAAAAGATTAGAAAGTATTTTGTGACAAATACTTTGATGTATCGTACATATGTACATATTTCATCTCAAATGAGACAGGCAAGGGAGAATGGAAGATACAAAAAGTTTCTAACTTTCATTGATAATAAATATTTTAAGAATTTTGAGATTAATAAAAGGATAAAAGAGATTGATTATTTATATAGTTTAGTAACCACTAAAAAATATAATAAAGTAGAACTAATAAAAGCTACTCAAATTATAACAAAAGAATATCCAACAAAACAAAACTCAACAGAACAAAACTCAACAAAACAAAACTCAACAGAACAAAACTCAACAGAACATGAACATTCAACTCTTAGTCATACTCCTTATTATAACGAGACTCTATTTTCATGCTATGAGAACTCATTTGAAAATCAAGTGCTGAAAATAGAAGTCGAAATTAACAACTTTTCTAAGAAGTCACCTAAAAGAATAACTATTGATAATTTTTCACTTATTGGAGATAGACAGATTAAACCTGCCAATAGATCTCCGGGTATTTGGAATGGATATTGGTACGAATTAAAAGAGAAGATTTTGCTGCCTGGCGAAGGGGTAAGAATCAGACTGTTTTTTGATTTAAAACTAACAGAAAGTAAATCATATTCAAGACTTGTCTATACTGATAATAATGAGTCAAATACTATCTATGTTGTTAAATAATAATGACGTCTAACCATCCACTTATGTGGGTGGTTTTTTTGCTTTTAACTGGTTTGGTTTACGTTTTGAATTCAAGTATATATAACAAAGTATAAGCAAAAAACGAGGTGAGAAAATGAGAGCAAGGAGTTATTCGATCTGGTTTACGTTTTGAGTTTTTCTTTTAATAATAAAAGTGATAGTAAGAGCGATCATTGAAAAATGAATATTAAGAATCAATTTCAAAGGTGCTGCCTTAAGACGGCAGTGATTCAATCCTAGGAGGAAGTTAAATGAAGAAGGCAATAAGCAATACCAAGTCAGAACAACAAAGAGCGTTGAAGAGTCAGGCAAATGTAGCTATCAACTCATTAAAATTGATTGCAAGTAAGAAGGAGCACCTTGCAGGTTATGACCTTCGCTATAAAAAGGAAGCATGTGATTACATAGCCCTTACAACCATCATTGACACGGTTGATTCAATTGTTGAGTTCCTTAAATATAACAAGCACGACATGAAAGAAGTAATTGAGGTTAGGCAGTATCTGCAAACTGTAGTAGCGAACAAATTCTAAATACATGGAGGACACTTAAATGGACAAAGAGTTTCTTGAGCTATTGACTGATGATGAGTTATGGATGGATGTTCAGATGGCTGAGTTTGATTTTTATGGTTTTGTGGATTATCTGACCGAAGAGGAAGCTAAGGAATGGTACGATAGGTTAGAGGAGCTTATTAAGTATCATAGAAAGCGTATATCAAAATGCTCGGCGTAAGCCGTGCATTTTTTTTATTACTTTTGGTTTACAACGGGCCTCTAGACCGACATATATTATGAGGGTAATACTCTTGGTAAATATTGGAGGTGAAATGATGAAAGATAAAGATTATCCCATTTTCAACCTAGATGTAGCTAATTATCTTATGGCTAAAGGGTTCAAGTTAGTACGGATTAAACCGAACAAGTTTAAATTAGGAACCTTAATTTTTTACTTTGAGCAAAACAAAAATATTGATTTAGCCCTTGATAAATTTAATAAAACATTTTCTAAGGAGTTTTCAATGAATGGAAAAGAAGTATCTAATCACTAACGAGGAATTTGAAATATTTGAGCGAGGTAAATTTTATGGCCTTTATTCTGAGCCAGGAGCAGGTAAGACACAAACCGCAAAAGACATTATTCTGCCCTACTGCAAGGATAACGGACTGAGCGTGTTATTCTTAACTCACCGAAACGCTTTGAAAAATCAGACTAAGGCAGATTTAGACGGCTTCCTTAAGCAAATTATGAGTGAACTAAAGGGCAACATGTTAGAGATCGTCAATTATCAGAAACTTGAGAATGACATTAAGAACTACGATAACGCATCTCTGATAGAAATATATAGCTATGACGTTATTATTTGTGACGAAGCTCACTACTTTGTTGATGACAGTTGGAACGGCCAAAGCCAAATATCCCTAGAGTTTTTAAAGAACAACGAACGAGCAATTAAACTGTTTATGACTGGTACACCAAAACCATTAGAAAGTCTAAATAAATCGCTCAATATTAAGATATTAACGGTACCTAACCGTGAAAATAACAACCTTAATCGCATATATGTTTATAGCAGCTTTGAAACGCTAGATACGGATATGAAAAATTACCTTGAAAATAAAGAGAATAAAGCAATGATCTTTTTTGATAAGACAACCGAAGCATTTAAAGCATCTGAAAATTTATATGAAAGCAGCGCTTTTATTTGCTCAAGGTATAACCGGGATTTTAAGGATCAAATCAATAATGCTGAACTGAGTCGAATTATTAAAGACGGAAATTTTGAATCTCAGGTCATTTGCTCTACATCGGTTCTAGAAGCTGGAATCAATATTCTTGATGATTCTGTTAAGACCGTTGCTTATATGCGTCCTAGGACAATTCAATCCGTCCAACAAGCGTTTGCACGTGTTAGAAGCACTAAGATTTATGGCATCATCTATAAACCTACTCATCAGGCTATTACCAAAGAGCTTAACAAAGTTGATGGAATTTATCGTCAATTTAAAGAGCTTGAGTTGATTGATGAAATCGGGCTTGACCGATATATTAACGACGGGCATCTAACCATATATGTTGAAGAGGTCAATCGAACAAAGAGGAATAAAATAGAGTTGCCGGGGTTCATTACGATAAGTACGAGTTGGACTGATGATGGCACTCCAGTATTCACTCATATGCTTAACGAGATGTACGTTGTTTCACTCCACAATAAAAAATGGCAGTTTGAATATATTCTTGAGCATGGGTTTGCGGCTCTATTACATGAATATTATCCAAATATACCTATCGTTGAAGTGGATAAGGAATTGGACAGACAAAAACTGACCAAATACCTTGAGTCATTGGTAGATGTGCAATTATTTGATCAAAAACAGGAGCAATTTATTCTGGCTCTTAAAAATGATTATAAGATTAGACGAAGCCAGGGTCGGGAAGTAAGAAAGCCTAATGAGCTTAATAGAATTTTTGAACAAATGAAGATCAATTTTAGCATAATTCAAAAACGGACTCGAATAGATGGGCTACAAATCCGTTATTGGGCTGTGACAAAATCGGACGTACCTGTTATATATACAACTCCATCCGATATTGTCACAGATGAATTCGAGTTGGTTATAGATAGGTCGGAACGGTCTGACTTTGAGAATGTTCAAGAGACCAAACCAGAGCCGGAAAAGATCGGCAAAAAATCATTCAAAGAGATTATTGAATCCTACGAGTTTTTGAAGCAACCAAAGTATCCCGAACAAGTAGTTACTGAGACGAGCATAAAGGAACTGAAAATTGAGAATGACATTTTCACTGGTCGGCCGATAGTATTCAATGAGAAGACTCAGGAGTGGGAGCGTTACTGGGAGCATGAATGGGTCAATGGTGAGAAGCTTGAAGTGACGTTCTACAAAGTTCCAGATGTTCCACCAATCCGAAAGGTCGGCTCGAAATCGACGGCGTTAGAAGCGATGCTAGCGTCTCGTATATAATTTAACTGGAGTGACAGTCATGGAAATGGATTATAAAAGGTATATGACAATAAGAGAAAAAGAAATTGTATTCAAGCGGCAAAGAATTTTTGAACTCCGTCAGCAGGGACTAAAACATGAAGATGTTTGGAACCAACTAAACAAGGAACTAGCTGAACATGGGTTCAACAAAGTTTCATTAGTCTACATTTACAAATATTGGAACAAAGTTAAAGGTGTACAGTAAGCGGCACTATCTAAATGGTAGTGCTTTTTATTTTACTCAACAGCTGACAGAAACTCATTAACGAAGGAGAGAGCGGCGATGAGGAATTATTTATGGCTTGGAGCATTAAGGGATTTACTTATGTTTTTGGCGCTTTACTTATACTGCATATGAGGTGTTAGAGAATGGTGAAATTGAAGAAGGATATGATTATCGTTACTAAGTATTTTATGGCTGATCTAATGGCATTGGGAATTGAAGCGACTCATTCTTATTACGATCATTATTTTGGTGAAAAGGTATATGCTTACCCTTACTCATCAAATCTTCGCGAAATTATTCGAGATTTGGCAGCAGAAAAAAGGAAGTATGACAATGAATAGAACTGAGATGTTGTTATCAGTGGTCAGTCTTAACCTATATGCTCTAAGACATCATATATATGGCTCTAGGTTTGAGTATGTTGACTCCGAGCGGTTAAAGGTTCTGGATGAAGAACTCGACTCACTGGTAAAGAACCATAAAGACTCAAATGCTTCATTGTTATGGAGTATATGTACCACTCAACGACAAATTGGCCTGACGGTCATAAAGAAAATCTAAAAAATATAGTTGAAGCAAAAGAGGAACTCACCAGATAATTCGGTGGGTTCTTTTTTATTATGGAGGATGATGAAAAATGAAAATGAAGCCGGCTGTGAGAGAATCGTTGAAGGATCAAAAAATAAGCAATACATGGAACACTGATGTTCGGATGGATGAAGCACTAACAATTATTGAAAACAAAGACCTCATTGAGGGATTTTATAGATCGAATGGAAAGAAGACGACCAAGAGTGATCGGACTACAACAGGAGTCCAGGAAACACTTGAATACCTGGCTGATTACATTCTTGAGACAGAGAACCTAACCACCAAAAAGAATGAGTACAACATCTTAGATGCTAAACGGATGCAAGAGGTTGAACTGTTTGAGGAAGGACTGCCTTCATACTCAAATGATGATGAGGATAAGGCTGCTGAAGCTCTGCTTACCAATGCACTGATTAACAACGAGCGAATAATCAAGTATGAGGATTCAGTCTATCTGATGTTAAAAAGTGATTACAAGCTCTTGAATCAAGGGGCAACAATTGATGATCTATGGTGTTATCAAATTGTGCAAAATGAGGACGCTAGAAACCTCATAGAGGGCTGCTATGACCTGATACAATATTATGTCAAACAGGGTTCCTCCAAGATCGTAAAAGGCAAAATAAAGGTTCTGCTGTTTGAAGACATAGGGGCAATAGTTAGATCTTATACCAAGCTTGAACTAGTACAAAGACGAACTGGTGTTAAGGTTAATAAGAAACAAGGAAACGGTCTTGAAGTAGAAGTATTAGGAAGTGGCCACCATCTACTGTTTAGGATGATCGTTGCAGATAAGGAATCTATTACTAGGCCAATCCAGATCATTCCTTTTGTTGATCTTGAAGCACTAATCGAAAAAGGTATTGAAGATGGAACTCTGAACCAAGGAGATATTGCAATGATTGACTTACTGCGGTACCACTACAAAGGTGACTTGATTGAAACGTTGAAAGCGGTCGGTAATTTTAAAACAAATAAACGACGCTTTGAAAGATTGATAAAAAAGTTGGAAAGAATTTATTGAAATCTGTCCTCTAGAGATAGAGTTTTCTCCAATATATATTGTGATGGTGGACGCAGCATCATCACCGTTTTTCGATTAGAGCTTTATATTTTTCATAAGCCTCAACCAGTCCTCCATTGGTTGAGGCATCTCCTTTTATATGTTAAAGAAACAGGTGGTGTAAAGATTGTTTGATGAAATTGATAAAACAAACAAAAGGCTTACTGAATTAGATCAACTGGTTATTGATAATGCGATCCAAACATTGAAATTGATTGATATGCAGAAACGTTTGCTTCAAGAGTTGAAAGATCAAACAGATGATAAAAGAATACTTGATCAGATTGATGCTCAATTGTCACATCTGATTAGTAATAGGATTATGGTGCATCTTCTTACTAAGGTGCTTATAAAGTACAAGCTGACAACGGAAGAACGTAGAATTTTTCTTAAACACTTTAAGAAATCTTAAGCACTACTCCCATGTGGCTTGAGAAAAAAAGAGAGAACGTTCAATGATAACCTTGTGGGGGTCACCCTCTCTTAGAGCACCAATTGAAGAACAGGCTGTGAAGAATAAATGAACTGAGGTGATCCATTAAATGGGTCTAGCAAATATATTTTCGAAAAGAAAGGACGTTGAAGAACGTTCCTTTTTTGATTTTGATGGGTCTTTACTAGCAATTACTTCGATGCTAGGTGGGTCAACAATTACCGAGGACAAGCTGAAGAAAATTCCAACAGCTAAAACGTCACTGGAACTAATCACAGGCTCAATATCCCAACTTCCCATTTATCTATATAAAGAAAATGAAGATGGAGACATAGCTAAAGTTCCTAGTGATAATCGCATCAAACTGCTGAACTCTGAAGCTAACGAATTTTGTGACTCAGTACAGTATAAGCGGAAATTGGTTGAAGATTATCTGCTATATGGTAAAGCTTTATCGCTTGTTAAAAGGAACGGGAACATTGTGACAGAGCTTCATGCTATGAATGCTAAAAATGTACAGTTCAAGTCTTTTACTGAAGATCGCGTTACCTTGAGTGATATACAGGTCGTGTATAGCGGGATGGGTGAAGCTATTAAGATTCCATATGAGGACATCCTTTTAATTGATAGTGGTTCAAGTGGGGTTTTAAAGAATGGTGAAGCGTTATTACAACTAGCATTAGATGAGATTGAATTTTCTTCCAATATTCTTAGTAATGGTGCTCTTCCGACAGGTGTAATTGAAACTACTACTAAATTGTCTGAAGTAGCTATAAAACGTTTACGGGCAGGTTGGGAATCACTTTACAAAGGTGGAAGAAACGCTGGTAAGACAGTAATTCTTGAAGAAGGTCTTCAATACAAACCAGTTTCATTTAATCCTGACCAACTTCAGTTAACGGATTCAAAGAAAGTAACCGCTAGTGAGGTTGCAAAGTTATTTAATCTTCCTGAATCCATGATTAACTCAAATTTGACCAAGTACAACAGTAATGCGGCCGAAAATCTGCATTTCCTTCAATACACTTTGACACCGATTATAACTGCTATTGAATCTGCATTGGACAAGGCTCTGTTATTAGAGAGTGAAAAGGATAATGGCTATTTCTTTCGGTTCGATACTAAGGAAATTCTTCGTGGAACCCCTAAAGAACAAGTAGAAAAGGTTGCTTTGGAGCTTGAAAAAGGTCTTATTACAATGAATGAAGCTCGTAGTGAATTAGACAGAAACAAACTTGAAACTACGGATTTCAGATTGTTAAGTCTAGGACATGTGCTTATGGATGTTAAAACAGGGAAGCTGACCATTCTTAATATGGGAGTAGAAGGCGGTAAAGAAAATGAAGATGGAACTCAGGTTTAATCCGAACGAGCTTAACGTAAGCTCTGACGGTACAATGACCGTAAGTGGATATGTAAATAAAACAGAACAGTTAAGCCAACTATTAGGGCGCTCTGAGCGATTTAAAGAAAAAATCGCAAAGGGTGCCTTTTTACGTGCGCTCGAAAAGGCAAGCGATATTCACTTCCTTGCTGAACATGACAATTCAAAAGTTTTAGCATCGACTCGTAACCGTTCACTTCAATTAAAGGAAGATGACAGAGGACTTTATATGACTGCTGAGATTGCACCTACATCTTGGGGCAAGGACTACTACGAGCTCATCAAATCCGGAATCTTGCGGAACATGTCATTTGGGTTTCGTGCAATTAAAGATTCCTGGAGGAAGGTAAATGGTATCAATGAAAGGACAGTTTCAGAACTCGAACTCTTCGAGGTCTCTGTTGTCCGTGATGCAGCTTATTCTCAATCTACAATATCGGCGCGCGGTATTGATTTGGTCGAGGACGTTGTAATTCCAACAACGATTGAAGATGGAGGTACAGATATGAATAAAAAAGCTCTCAGAGAAGTGAGAAATGATTTGGTAGCAAAGATTGATGAAATTAACAAACAACTTAATGAAAAAGAGGTTAGATATAATATGATTGAAACAGTGAGTGTAACATCTGAAAATGATATTGAACAACGGGGACTTGAGCAATTCTTTAAAGGTCTAAGCAACTCCGAAGAGTATCGGGCTATTACAACAGGTCAACCTGCTGGATCTTTGACAGTTCCTACTACGATTTCTGATCAAGTTGTAAAGAAGCTTGTTGAAACTGGGCAATTGCTCGGTAGAACAAAAATTTATCCTAGTCAATCGGGCCACTTGGAAATCCTTCGTGAAAAAGCTATTGGGGATGCCGGTTTTATTGGGGAAATGAATAACATAAACCCGTCTGACTTCCAAATGGATAAAGTGAAACTTGACCAAAAACGAGTTGGTACAGCTATAGAATTATCGCAGCACTTGATTAATGATGCTGCTATTGATATTAGTTCGTATGCTACGGATACTCTCATTCGTAGGATTGCAACTACTATCGATCGAGGACTGATTAATGGTGATCCTGCTAATGGATCCTTTGAAGGTATTCTTAATGCTGACATTCCTACTGATTCCATCATTACTACATCGATTTCTGGTTCTATTGGTACTGATGATTTGAAGGACTTGTTTAACTCTATGCATCCGCAATTGGTCGGAGATGCTGTATTTATTATGAATCGTAAAACATTCTCGACAATCAGTAAACTTAAAGATGGTAACAACCAATACTACCTTGATGAATTCAAAACAGGAGTAGGATATACTATGTTGGGTCTGCCGATTATCATCAGTGATGCTATGCCTGATCTTGAAACCGGTTCCAATCCGATTATTCTAGTAAACCTTGGTGTGGCTGTAGCAACGATGATTAAAAAGGGTTTAAATCTCCAACATATTAATGCAGATACGACTCAAGCTCTACGTGGTTCTTCTTTGTTTGTTGCTGATATCTACATGGATGCTAAAGTAGTAAATACTGATGCAATCCGTTTGCTTGAAATCAAGGCTTAATATCTTAAAATAGAGAATCTTTATATAAAGAAGAATGGAGAGATGAGGAAATTAAAGTTCCTCTTCTCATTCCATCTCTCTCCAATATGCTCAGTGGGATTCTGTTCCCATTGAGCATATTTTTTTGCTTTAATCGAGATTTATAATTTTAGGCTCCCAATGCAATTTTTTTTTAACTGGAGCAGCTTCATCAAACTCGTAATGCATCCCACTTTTAAACCACTCTGCACTTCCTTTAAGGAAGGTCTTTTGGATCGTTGTAATGTACCCATAATAACTAAGAACATGTTTGACAGCCGTTCCGATCATTTGTTTAACAAAATCCTCTTTAACGTTAATATCAGTCCGATTTCCGAACTTTAACTCTATTTGTTTTGCTACAGCCTCAATGGCGGGTCTTTTACTTTTGCAAATGGTAATCATATCGTAAATTTGCCATGCCTCTCCAAGCCAGTAATACAACTCTTCAAAAGATCTGGAATTAAGATAACCGTTGTACTTAGGATTCTGTGCAAAGAAATCAAGGTATTCATCTCTGTTTGACATCTTATCACTCCTTAGACATGTGATTTTACACATCCAAAATAACATATCTAAATTTAGATGTCTACATGTTGGTTGGATAAAATTTCGTTTTTATGATTTATACAGATAGCTTTTATCATGTGGAAGCAATTGAATCCCAGCTGCTTCATAACGAGCCATAATATTAACACCATCCCACGATCGTGGCATTGATTTTTTGAGTTTATGATGTTCTTCTTTTGTCACTGTTGCTGTCCATAAATAACGGTTTATAAGTTCTCTTATTGATTCTACAGTTAGAGAATTATTTTTAGCGGCTTGCTCACAGATATCGTGTATATATTCGGCCTTCGGTACAATGTGTTCATATTGCAAACCTTTAAATGATTTTTTTCGAATATTCTCAAATGCTTTTGATGTAATAAAATCTGTTGTAAAAATGCGGTGTGTATTAGGTAGACCTCTTGATGCTAAGTGCATATGTAATGCGGGTAGAAATTTTCTTTTTCCTTCACTAATGGCTTGCATATAAAGTGGATCATTGAAGTGTAAGGTTTTTAAAAACATGAAATACTTTTCAGAAAGTTCTTTCATAATCTCCTCACGTGCATAGAGCATGTTAACTACACCTCTCCTCAAAACTAACAAATAATGGTAATTATCTCCAATTCTCCTCACAGCAACTATTCTCCTTCATAAATTGAAAAAAAATTATTCTCTAAGGTTACACTTTGAAATCACTCATATAGAATGATGTATTACTCAAAAATGGGGTGTTCTATATGGCTAAAGAAACTAAAGTAGACAATGTTGAAATTAACTATCAAATCAAAATTGGAAGTTACCTCTACACGATTTTTGTGTTTGAAAATGGCACTCGTGAAATGACTGACAAGTTATTGAAAGTCGAATAGAGAGTTTGTTTTGCATCAATTTTTTTTACAAAAATTACCATTAGAATGTTAAAATATTTGTGTGTGAAACATTGTCATGATGAGGGAGAGTGCCAAAATGTCAAATAGTATTGTACTTAATGAAATGGAAGCTGAAATGCAAAACCAAACAAAAAAAATAAAAGTAGTAGCATATTGTCGGGTTAGTACGGGATCTGATGAGCAGAATAACAGCCTTAAGAATCAACATAGTTATTTTGAACGTGAAATCTCTAAAATTAAGGGGAATGAACTTTATCATATCTATGCAGACCGTGGAGTTAGCGGAACTTCGTTGAATAAACGTGATGAGTTTAATCGAATGCTTTTTGATGCTGGGCTTGATGCAACAAAGATTAATGAAAATAAGACAGTCTTCACGGCTTCCAAACGAGAGCCATTGTTTCATATTATCTACGTCAAAAATTCAAGTCGATTTGCCCGAAATGTGTCAGCTATCGATATTTTACGTGAACTCTTA
This sequence comes from Paenibacillus sp. ATY16, assembly GCF_003399985.2. Classification (NCBI taxonomy): domain Bacteria; kingdom Bacillati; phylum Bacillota; class Bacilli; order Caryophanales; family Paenibacillaceae; genus Paenibacillus; species Paenibacillus sp. ATY16. Next base: position 107,240 of record NZ_NMOK02000008.1, on the reverse strand, counting down.
ATTAAGAACGTTTATGTGTATTTTCTTGATATAAACCTTCTTTTTGATTCAAATAAAAAAGAATTTACGTTAAACTTGTTTTTGAATTTTGACCAGCAAGAAAGTATCGACAAGTCTGTAAAAGTTCGTTTTGGTCATGCGGAATCAGCCAGGAAAGGTATTATTATGACAAATGGAAACATCTATGGATACAGGTATTTACGTGATGCCAATAAACTGGAGATAATCGAAGAGGAAGCTAAGGTTGTGCGAAAGGTCTTCGAATTATATTCCCAAGGATATGGCATCCGAAGAATTCTTAATTGGCTTGAGGAAAATAAAATAAAGACCCGAAAAGGGAAGTCGTTTATGCCTTCCTTCATTAAAAAGATGTTAGATCAAGAAAAATACTTTGGAACCTTGGTTCGTTATAAGTACGATACAGGTGTTGTATTCAATAAGATAACCCCCAAGCTAACCGAAACAGATAAACGGTTAGTTCATGAAAACCACGAACGTATACCAGCTATTATTACAAAAGAATTGTTCGAAAAATGTAAGGCGATTCGTTCTGGTAAGATAAGTCATGTCAATCAGAGAGGTATACATCGCGGCAGATCGGATTTTGCGGGCAAGATATATTGCGGCATATGCGGTAATACATATACACGCAATATGGATCGTGGACGAGTATTCTATAACTGCTCAACGAAGAAAACAAAAGGTGTAATGGCTTGTGATAGTGTAAATGTGCAGGAAATCGATATTCTAGCGCAATTAGAAGATATACGTACAAATGGACTTATTTCAGTTTTCTTATCGCAAAAGGAAATGCAAGAGGCAGCGTTTCGAGCCCAAATCAAAAGTTTGAAAGACCGCATTGATAATCCAACTGAAGAAGAACTAAACACAAAAGTTTCGCAAATGGCGGAATTGGATGAAGAAGAAGAACGGTTAGTTCAGTTATTTGTCAAAGGCATATTTAAGGAAACTCAACTTGATAATATGAAGCGGGACATTGACGAAAGGCGTGAAACACTTAAAAGCGAAATCAATGAGTTGTCAAAGACAAACGAAGACATAATTACTCAAATTAAAATAATCGAGGAAAGAATTTCGAAGTTGAATGAGTTGACCGTTAAAGACGAGTACAGCCATGAAGAGATTCTGAATCTGATCTCAAAGTTCATCGTTAGCGATAAGATCGTCGAGTACATCACTAAAAAGGAAAAGAAACAATCATCCAGACGTGAAGCAGTTGTGACATATGAATTCACGGTTTTTGAAGATTTAAGTCATATTTAAAGGTGGTGCAAACTCGCATCACCTTTTTTTCTTCTATATATATGTGATATGTGTTTACGGTGTTGGATTTTGAAGGTCGTATTTTGCATGACAATGTTACACAATTCCAGGATGTTGTGTTTCCCGGCTGCGGCAATTAACAATGCGCGCTTGGCCTGCTGCTGCCCGTATACATCGCTGTAATCCCCTATATCAACCGCATGCTCTTCAGCCGCGGCGGCAGAAGCAAGCTCCCTGCTGGCAGCGGCGTCGAACCGGATGTCGGACCAAGCTTCAGTGCCCTTATGCTGGGTGAGAAGCTCTTTGAGATGGGTTACCGCATACAGCTCCATCTCCGTTATCCAAGCGGCTTCCTTGGCATTTGCCAGAGGCAGCAGTACCTTGCGGATGCCGGATCGCTTGGCTTGCTCGATCATGGCCAAAACGCCGGGCACGGGACGGATATCGCCGTTCAAGGACAATTCTCCGATCAGCATCGATTGCTCGAAAGGCTTCGCTTCAAGTTGACCGCTCGCGGTCAGAATACCCGCCGCAATCGCAAGATCGAAGGCGGTGCCTTCCTTGCGCAAATCCGCCGGAGCCAGATTGACGGTAATGCGTTCCAGCGGGAAAGCGAATCCGCTGTTCTTAATCGCTGCGCGGACCCTTTCTACAGATTCCCTGACGGCGGGGTCGGGCAGTCCAACGACGCTGACCTGCGGCAAACCGTTGGCTATATCGACTTCCACGGAAATTTCTTTGCCTTCAACTCCAAGAACGCTGCTGCTATGCATTAAACTGAACATAGAAAAAAGCACCTCCAAAAATAGGATGAAGGTGCTTCCTTACGTCCGAATCTCGTTATATAAAGTTATCGTTAAAGCCATCATAGTGTAAAAAAGACAAGTCTGTCAATATTGGAAAAACAAGTATGAATTCTTCAAGAAATTAGGGCATACTACAGGAGTCCGTCGGTGATTTAATCTCATTTTGAGATCAAATCCATATCAAAAAACCGAAACCCGAAGGGTCGAAATATGGCATAAATAATGCTACAATGATTAAGGTTTGTGTACATATGACTGAAGTTGAGTCTGTGAAATGGAGGATTTCTAACAATGAATATCCATGAGTATCAAGGCAAAGAGGTACTGAAACAGTACGGCGTTGCTGTTCCAGAAGGAAAGGTAGCTTTCTCCGTTGACGAAGCGGTAGAAGCTGCGCAAGCACTGGGTACCCCAGTGGTAGTAGTAAAAGCGCAAATTCACGCTGGCGGCCGCGGTAAAGCGGGCGGCGTTAAAGTAGCGAAAAACATCGATGAAGTTCGTGCGTATGCCAGCGAAATTCTTGGCAAGGTGCTCGTTACTCATCAAACAGGCCCGGAAGGTAAAGAAGTTAAACGTCTTCTTATCGAGCAAGGCTGCGACATCAAGAAAGAATACTATGTAGGCGTCGTTATCGACCGTGGCACTGGCCGCGTAACCATGATGGCTTCCGAAGAAGGCGGCACGGAGATTGAAGAAGTAGCAGCTCATTCGCCTGAGAAAATCATCAAAGAAGTCATTGACCCGGCAATCGGTCTGCAAGTATTCCAAGCGCGCAAGCTTGCTTACGCAATCAACATTCCTGGCGAGCTTGTTAACAAAGCGGTTAAATTCATGATCGCTCTGTACAATGCATTCGTTGATAAAGATTGCTCCATCGCTGAGATCAACCCGCTTGTTGTTACCGGCGACGGCAACGTTATGGCGCTTGACGCGAAGCTGAATTTCGACTCCAACGCTCTGTACCGTCACAAAGATATCGTGGCGCTGCGCGACCTGGAAGAAGAAGATGCGAAAGAAATCGAAGCATCGAAATATGACCTGAGCTACATCGCGCTTGATGGCAACATCGGCTGTATGGTTAACGGCGCTGGTCTTGCGATGGCTACAATGGACATCATCAAATACTACGGCGGCGACCCTGCCAACTTCCTTGACGTAGGGGGCGGCGCTACAAAAGAGAAAGTAACTGAAGCGTTCAAAATCATTCTGTCCGACGAGAACGTAAAAGGTATCTTCGTTAATATCTTCGGCGGCATTATGCGTTGCGACGTTATCGCTGATGGCGTTATCGCAGCTGCGAAAGAGCTTGGCCTGGACCGTCCGCTCGTTGTAAGACTGGAAGGTACTAACGTTGAGCTTGGTAAAAAAATGTTGAACGAATCGGGATTAAACATTGTTGCGGCTGACTCGATGGCAGACGGCGCACAAAAAATCGTTAATCTCGTCAAATAGTACGAATTTATTAACGGGGATGTGAAATTCGATGAGTATTTTGGTTAACAAAGATACAAAAGTAATCACTCAAGGGATTACAGGCGCAACTGGCTTGTTCCATGCGAAAGGCGCATTGGACTACGGTACGCAAATGGTAGGCGGCGTAACTCCTGGTAAAGGCGGCACTAACGTCGATATCACACTGGAAAACGGCAACGTTGTATCTCTTCCAGTATTCAATACAGTTGAACAAGCGGTAGCAGCTACTGGCGCAACAGCATCGGTTATCTATGTGCCGCCTGCATTCGCAGCAGACTCGATCATGGAAGCGGTAGATGCTGGCCTTGATCTGGTTATCTGTATTACGGAAGGTATTCCAGTACTTGATATGGTTAAAGTAAAACGCTACATGGAAGGCAGCAAAACGACTCTGATCGGTCCTAACTGCCCAGGCGTTATTACTCCTGACGAGTGCAAAATCGGCATTATGCCGGGTTACATCCACACGAAAGGCCATGTAGGCGTTGTTTCCCGCTCGGGAACTCTGACTTACGAAGCGGTTCACCAGCTTTCCACTCGCGGTATCGGTCAATCGTCCGCAGTAGGTATCGGCGGCGACCCGGTTAAAGGCTCCGAGTTTATCGATATCTTGAGCCGTTTCAATGAAGATCCGGACACTTACGCGGTAATCATGATCGGCGAGATCGGCGGTACAGCAGAGGAAGAAGCTGCTGAGTGGATCAAAGCGAACATGAAGAAGCCGGTTGTCGGCTTCATCGGCGGCGCTACAGCGCCTCCGGGCAAACGCATGGGTCATGCGGGCGCTATTATTTCCGGCGGCAAAGGTACGGCTGCCGAGAAAATCGCTACTTTGGAAGCGTGCGGAATCAAAGTTGCTCCAACGCCTTCCGACATGGGCTCGACGCTCGTATCGGTGCTTGAAGAAAAAGGCCTGCTTGAGAAATGCACCACTGGCGTTGCTCAAGCCTAATCGTTTAATAGCATATTAATGAAGCAGTAAAGGTAAGCAACCTTTCAATGCCCGTTTTGGGCTTGAAAGGTTGCTTTTTTTTTCATAAAATTTCGGGTTGACTTGCATTCTTTTGCCATGTAACGCACAATAGGAAAGAATGCAGGCTGACCTCCCCAGAGGAGAGGGCGGCAAGAATGACGCTAAACGTTGATAAATGTAAGCAGATGGTTATCATGCTCCACGAATGTTCGGGCATAGGATGGCATACCGTTCAGAAAGCGGTTGCCCATAAGGCTTGGGAGAGCCTGGATGGCAAGAGCGCTTTCGATTGGACGGCAATCGGTTTTGGACGCGCGCAAGCAGAGGCTGCGGCCAGACGATGGCAAGATCCTTTTGATTGGCCAGAGTCGCCTTATCTCCGGGCTCAGGAGCTTGGTGCAGCAGTGATCACTCCGTATGACGAGGCATATCCGGAAGAGCTTCGACGGATACCGCAGCCGCCTTGGGTGCTGTATGCTCTTGGGAACGTTGAGCTCTTGAAGAGACCTTCGATTGCAATGGTAGGGACCAGAAATCCCAGCGCCTATGGCAGGCACACCGCTTTAGCGCTGTCTGAGGAGCTTTCTAGGCGAGGTTTGACCGTAGTGAGCGGTCTTGCCAGGGGGATTGACAGCAAAGCGCATGAAGCGGCTTTGCGGGGCCATGGAAGCACGATTGCCGTACTGGCTAGTCCGGTTAATCTTTGTTATCCGCCCGAGAACCGATCGCTCTACCAGGAAATTATACGGGAAGGGCTAATTCTGTCGGAGTCTCCGGTTGGCTCGCCGCTTCATCCGGGAATGTTTCCGCTACGCAACCGGATCATAGCGGGGTTATCGCTGGGGACGATCGTTGTGGAAGCAGCGAAGGGAAGCGGCTCGCTTATTACGGCAGACCAGGCGCTCGAAATGGGGCGTGATGTATTTGCCGTACCCGGACCGATCTCATCGCCCAAGAGCGAGGGGCCTAACAGTCTGATCCGCGAAGGAGCGAAGCTGGTCAGCAGCGCCGATCATATTCTCGAGGAATACAGCTGGCTTGAAGAGAAGCTTGCGGCACTGACAAAGCCTAAACAAGCGGCCGTCGCCGCGGCAAGCATGAATGCCGAGGAGCAGAAAATAATCGATTTACTGCGCGATCGTCCGCTTACAATTAACGAATTGCACCAGCTTACGATGATCCCTTTTGGACATTTAAGCGCACTTCTGATAAATTTATGTATAAAACGGAAAATCGAACAACAGCCAGGGGCAGTTTATATAGCGTTGTAACATGTAGGGAGAGAGGGGGCGCCTAATGTGGCAGATTCATTAGTAATCGTAGAATCACCGGCCAAAGCAAAAACGATCGGCAAATATTTGGGCAGCAAATATATCGTTAAAGCATCGATGGGCCATATTCGCGATTTGCCAAAAAGTCAGACTGGCGTCGAAGTGGAAAACGGCTTCCAGCCGAAATATATTACGATCCGAGGCAAGGGCAGCGTATTAAAAGAGTTGAAGGACGCCAGCAAAAAGGTTAAACACGTCTTTCTCGCAGCCGACCCCGATCGCGAAGGAGAAGCGATCGCATGGCATCTGGCTCATTATCTGGAGCTGAACGAGTCGGATACCTGCCGTGTCGTATTTAATGAAATAACGAAGCAAGCCGTCAAGGATGCTTTCAAAACGCCTCGCAAGATCAATATGGATCTTGTGAATGCCCAGCAGGCCAGACGTATTCTTGACCGCCTTGTCGGTTACAAGATTAGTCCGCTCTTGTGGAAGAAGGTTAAGAAGGGACTGTCCGCGGGACGCGTACAATCCGTATGCGTGAAGCTGATTATCGACAGGGAGAACGAGATTGACGCATTTGTTCCGGAGGAGTACTGGTCCATCACGGCAAAGCTTACCCAGCAAGGCGTTCCGTTTGAAGCAAAATACCATTCCATTAAGGGCGAGAAGCGGGAACTCCACAACGAAGAGGAGATGCAGGCGATTCTAGCAGCCTTGTCTGGCAATCAGTTCAAGGTAGCCGAAGTAAAAGAGAAAGAACGTCTTCGCAACCCGGCTCCGCCGTTCATTACGAGCTCCTTGCAGCAGGAGGCAGCACGCAAGCTTGGATTCCGTGCTTCCAAGACGATGTCCGTGGCCCAGCAGCTGTATGAAGGCGTTGAGTTAGGCAAGGAAGGGACAGTCGGTCTCATTACCTATATGAGAACGGACTCGACAAGGATCTCACCGGTTGCCCAGGAAGAAGCGAAGGAGTATATTGAAGGAAAATACGGCCCGTCGTTCTATCCGGAACAGCCGCGCGTCTACACGAAGAAAAACAGCAATGCGCAGGACGCCCATGAGGCGATCCGGCCGACATCGACGCTCCGCGACCCGGAATCCATGAAGCCGTTCCTTTCGCGGGATCAGCTTCGCTTGTATAAGCTGGTATGGGAACGTTTCGTATCCAGCCAGATGGCTTCCGCCGTGCTTGATACGATGACGGTAGACCTTGCTTCCGGCGACGTCACTTTCCGTGCGAGCGGTTCGAAGATCAAGTTTGCCGGCTTCATGAAGGTTTACGTGGAGGGCAATGACGACGGCACGGAGGAGGAACATAAATTCCTGCCGCCTTTTGCAATCGGTGATGTCGTGAACTCGGATTCCATCGAACCGAAGCAGCATTTCACCCAACCGCCGCCGCGTTATTCCGAAGCAAGATTGGTTAAGACGCTGGAGGAGCTTGGCATAGGACGTCCAAGTACGTACGCGCCGACGCTGGAAACGATCCAGAAACGCGGATACGTAGCGATCGAAGAGAAGAAATTCATTCCAACCGAGCTGGGCGACCTGGTCAATCAGATGATGGAGGAATTTTTCCCGGAAATTCTGGATTCCGAGTTTACGGCGAAGATGGAGACGGATCTTGACCATGTAGAGGATGGGGTGGAGGACTGGGTTAAAGTCCTTTCTAACTTCTACGAATCTTTCGAGAAGCGGCTTGAAGTCGCCGAGGAAGAAATGAAGGAAGTCGAGATTCAAGATGAGGTTTCGGATGAAATCTGCGAGAAATGCGGCCGCCATATGGTGTTCAAGATGGGGCGCTTCGGCAAGTTCCTTGCCTGCTCCGGCTTCCCGGACTGCCGTAACACGAAGCCAATCGTCAAGGATATCGGCGTAACTTGCCCGAAATGCGGCGAGGGCAAAATCATCGAGCGACGCAGCAAGAAAGGACGGATCTTCTACGGCTGCGATACTTATCCCACCTGCGACTACGTGTCCTGGGATAAGCCGACAAACAAGCCTTGTCCGAATTGCGATTCGATGCTTGTCGAGAAACGCAACCGCAGCGGCGCGAAGCTGCAATGTCCGAATTGCGATTATTCGGAAGAAATCACCGAAGACGAGCAAGAACAAGCCTAAACTAAAGAAACAGATGCGGCCACACGACAGTCCTCCCTTACGCAGGGAGGACAGCTGTGTTTTCACTGCCGTGTTAGCATATATTGGAGGTCTTTACATTGTCAGTTCAACAACCAGTCATCGTAATCGGAGCAGGTCTAGCAGGAAGCGAGGCAGCTTGGCAGATCGCATCCCAAGGCGTACCCGTCATTTTGTACGAGATGCGTCCAGAGACCAAAACGCCTGCCCATCATACTAAAAACTTTGCCGAGCTCGTGTGCAGCAACAGCTTGCGCGCCAATGGCCTTGCTAACGCCGTAGGCGTGCTGAAAGAAGAAATGCGCCGCCTGAACTCTCTTATTCTCGGCAGCGCGGATCGTCACGCCGTACCTGCAGGCGGAGCGCTTGCCGTTGACCGCGACGGTTTTTCCGGGGAAGTAACGCGTCTTCTTCATGAACATCCGCTTGTAGAGGTGCGCACGGAAGAAGTAACGGATATTCCGGAAGACAGCATTGTTGTCATCGCAACTGGCCCGCTTACTGCGCCTGCTCTGTCCGAGAAGATCCGTACCTTGCTTGGCGAAGAATATTTCTACTTCTATGATGCGGCAGCTCCGATCATCGAGAAAGACTCCATTGATATGAGCAAGGTCTATCTGGCATCCCGTTACGACAAAGGCGAAGCGGCATATCTGAATTGCCCGATGACTGAAGAAGAATTCGAGATTTTCCACGAGGCGCTGACGACAGCGGAGACCGCTGCGTTAAAAGATTTCGAAAAGGAAGTTTATTTCGAAGGCTGTATGCCGATCGAAGTAATGGCGAGCCGCGGCAAGCAAACCGTGCTCTTCGGACCGATGAAGCCGGTTGGTCTTGTTAATCCGCATACCGGTAAACTTCCGCATGCCGTGATCCAGCTTCGCCAGGATAATGCGGCCGGAACCCTCTACAACATGGTAGGCTTCCAAACGCATTTGAAATGGGGCGAGCAGAAGCGGGTATTCTCCCTGATCCCTGGCCTTGAGAATGCGGAATTCGTGCGATTTGGGGTTATGCACCGCAATACCTTTATTAACTCGCCGCGGGTCATGGAGCCGACTTATCAGCTCAAAAACCGCAGCACCCTATTCTTTGCCGGTCAGATGACGGGCGTAGAAGGTTATGTGGAGTCCGCTGCTTCCGGCCTGATTGCCGGCTTTAACGCAGCGAGACTGGCACGCGGTCTTGAACCTCTCGTACTGCCGGAGGATACAACGCTGGGCAGCATGGCGCATTACATTACAACGGCGGATTTCAAGCATTTCCAACCGATGAACGCGAATTTTGGCTTGTTCCCGCCGCTTGAGAACCGGATCCGCAACAAGAAGGAAAAGAACGAAGCGATTGCGAACCGTGCGCTGGATAGCCTGGAGCGCTTCAAGAAGGAACATTTCGATCATCTGAACGTATAAACAGTCGAACGCTGCACCGCTTGAGGGGCAGCACAACCGTATACACTTGAACTTAATAATCTGCGGGCTATAGGAGGGCGAAGAGATGGAGATGGAATTTCACGCCACCACGATTTGCGCGGTGCGTCACGAAGGTAAAGGAGCAATTGCCGGAGATGGACAGGTAACCTTTGGAAACAGCGTCGTGATGAAAAATAAAGCGAAAAAAGTTCGTCGTTTGTACCGCGGGCAAGTCATTGCGGGCTTTGCCGGTTCGGTTGCCGATGCGATTACGTTATTCGAGAAGTTTGAGGCAAAGCTGGAGGAGCATCACGGAAACCTTCAGCGTGCGGCCGTTGAGCTGGCAAAGGACTGGCGTACCGACCGCATTCTCCGCAAGCTCGAGGCGCTTATGCTGGTTATGGATCAGACGGGATTGCTTCTAATTTCCGGTAACGGGGAAATTATCGAACCGGATGACGGCATCTTGGCTATCGGCTCGGGCGGCAACTATGCTCTCTCCGCCGCAAGAGCGCTGCAGAAGCATGCTCCCCATATGGAAGCAAAAGATATCGCAAGAGCAGCGCTGGAAACGGCTGCCGACATATGCGTTTATACGAATCATAATATTATTGTAGAAGAAATTGGTTGAAGCGGAGGAGATATCATATGGTAAATCAAGCTTTTACCCCTCGTCAAATCGTAGCAGAGCTCGATAAATATATTGTGGGACAAAAGCCCGCAAAACGATCTGTCGCCATTGCACTCCGTAACCGCTATCGCAGAAGCATGCTCGACGAGACGCTTCGCGATGAGATTGTTCCGAAAAACATTCTGATGATTGGTCCTACCGGCGTAGGCAAAACGGAAATTGCGCGACGTCTGGCGAAATTGGTCAAGGCTCCTTTTATTAAAGTAGAGGCGACCAAATTCACCGAGGTAGGTTATGTCGGCCGTGATGTAGAGTCGATGGTGCGGGACCTGGTAGAGACGGCAATCCGGATGGTGAAGGCGGAAAAGACGGAGGCTGTTCAGGATAAAGCGGAGAAGCTCGCAAATGAGCGGCTCGTTACGCTGCTTGTCCCATCTAAAGTAAAAGAGAAGCAATCCAAAAACCCGTTCGAAATGCTGTTTGGCAATCAGCAAAACAATAAGGAAACGGTCGAAGAGCCTGAGCACGATAACGTTATTATCACCAAACGCTCGCAGGCGCGTGATGACTTGGCTGCAGGCAAACTCGAGAACGAAATCGTAGAGGTTGAGATTGAGGATAATACCCCGACGATGCTTGATATGCTTGGCGGTCAAGGACCGGATGGCCTAGGCGGAATGAACATGCAGGAAATGCTGGGACAATTCATGCCGAAGAAGACCAAGAAGCGCAAACTGCCTGTTAAAGAAGCCCGCAAAGTACTCATTCAGGAAGAAGCCAACAAGCTTATTAATATGGATGACGTCATTGCCGAGTCTGTCTCCCGCGCGGAGCAGACCGGTATCATTTTCATCGACGAGATTGATAAAATTGCAAGTCCGTCGAGAGGCAATGGTCCCGACGTGTCCCGCGAAGGCGTTCAACGTGATATTCTTCCAATCGTGGAAGGATCCACGGTCGTGACGAAATACGGGCCGGTAAAAACGGACTATGTTCTGTTTATTGCAGCCGGTGCTTTCCATGTAGCGAAGCCGTCCGATCTGATTCCCGAGCTTCAGGGACGTTTCCCGATCCGGGTGGAATTAACGTCGCTTAGCCTGGAGGATTTCGTCAGCATTCTGACCGAACCGAAAAACGCTTTAACGAAACAATACGCAGCCCTTCTGCAAACGGAAGGTATTACGATTGAATTTTCTGACGATGCCATTAAAGAGATCGCTTCGATCGCAGCCGATTTAAATCGCAATACCGAAAATATAGGTGCCCGCAGACTTCATACCATATTGGAGAAGCTGCTTGAGGATCTCTCCTTCGAAGCACCGGATATTACCCTTGACCATATGGTCATAACTCCCGAATACGTGCGTGAAAAAGTGGGAGGCATTGCGAAAAATCGCGATTTGAGTCAATATATATTGTAGTGAAATGTAGTTGGGATGAGCTTTGGGAGGCTTTGGAATGACTTTACTTACAAAAACAAGAACGTTGAACCGGCTGCTGCAGCGAGCAGCCGGCAAAGCGCTCAATTTCAGAGAGATGGCTGAGGTATTGTGCAGTACCATACAGACCAACGTGTTTGTGGTCAGCCGTAAAGGAAAGGTTCTAGGCTGCGCGGCCGTGAATCCTTATGATCATGACACGCTTCGTTCGATGTCAGTAGAAGAGCTGCGCTTTCCGCAAGTGAGTAACAGCCTATTTCTGGACATGCAGGAACCCGTAACAAACGTTGCTCCGGATACGGGGGTCTATGAGACTTTCCCGGCGCTTGGCGAACAAGAAATCATGACTGTAGTACCAATTACAGGTGGAGGAGACCGTCTCGGTACGCTTGTTCTGACACGCACGAACGGCTCCTTCGATGATGACGATCTTGTGCTGGCCGAATACGGTTCGACAATTGTCGGCATGGAAATTTTGCGTGAACGCGCAGAAGAGGTTGAACAGGAAGCGCGCAGCCGTGCGGTTGTTTCGGTTGCGATCGGCTCGCTATCCTTCAGCGAGCTCGAGGCGGTAGAGCATATTTTCGAGCAGCTGGAAGGGAAAGAAGGCCTGCTTGTTGCTTCCAAAATTGCGGATCGGGTAGGTATTACAAGGTCCGTTATCGTTAATGCCCTGCGCAAGCTGGAAAGCGCCGGCGTTATTGAAACTAGGTCGCTGGGGATGAAAGGGACCTACATCAAAATTTTAAATACCCAGCTGCTTCAGGAATTGGAAAAAATTAAGCAATAATTTCCTGGGACTACCATCCTATCGGAAATTCATCGAAAAGCCCTATCTTGAAATTAAAGATAGGGCTTTTTTCTTATTGTAATATTTTGGACAATTGTTGAATATTATCATGTCGGCAAAACTCGACAGTTTCGTCTCATTTTTTTCATAATTTAATGTCGAACAAAGAAGGAATGGTTCGCAATCTGTTGAATACTTTACTAAGATCTTCTAATTGAAAGTGGTGACACAGGAACGTGAATCTATTGAATGGCACATCATTTGGGCGATTGGAAGGCGCGCTCAAGGCTGCAGAATTGCGACAAGGGGTCGTAGCCAATAACATCGCAAATGTCGACACTCCAAACTTCAAACGTTCGGAAGTTTTGTTTGAAGAGCTTCTCAGTCAAGAGATGGGAGGACAAACCGTCCTTCAGGGCAAGCGGACGAACGAGCGTCATATTCCGATAGGCAGGACCAGCGGAATAGTACCAACCGCACAGACACAGACCGATAACTTGTCCGAAATGAATAACAATGAGAACAACGTCGACATTGACCGCGAGATGTCTTTGCTCGCTAAAAATCAACTCAGCTACAATTTTTATATTCAGCAAATCAATCATGACGTGAAGATGATGAAGACAGCCATTGAAGGGAGATAACAGGAAGTGAGAATTTCTAGCAGCTTCGACGCCAGTGCTTCCGCACTAACCGCACAGCGTTTGCGAATGGACGTTATTTCCTCAAACATCGCGAATGCTGAAACAACCCGCGCCGGTTACGTGAATGGCCAATTCGTTCCGTATAAACGGAAAATGGTCGTACTTGAACCAATGACGCAAAACTCCTCTTTCTCCGATCTGCTGAACAAGCAGCTTGAAGGGACTTCCGGAGCACAAGGTGTAAAGGCAACTAGAATTATCGAGGATCAGTCGCCTACCAAGCTTGTCTATAATCCAACTCACCCGGACGCGGATGCGGACGGATATGTCCATATGCCTAACGTTGATGTGGCGAAAGAAATGGTTGACATGATTTCGGCTTCACGTTCATACGAAGCCAATGTAACAGCTTTGAATGCGTCTAAAGCCATGTTTACGAAGGCGCTGGAGATTGGGAAGTAAAGTAAAATAACGATGACGGAGGGACGGGCATGATTCAACCGTTGCAACTTAATCCCGCACAAGCCGTTAACAAGCTGCTTGAAACTGCGAAGCCGCAGCAGCAGGCAACACCTGCTGAGTCGATGAATTCTTTCGGGCAATACTTGGAGAGCGCACTTAATAGCGTGGATGCACAGGAAAAAGAGGTACATAAGTTAAACGATAAATACTTAATTGGCGAGGTTGATGTTTCACAGGTCCTCATCGCAACTCAGAAAGCAGAGCTTAGCTTACAGCTGACAACACAAATTCGCAATAAAGTCATTGATGCGTATCAAGAAATTATGCGAATGTCAGTGTAATGGGGCTTTCGAACTAGACAGAAGCTGGGTGAGGTGACAACGTGAACGAAAGAATCGCCCAATACCGCCAAAGACTTACGCAGTTTTGGGGGCAGATGGGCAAAAAACAAAAAATAGGGCTGGGGGCATCCATTGGTGCATTGTTGTTAACAATCGTGATTTTGACTTACATATTCACAAGAACGGATTACGAAGTAGCATTTCAAAACCTTGACACCACAGATGCGGCAGCAATAATGACTTATTTGGACGGAAACGGTATTCCTTATAAATTAAGCGCGGACGGTCAGAGCATCTCGGTACCTAGCGCGGTAGCGACGAGAACCCGGGTTGACGTTGGTTCACAGGGTCTTGTGCAGAACGGATCGATCGGATTCGAAGCTTTTGAAGGCGGAAGTGCCTTCGGACAAACCGAGAATGAATTTAACGTGAAGTACATTAACGCTTTAAACGGAGAGGTGCAGCAATTACTGAACCGGATGCAAGGCGTGCAGAGCTCAAAAGTGCTCATCAACCTTCCGAAGGAATCGGTATTCCTGACTCCGGAAGAGAAGGAACAGGCATCCGCTTCCATCATGATGAACTTTACGCCGGGTTACCGTCCAAGCCAGCAAGAGGTTGATGGTTATTACAATCTGGTGAAGACGGCGGTTCCGAAGCTTGCGATTCAGGATATCACGATCTCTAGCCCGCAAGGCGAGCTGGTTTCCTCCGAAATCGACGGCAACAAGATTGGTGCTGCAACTGATGCTGCGGAAAGCCACTTCATGATTCAGCGGAAGTACGAAGCCGAAGTGAAGAAAAATATCCAGCAGTTCCTGGCTCCGATGCTTGGAGACAATCTCGTTATCAGCGTTGCCAGCAGCTTTAACTTCGACAAGAAGGTGACTCAGGAGAACCTGGTCAGACCGCTTGAGAACAACAACAATAACGGCATTATCGTAAGCGAACAACAAGACAACAGCACAACAACCAATGGTTCGGCTAATGCAGGCGGTGTCGCCGGTACGGGAGAAACGGATGTACCGGGTTATACGGCAACGGATAATACGAACGGTTCTTCCGAGCAAAACTCGCGGGTAACCAACTATGATTACGACCGCATTAACAATCAGATTGAATCCGCTCCGTACCAGCTGAAGGATTTGTCGATCAGCATCGGTGTCGAACAGAGCAAGCTTACGGATCAATCCCGGCAAGAGTTAACGAATTTCCTTAGCTCGCTTGTCCGCGCGCAGCTGGCTGATTCCGGTCAAGATGTTAATGATGACGCAATGATTGCGAAAAAGGTTACAATTCTCGGTCAGAATTTCGCGGCAACGGATGCGGGAACTTCTTCCAGCGGTCTGTCGATGCAATGGGCGATTGGACTTGGCGCAGCGGCGCTTGCTTTAATCGGCGGTCTTGCCATTATGCTTGTCCGCAGACGCAGAAAACAAGCTGAAGAAGCGGCAGCAGCCGAAGCAGCCGCGTTGATGGAAACGCCGGCTAAACCGGAATTCCCTACGATTGATTTTGAAACAGTTAACAATGACAGTCAGGCAAGAAAAAATCTCGAAACACTCGCCAAACGCAAGCCGGAAGAGTTCGTCAACTTGCTCCGCACCTGGCTTGTGGATGAATAGAGGTGGCTCCCGTGGCAAAACCGCTTAATGGATTAACCGGTCGGCAAAAGGCGGCGATTCTGCTTATTACGCTCGGGCCAGAAGTATCCGCCCAAATTTTTAAACATTTGAGAGAAGAAGAGATCGAACAGCTTACTCTCGAAATTGCCAATGTCCGCAAAGTAGACAGTGCGGAGAGAGAACAGATATTGAGCGATTTTCATCAAATCTGTCTGGCGCAGGAATATATTTCGCAAGGCGGTATCTCGTACGCGAAAGAGATTTTGGAGAAGGCGCTTGGCGAACAGAAGGCTGTTGAAGTCATTAACCGTTTGACGGCTACGCTTCAAGTCAGACCGTTCGACTTTGCCCGCAAGGCGGAACCGACGCAAATCCTTAACTTTATCCAAAACGAGAACTCGCAGACAATCGCGCTCGTCCTATCGTATCTGCAGTCCGAGCAATCCTCGCATATTTTATCGTCCTTGCCGCAAGAGAAGCAGGCGGACGTTGCCCGCAGAATTGCCTTGATGGACAGTACTTCGCCTGAGGTTATCAGTCAGGTTGAACGCGTTCTCGAGCAAAAACTTTCTGCTACGGTAACACAGGACTATACGAATGCTGGCGGCATCGATTCGATCGTTCAAATTTTGAACGGCGTAGACCGCGGTACGGAACGAACCATTCTGGACGCTCTCGAAATCGAAGATCCGGAATTGGCGGAAGAAATCAAAAAACGCATGTTCGTCTTCGAAGATATCGTCAATATCGACAACCGTTCGATTCAGCGCATTATCCGCGACGTGGAGAATGCCGATCTTCAGCTCGCCCTCAAGGTGGCAAGCGAGGAAGTGCGGGAAGCGATCTTCCGCAACATGTCGAAGCGGATGTCCGATACGTTCAAGGAAGAAATGGAATTTATGGGTCCTGTCCGGCTGCGTGACGTTGAAGAGGCTCAGACCCGTATCGTCGCTACGATTCGCAGGCTAGAAGAAGCCGGTGAGATCATCATCGCCCGCGGCGGAGGAGATGATATCATTGTCTAATTTGATAAAGTCTTCAAGCGTAATCGCGCTTGATCAGCTGAAACAGCTCTATTGGCTTAACAAACATGCTGCTGAGCAAGTAGCGGTGACCGAAGAGATTATTGAAGAGGCAGGCCCGGATGAAGAGACCATCTCCATTCGCGACCAGATCATCTCGGATGCACAAATTTTTGCAGAAGAACGTATTCGCGAAGCAGGCGAACAAAGCGAGCAAATGCTGGCAAAAGCCGAAGCCGATATCGATGCCTGGTGGCTTGAGAAACGGCTGGAAGATGAAAGGCATTCCGAAGCTTCCCGTCAAGCAGGCTTTGAGCAAGGTTATGCTGAAGGCCAAGCGCATGCCGAGCAGGCTATGCGGCAGGAATGGGAGAGCCGTCTGGAAGAAGCCAATGCCGTTCTGAAATCCGCTTACGAGATGCGAGAGCAGATTATTCAAGAGGCTGAGCCTTTTCTGGTAGAGCTCAGCGTCTCTATCTCGGAAAAAGTAATCGGCAGACAGATGTCGGAAGCGCCTGAAATGGCACTTGAACTAATCCGCAAAGCATTGTCGAGGCGAAGGGAACAAGGCGTTATCGCCCTTTGCGTTGCTCCGGGGCAGCTAGCTTTTGTCCAGGCGGCAAGGGAAGAGCTTAATCTTGTTATCGACTCGCAGGCTGAGCTTCAGATTATTCCCGACGCAACGGTCAAAGATTTCGGCTGCGTCATCCGTTCCGCTTACGGAAGCATAGATGCGCGGATTGACACGCAATTGTCCGAAATCAAGCGCGAACTTGTACAGCTTGCCAACCAAAGCCATGAAGAACGGAGCATGCCGGATGAACGGTATTAAACTGGACAGCTCCAAATATATGGACCAGCTTCGTCATCTTGACCCTATACGCGTGAACGGCAAGGTCACGCAGGTTATCGGTCTTACCGTGGAATCGGAAGGACCGGATGCAAGCATCGGCGATGTTTGCCTGATCTACCCGGCAAAAGGTGCCAAACCGATTAAAGCCGAGGTCGTAGGCTTCCGTGATAATAAAGTCATTCTAATGCCTTTGGGCGAATTGCATGCGATAAGCCCGGGCTGCGACGTTGTCGGGACCGGAAAGCCGTTATCGGTGCAGGTTGGTTCCGAATTGCTTGGCAAGGTGCTTGACGGTTTGGGGCAGCCGCTTGACGGATCTTTTTTGCCCAGCCGCATGCAGCATTACTCGACCCACAATGAGCCTAGCAATCCGCTTGCGCGTCCCCGGGTACAGGAGACTTTGAGCATTGGCGTCCGCGCGATTGACGGTTTGCTTACCGTTGGCAGAGGCCAGCGCGTAGGTATTTTTGCAGGCTCGGGCGTCGGTAAAAGCACGCTGCTTGGTATGATCGCCCGCAATACTTCCGCTGACGTCAACGTCATTGCATTAATTGGCGAACGCGGCCGCGAGGTGCTCGAATTTATCGAGAAGGATCTTGGTCCTGAAGGACTTGCCCGCTCGGTAGTAATTGTAGCAACCTCCGATCAGCCTGCTCTAATCCGGATTAAGGGAGCTCTTATCGCAACTTCCATTGCGGAATATTTCCGCGACCGCGGATTAAACGTCATGCTGATGATGGACTCGGTTACCCGTTACGCCATGGCGCAGCGCGAAGTTGGCCTTGCCATCGGCGAGCCGCCTGCCACTAGAGGATACACGCCTTCCGTATTCGCAACACTCCCCAAGCTTCTGGAACGGGCGGGAACAGGGCCTAACGGCTCGATTACCGCGTTCTATACCGTTCTGGTTGACGGCGACGACATGAACGAACCGATCGCCGACGCGGTGCGCGGCATATTGGACGGTCACATCGTGCTTAACAGGCAGCTAGCGAATAAAGGTCATTTTCCTGCTATCGATGTTCTGGCGTCTGTCAGCCGCGTCATGAAGGAAATCGTGACGGAAGAGCATCAGGAAGCAGCAAATCAGTTAAAGATGTTACTCTCTGTTTATAGAGATTCGGAAGACCTCATCAATATAGGGGCGTACCAGAGGGGTACAAACGAAAAAATTGATACGGCCATCGAAAATATTGACGCAATCTATCAATTTACAAGGCAAAAGACAAACGAAAAGGTCACTTTGGCCGATTCAAAGGAAAGATTAATTCAGGAATTCCACGGGAGATGACGACGGGTAAATGGCAGCCTTTCGATACGCTTATCAAAAAATCGTAGACTTGAAGTCAAGCGAGAAGACGCAGGCAGAGTGGCAGCTATCTTCCGCAATTGGTATTCTGCAGGCGGAAGAACTAAGTCTTTCGGAGCTGCGGACGAAACGGGCAGAATGGGAAACCAAGCAGCACGAGAGCTCGAATGAAGCTGTTTCTCTCGCTGAGCTGCAGCTGATGCAGCATTATCTGGATTATTTGGATTCCTGCATATCAAGCAAGCTTACGGATGTCAGGCAGGCTGAACGAAAGGTTGAATACAACCGGACAAACCTCGCGGACCGAATGAAGGATGAGAAGGTTTGGCTTAAAGCGAAAGAGCATGCCAAAGACCGGTTCCGGCATGTAATGCAGATCAAGGAACAGAACGAGCTGGATGAAATGGCTACCAACCGCTTCAAGGTATCCCTTCCATCATGATCTGCGGCGCAAGGTAAAGGGAGTGAATGACAGTGTCGGATATGGAAATGGAGAAGCAGGGGTACAGCGGCTTCGAACGGTTGATGTTTTTTATGACGCCGATCTTGTTTACGATAGTCCTTTTGGGCGCGTTATATATTTTGTTTAATACGGAAACCCGTAATCAAATGCTGGAGATCGGCAACTCGATTCCCTATCTGAAGGATGTACTTCCCGATCCCAAGACAGCTGACGGAAAAGCTAACGACGACCAGCTGAAATCAGCCAACATGAGCCGTAAGATCGACGAGCTCCAGGCACAGCTGCAGGAGAAGGAAGCCGAGCTTGCCCAAACCAACCAGACGAAGGCAGCCCAAGAGCAGGAATTAAAAAGCATGCAGGATCAGATTGATTCGCTTAAGTCTTCTAATGAAGAAAAAGCAGCGGACGACGCCGCTTATCAGGCGAAAATCCAAGAGCTTGCGAGCATGTACAGCAAAATTACCCCAAGTAAAGCTGCTCCGATTCTGCAAAGCATGACCATGGATGAAATGGTGCTTGTCTTGGATTCCATGAGACCGGACGACAGAGTGCGGATTCTGGAAAAAATGAACCCTCAAACGGCGGCCGACGCAACGATGGCGCTGAAGGATACCGTAACGGCGAAGGACAGACAGATTGCCGCGTTGCAGGCTGAGCTGAAAAAAGCGAAGCCGACGGAAACCAAGCAGCCTTCCTCGCAGCTGAGCAGCAATCAATTGAGCGCTACATTCGCAGCAATGGATGCCAAAAGCGCAGGGGAACTGTTAATTAAAATGGCGGATATCAGCCCAAGTAAAGTTATCCGCATTCTGAATACCGTGGATGACAAGACTCGTTCCGGAATTTTGGCGGAGATGTCCGGCATTAATCAAACGATTACCGCTCAGCTGATGTCTAAGCTCATGGCAGGCAGCTAAGAGAGAGGAGGTGAATCAATTAATGGAGATGATCATTCCTCAAGCCGCAACGCCGGCACCGGCCGCCACTGCAAACAACGCATCGACTCAAGCGAAATCCGGCGGAAATGACAAATTTCAAAAGACGCTTGCGACTCAGATGAAAGGCGACAAAGGCGCCTCGGACAAAACCGGCTCAGCTTCGTCTGCGGCGGATAAGGCTGACAACGCGCAGCAAGCCGCTTCCGGCAAGGAAGCGCAAGCAACAAAGGATGTATCGGCAAACAATCAGGCTGCAACAGGCGGAGCGACAGCTGCGGCTGGCACTGCTGCCGTAACGGACTCGGATGTTCTGACCGATGCAACGGCTGACCTGATGGAAATCATCGATCAATTGCTCGCGGATCTGGAAAAGATCAAGTCGGATTTGTCCGACCCATCGGCTGATAGTCAAGATCAGGATACGTCGGAGCCAGCTTCCATGCTGGATCAATTGCAGGCTTTGCTTGCACTGCTAGGGATTCCGATGCCGGTACAGCTTCAGACTCCAAGGGGCGACGCTTCCAATCAGCCGCCCACAGGGGATCAGAATTCGAATCAGCAGCTGGCCGCAATCGTAAGCAAGGTTCAGGATTCCTTGCTGCAGCTTCAAACGGCAATGCAGGAAGGGACCATGAAGCAAATCGGACTTCAGGAGCCGGTTCAACTGATTGGACAACAGCTTGAGGCTTTGCAGCAATTCGTCCAAAAGCAGAAGGACTTGAGCGTTCGTACCGAGACGCCGGTCGTGTCCGCAGAGCAAGCGCCGGAAATCACGGTTACAGCTGCTGCCCCTGCAGTGTCCGTTCATTTGCAGCGGTTAACAGAACGCGCGGTACATCCGGTTGCGCTAGCGGCGACAACCGATCAGCAGGTTACGAAGGAAGAGACGGAAGCGTCCGGCGAAACGGACGAGCAGGTACCTACCGTAACAGCCGGCCAATCGTTTGCTGATGTCATTCGTCAAACGGCGCCCCATGCAGCAAAGCTAACCCCCGTTGTCCAAGCGTCCGTTCCGGTTACCGATTTCGCGGATAACATGAAGGATTTCATTCAAAAGCTGGACATCAAGCATGGCAACGGCATGTCGGAAGCGACTATTCAGCTATTTCCCAAAGAGCTTGGACAGGTTGATGTGCGCATAACGATGCATAACGGACAACTTACGGCATTGTTCCATGCCGATAACGCAAACGCTAAGGATGCGCTTGACAATCAAATGGCGCAGTTAAGAGTTGCTTTGCAGCAGCAAGGCTTGTCGGTCGACAAGCTTGAAGTAACGTACGGCCAATCGGCCGCGCATTTATCCAACGGCCAGCATGGTCAAGGAACCGGTCAGCAGGCTTTTTCCAATCAAAATAAATCCAAAGGCGACGGGTTGCAGGAGGATTTTGAGTCTGATGTTGCCGAGCAGCAGGCGATACAGGATTTAGGCTACGGACGAGCCGTCAATGTGACGGCATAATCAAAAGCTCCTTAGACGGTACGCGTGTAGGATGGAGGTGAGTTTATGGCGACAGTATCTTCGAAAGTCATGTGGCCGAATTACAGCACTTCGAACGTGAAGGCCGCAGGCAAGGATACCGACAAAAATGCGTTAGGCAAAGATGCGTTTCTGGAATTGCTCGTGACCCAGCTGAAAAACCAGGATCCGCTGCAGCCGCAGGATAACGCCGCGTTCATTACGCAGATGGCTCAGTTTACTTCCGTTGAGCAGCTGATGAATATGTCGGATCAGCTTTCCCTACTTAATCAAAATCTGGGTACGGCATCTTCGATTATCGGAAAAACCGTTTCCTGGTACGAGCTAGATGACGCAGGCCAGACCAAGCTGATGTACGACACGGTCAATTCCATCGTTTCTCAGGACGGTACTTTGTATGCCAAATTTGCGGATGAAACGATGATTAAGCTTAGCGATGTCGTGACGGTATCCGATAAAGCACCGGAAGCTAATCAATCAGGCGACGAAAGTGAAGAGACCACCGGGAGCACGGAGGGAACGGCGGATACAAATTCAAGTTCAACCGAACAGGAAGATGGTTCCGCATGAGTGACGGAGTGAAAATCAGCCATCTGTTTCCTGTCGGGGCGCCGCCACTGACCGGTGCCAAGAATGCGGCAACGCGTCCGCAGCAAGCCGGCGGCTTCAAGGATATGCTTGATGCCAAGGTGCTTAAATTCAGCCAGCACGCGGAAGTGCGGATGAAGCAGCGAGGAATTCAGCTGCAGCCGGAATCGTTGACCAAGATTATGAACGCGGTGGACGAAGCCGAGTCTAAAGGCGCAAAAGATTCTTTAATTGTAATGAAAGACATTGCGATGATCGTAAATGTCCCCAGCCGGACGGTAGTTACGGCGATGGACGGCAAGCAAATGCAAAGCAATGTGTTTACGAATATCGACAGCGCGGTGATCTTAAGCTAGGGCTGGACCGCTAAGGGGGCCCTTTGGCTGCCGACCGACTGAAGCAGCCATTATGCAAGAGATCCGGAAGTCCATTTCTTTTTAGGAGGAGTTATATAAATGCTTAGATCCATGTATTCCGGCGTATCGGGTATGCGCGGTTTCCAGACAAAGCTCGACGTAATCGGCAACAATATCGCTAACGTTAATACGGTAGGATTCAAGGGCGGCCGCGTTATGTTCAGCGATATTCTGAGCCAGACCACTTCAGGCGTTACGGCGTCTCTCGAAGGGGAGCAGGGCGGCGTCAACGCGAAGCAGATTGGTCTTGGCGTAACGATCTCTTCGATCGATACGATCCATACGCCGGGCAGCGCGATGACGACAAACGTGCCAACCGACCTTCGCATTGACGGAGACGGCTTCTTCGCGGTATCGGCCGGAGGGGATTCTCCTACTTATCTGACGCGCGCGGGCAACTTCACCTTGGATGGCAACAGACAGCTCGTTAATGCCGACGGCATGTTTGTTCTTTCCTCCGACGGCGAGCCAATCGTGCTCGGAGAGGATGTAACCTCCTTCTCGATCGGTCAAGACGGCTCGATTCTGGCGGTAACGGCGGACGGTACGGAAGCCGTCGCGCAGCTTGGGGTCGTAAAAGTGGTTAACCCGAGCGGTCTGGAAAAAGTAGGCGGCAATCTGTACCGGGTAACGGCCAATGCCAATCCGGACGGCCAGTTCGAGATTGTAACGGCGGATGATCCTGAACTTGGCACGGGTGCCATTATCGCGGGCCAGCTGGAAATGTCGAACGTCGACCTGACGAACGAATTCACCGAGATGATCGTTGCGCAGCGCGGCTTCCAGGCGAATTCACGCATCATCACCACATCCGATGAGATTTTGCAAGAGGTCGTTAACCTGAAACGTTAATAGCTTCGCGCAATAGCCATCGGTCATGACTGAAGGGGGCTGTTATCAGCCCCCGAATCAGCGAGGGGGGAGCTTATGATTACCGTAACTCGATTGAATGGCTCAAAGCTGATGATTAACGCTCTTCTTATCGAATTGATAGAAGAAACTCCGGATACGATCATAACGCTCACTACGGGCAAGAAGTTTATCGTAACGGAGAGCGCAGCCGAGCTGGTACAGCTAATTCAGAGTTATATTCGTTCAATCGGCGTTCTTGCAGCGACCCAGAAGATCGAACATACGGAGGGTCCATAGAGATGAAAAAAATGTTGCCATGGCTAGTCACAACCTTGCTAGCAATTACGCTGATCGCAATTGTATCCATCATCATGTACAAATCATTTTTTAACGACACGGATAAGCCCGATCCGGAAAAGGCACCCGTTACGGTGAAGCATCTTTCCGCGGACGAGCTGGTATCCGTTACATCCGAGCTGAAGGATTTCAAACGCAACCTGAAAGATTCGGACTATGTCGTAGTAATGAGCTTTGCGTTCCAGCTGGACAGCAAGAAGACAAAGGAAGAGTTCGACAAGATCCTTGAAATCGAAGTAAGGCCAATCATTAACCGTACCGTTGCCGATTTGACGGCAGCTGAGCTTAACGGCTCGCAAGGCGAGGATATGCTGGAATCGAAGCTTCTGAA
This sequence comes from Paenibacillus sp. ATY16, assembly GCF_003399985.2. NCBI lineage: Bacteria > Bacillati > Bacillota > Bacilli > Caryophanales > Paenibacillaceae > Paenibacillus > Paenibacillus sp. ATY16. The sequence continues at coordinate 83,338 of NZ_NMOK02000008.1, read as the reverse complement.
CTTGATTAATCCGATTCTGCCGGAAGGCAAAAAGCTGGTTAAAGTGGAAATTACGAATTTTATCATGCAGCAGTTATAAGCTTGTTGCCGACATTCCTTGAAGGGGGTGAGAGAATTGGTTGATGTACTATCGCAGAATGAGATAGACGCGCTGCTGGCTGCTTTGTCATCGGGTGAGATGGATGCGGATGAGCTGAAAAAAGAAGAGGTTACGCGAAAAGTTAGAGTCTATGATTTCAAGCGCGCTACTCGATTCTCGAAGGATCACATACGAAGCTTAACACGCATACACGAAAACTTCGCGCGATATTTGACAACCTATTTCTCAGCGCAGCTTCGTACGTTCGTTCAGATCAATGTCGTGCAGGTCGAGCAGCTGCCGTACGATGAATTTATCCGCTCGATACCGAAGATGACGATTCTGAACATATTTGAAGCGGAGCCGCTGGAAGGGCGCATGGTGCTCGAGGTTCATCCTAACGTTGCTTATGCGATGCTGGACAGAATGCTCGGCGGGCAGGGGATGGCGCCTTCCAAGATCAACAATCTGACGGAGATCGAGACCATTATTATGGAACGGATTTTCGCCAGGGCGTTTGAAAGCTTGCAGGAAGCATGGAAGACGATCATAGATATATCGCCTCGTCTGGAGGCGCTGGAGACGAATCCGCAATTCATGCAGATTGTCTCGCCAAACGAAACGATCGCATTGATCTCGCTTAGCACGAAGATCGGAGATACGACGGGGATGATCAATTTATGTATCCCTCATGTCGTTATCGAACCGATTATGCCGCGGTTGTCTGCTCACCACTGGTTTGTCTCCCAGAAAAAAGAGAGGATTCCAGAGGAAGTCGAAATGCTGGAGCAGCGCGTAAGCAAAGCGAAGCTCCCAATCGTTGCCGAGCTTGGCGAATCGGTCATTACGATCAAGGAATTTTTGGGTCTCGCGGTTGGGGACGTCATTTCGTTAAATAAACCGATAGATGACGGCCTTCGCATCAAGGTTGGCGAGAAGCTGAAGTTTATCGGAAGTCCGGGCTCCGTCAAGGATCGGATAGCCGTGCAAGTGGATCAAGTTGTCAGCGAAGGAGCGGAAGAAGAAAATGACGAGTAAAGATTATTTATCGCAAGAGGAAATAGACGCGTTGCTTAATCAGACAGCCAGCGAGCTCGCCTCATCGCAATCGCAGGCTTCCGAATATCAGCTGTCGGACTTCTTGTCTTCCATCGAGCAGGATGCTCTGGGGGAAATCGGCAATATCACGTTTGGCAGCGCGGCAACGGCTTTATCTACGTTGCTAGGCAAGAAAGTCGATATTACGACGCCTCAGGTTACCTTCATTAAACGCGAGGATCTTGCGAACGAGTTTCCCAAGCCTCATGTGGCGGTCAGCGTACAGTACGTAGACGGCTTCCAGGGGATTAATTCGCTAGTGATCAAAACAAAGGACGCGCAGGTCATTGCCGACCTTATGCTCGGCGGAGAAGGGGATGTAACGCTTCAGGAGCTGAACGAGATTCATATCAGCGCCGTTCAGGAAGCGATGAACCAGATGATGGGTTCCTCCGCGACATCGATGTCTACGATTTTTAACCGCTTCGTTAATATTTCGCCTCCGGGAATCGACATTCTCGATGTAGACAGCGGCGGCGGAATGGGACAGCTCCCGCCTGAAGACGTGTTTATCAAAATCTCTTTCCGATTGACGATTGGAGATTTAATAGATTCCACCATCATGCAGCTTCTGCCCGTACCGTTTGCGAAGCAGATGGTTGCGATTCTGATGGGGGACGTTGAGGAAGAGATTGCGGCTACTCCGGCTCCTGCGCCTGCGCCAACACCGGCACCGGCGGCAGCGGTAACGCCAGCTCCTGCACCAGCTCCGCAGCAGGCTTACCAGGATCCGTACCAGCAAGCTCCGGCGGCAGCGGCATCGCAATACAATCAACCGTATAATCCTTATCAGCAAAGCGCGGCGTTCGATATTCCGATGCAGCCAATGGGTCCTCAGACCTATGGTCACGCGGCAAACCGAAACGTAAATGTTCAGCCTGTACAGTTCGCCAACTTCAACCAAGCGCCATATGTGCAAGCAGATGAGACAAACCTCAATTTACTTCTCGACATACCGCTTAAAGTTACCGTAGAATTAGGTAGGACCCAAAAGCAAATTAAGGATATTCTGGAATTGTCCCAAGGCTCCATTATCGAGCTGGACAAGCTGGCCGGCGAACCTGTCGACATCCTGGTGAACAACAAGCTGATTGCCAAGGGTGAGGTTGTCGTCATTGATGAGAACTTTGGTGTACGGGTAACGGATATCGTAAGCCAATGGGACCGCATTCAAAAATTGCAATAATACTCTAGGAGGAAAAAAAGATGGCAAACCGCATTCTAATCGTAGACGACGCAGCATTCATGCGCATGATGATCCGAGACATTCTGACAAAGAACGGCTACGAGGTCGTCGGGGAAGCGCAAGACGGCGCACAGGCGGTAGAGAAGTACAAGGAGCTTAAGCCTGACCTGATTACGATGGACATCACGATGCCGGAGATGGATGGCATTTCCGCGCTGAAAGAAATCAAAAAGCTGGACGGCAATGCGAAAGTGATTATGTGCTCCGCGATGGGCCAGCAAGCGATGGTTATCGACGCGATCCAAGCCGGCGCAAAAGACTTTATCGTTAAACCATTCCAAGCTGATCGCGTAATCGAAGCGATTAAGAAAACGCTTGGCTAAGCTATGCTTACATATGCTACGAGATTAACTTCCTTGACTGCGGTTGGCGTTGCTGTACAGCCCGCCTTCGCCGCGGCAGCGGGCAGCGGGAATGACGAGAGTCCAATGGCTGGCAGTACCGGCAGCTACGCGGGCAGCGTGATCTGGGTCATTGTCTCTCTATTTATAGTTATCGGCTTAATTGTATTACTTATTAAATTTTTGTCTCAGCGTAATCGCATGTGGGGAACCAACCGTGCGGTTCGCTCTCTCGGAGGGGTTGCGCTGGGGCAGAACAATTCTCTTCAGGTTGTAGAGCTGTCAGGCCGGTTGTATGTGGTGGGTGTGGGAGAGAACGTGACGCTCCTCGACAAGATTGACGATGAGAAGCAAGTGCAGGCCATTCTTGCTTCGCTAAACAGACAATCCCATGCAGCCGGATGGTCGGCAAACACAATCTCCGATTTTCTTAAGAGGTTCCGTAAAGAAGAGTCGCGCAAGGGAGAGGACCTGACGGAAGAGCAGTGGAACATGCAGGAATCCTCCTTCCAAAGCTTGCTGAATCAAAACCTCAGTAAGCAGGCTGACCGCAGAGAGCAGCTGGAGTCGCTTCTGAAGGAATCCAAACATGATGGGGATGACAATGAAAAATAAATGGTGGATTTCGATCGTCACCGTACTGCTGGGGGTTATGCTGCTGCAATCGCATGCGTTTGCGGCCGATCCGCTGCCAAATGTCGATATCAGCATCGGTGATGGAAACGAAGAGCCGGGAACCAGCGCTTTGTCGCTCCTGCTTCTAATAACGGTATTAAGCATTGCGCCGGCAATCCTGGTACTTATGACAAGCTTTACCCGGATCGTCATCGTACTTGGATTCGTACGGACATCGCTTGGCACGCAGCAAATGCCGCCGAACCAGGTTCTAATCGGGCTGGCGATGTTCCTGACCTTTTTCATTATGGCTCCGACCTTCTCCCAGGTTAACGAAGTGGCTTTGCAGCCTTATCTCAAGGGTGAAATCACGCAGACCGTGGCGCTGGAGAAAGCGGCGGATCCGATGAAAAAGTTTATGATCTCGCATACGAGGGAGAAGGATCTGCTTCTGTTCCTCAACTATACGAAAACGGAGAAGCCGGAGAAATATCAGGATATCCCGATTACCGTTCTGGTGCCTGCCTACGCGATAAGCGAACTGAAAACCGCATTCCAGATGGGCTTTATGATATTCATTCCTTTCCTGGTCATCGATATGATCGTCTCAAGCACGTTAATGGCGATGGGGATGATGATGCTGCCGCCGGTCATGATATCCCTGCCGTTTAAGCTTCTGTTGTTCGTGCTGGTGGACGGGTGGTACCTGATCGTCAAATCATTGCTGTTAAGCTTCAACACGTAATTATGACAGGGAGGAACGTTCAATGAGTGCTGATTTCATCATCGGATTGGCCGGACAAGCCATCAGTACCGTATTGAAAGCCAGCGCGCCGATGCTCGTTCTCGCTCTAGTCGTCGGATTGATCGTCAGTATTTTTCAAGCGACTACCCAAATTCAAGAGCAGACGTTAGCTTTTGTGCCTAAAATCGTAGCGGTCTTTGTATCCCTGATTATATTCGGGCCTTGGATTCTGAATGTAATCGTCGATTTCACTTACAATCTGCTGAACAACTTGTATAAATACATCGGATAGGTTGTGAACGGAAATCATGGATCAGATCGTGGAGTATTTCCCTATTTTTTTGCTTATTTTTTGTCGAATGACATCGTTTTTCGTCGTAGCTCCGCTGTTTAACATGCGTGGCGTACCAAGCACCTTCAAGATCGGACTTGGCTTTTTTCTCTCTCTTATTGTGTTTATGACCTATGGGCTGAAAGAGAAGACGGTACCGATTGATGCAGAGTACATTCTGTACATATTCCAGGAAGTCCTCATCGGACTTCTGATGGGGTACATCGTTTATCTCTTTATGACGGTTGTGCAAACCGCCGGCGCACTGATGGATATGCAAATCGGTTTCGCCATGTCAAACGTTATTGATCCGATGACGGGTGTCTCGGCTCCGCTGCTCGGCAACTTCAAGTACATGCTGCTTATCACGGTGTTTCTGGCCGTTAACGGGCATCATTATCTGCTAACCGGATTGATGGACAGCTACAAATGGATGCCTTTGTCCAACGAATTGTTCAGCAGGATTTACGATGGAAGCATAACCGATTTCCTGTCGCGGGCGGTAGGGAACGCGTTCCTGCTGGCCATGCAGGTTGCGGCTCCGCTTGTCATAGCGATGTTCCTGACGGACGTAGGCCTTGGCTTCCTGGCAAAGACGGCTCCTCAATACAACGTGTTTGTTATCGGGATTCCGCTTAAGCTGCTCCTGGGACTAGGATTATTGATCCTGGTGCTCCCCGGTATATCCGCGATATTCGAGCGACTGTTTGCCATCATGTTTGACAACCTGGAGCAATTGTTTGGCATTGTGCAACAAACCGAAAGCAAATAAGGAGGCTGCAACGTTGAGATCTTACTATCTAGAGCTAGACTTGCAGCTGTTTAGTCAGGAAAAGACGGAAAAAGCAACGCCGAAGAAAACGCAGGAAGCCCGCAAGAAAGGGCAGATCGCCAAATCCAACGATTTGCCAAGCTCCATGATTTTGCTCTTTACCTTTGCTACCTTTGCGGCTTTGGGCAGCTACTATAAGACGAGGATTATGAGCGTGTTCCAGGAGCTGTTTGATAATTGGCTGACGATGGATGTCACGACGGCGAACATTATGCCGCTGTTTAACAAGCTTGCGGTCGACATGCTAATGTTCCTGGCGCCGATTTTCGCTATCGTAGTGATCGTGGCGATTTTGGGAAACGTCATGCAGTTCGGATTTCTGCTTACGGGCGAATCGCTTAAGCCGAAGTTTACCAAGCTGAATCCGATTAACGGGTTTAAGCAGATATTCTCTATGCGAACGGTTGTTGAGTTTCTAAAAAGCATATTAAAGCTCTTAATCATCGGCATCCTGGTTTATCGGGCGATTTGGGGCGATTGGGACAAGATTCTAATGCTATCGAGCCTATCGGTCCAGCAAATCTTCGCCTTTACTGCCGGATTGACAGTCAAGCTTGGACTTGAGACCGGAGCGGTGCTTGTTATACTGGCTTTCGCCGATTATATGTATCAGCGTTACGAGCATGCCAAGAGTCTGAGAATGTCCAAGCAGGACATCAAGGACGAATACAAGAAGTCGGAGGGCGATCCTCTCATTAAAGGCAAAATCCGCGAAAGGCAGCGCCGGATGGCGATGCAGCGGATGATGCAGGAGGTGCCTAAGGCCGACGTGGTTATTACGAACCCAACCCACTTTGCCATTGCGTTGCAGTATGATGCTTCCAAGATGGAGGCTCCGGTCATAATCGCAAAAGGGATGGATCACTTGGCGCTCCGCATTCGCGAAGTTGCCAAGGAACATGGCGTTGTCATGATGGAAAATAAGCCGCTTGCCAGAGCGCTATACGAACGGGCCGATATCGGCGATTCGATTCCTGCCGATTTGTTCCAAGCCGTGGCGGAAGTATTGGCGGCTGTTTATAAAATGAAAGGCCGGGTTCGATCATCATAATTGAGAGGGAGGAGACAACATCATGAAAGTGAAAGATATTGCTATCTTAGCTGGGATTATCGGCATCGTACTCATGATGGTCATCCCTATACCAACACTGCTGCTGGATATTTTGCTCATCCTGAACATTTCGATCGCGCTCATGATTCTGCTGATTGCGATGAATACGAAGGAAGCTCTCGATTTCTCTATCTTCCCTGCAATCCTGCTAGTGACGACCTTATTCCGGCTTGCTCTTAACGTATCGACAACACGCAATATTTTGTCGCACGGCCATGCCGGCGAGGTTGTACAGACGTTTGGATCCTGGGTAGGCGGAGGGCAAATCGCGATTGGCTTCGTCGTATTTCTCATCCTGGTCGTTGTACAGTTCATCGTTATTACGAAAGGTTCGGAGCGGGTAGCGGAGGTTGCGGCCAGATTTACGCTCGACGCGATGCCCGGCAAGCAAATGAGCATTGATGCCGACCTGAACGCGGGACTGATCAATGAACAGCAGGCGCGTGAGCGCCGCTCGAAAATCGAAAGAGAAGCGGACTTTTACGGCTCCATGGACGGTGCAAGCAAATTCGTCAAAGGCGATGCCATTGCTTCCATCATTATCTTGCTTATCAACCTTATTGGCGGTTTCATTATCGGGATGGCCATTCACGGAGACAGCTTTAGCGATGCTCTGCAAACCTACTCGATTCTTACGATCGGTGACGGTCTGGTCAGCCAGATTCCGGCCCTGCTTATCTCCACGGCAGCTGGCCTGATTGTAACTCGTGCCGCTTCGGACGGAAACTTCGCGCAGGACGTTACAACGCAGCTCCTTAAATACCCGAAGCTGCTTTATATTGTGGCTGGAACAATCACTTTGCTCGGCGTATTCACGCCAATCGGCATTCTGCGGACAATTCCTTTTGCCGCCTTGCTCCTGTTCGGAGCCTGGAGGATGCAGCAATCCATTGCCAAGCAAATGCAGCAGGAAGAGCTTTTGGAGGAGGAGCAGCAGATCGAAGAGGTGCGAAGTCCCGAAAGTGTCATCAGCTTGCTGCAGGTTGATCCGATCGAGTTCGAATTTGGCTATGGCCTTATTCCTCTGGCGGATACGCAGCAGGGTGGAGACTTGCTTGACCGGATTATTATGATCCGCAGGCAATGCGCTTTGGAGCTTGGACTTGTGGTGCCGGTCATCCGGATTCGCGATAACATTCAGCTCAAGCCGAATGAATATGTCATCAAGATTAAGGGGAACATCGTTGCGCGCGGCGAATTGCTGCTTAACCATTATCTTGCGATGAGCCCGGGCTTCGAAGACGAATCTGTTATCGGAATCGAAACAACGGAACCGGCGTTTGGACTTCCGGCGCTATGGATCGATGAAGCCATGAAGGAGAGAGCGGAAATCTCCGGGTATACCGTTGTGGATCCGCCTTCCGTCGTGGCGACGCATTTGACGGAAATTATTAAGCGCCATGCGCATGAGCTGATTGGCCGCCAAGAGACCAAGGCTCTGGTAGAGAATGTGAAAGAGTCGTACCCTGCGCTTATCGAAGAACTTATTCCTTCCATTTTATCGATTGGCGATTTGCAAAAGGTACTAGCCAAGCTTTTGCGTGAGAAAGTGTCGATCCGGGATCTGGTCACGATCTTCGAATCGTTGGCGGATCAAGCCCATTATACAAAGGACCCGGACATTCTTACGGAATATGCCCGGCAAGCGTTGTCGAGGCAGATTACGCAGCAGTTCACTTCCACGGGGAATATGCTAAGGGTTATCACCGTAGGTCCAGCGCTTGAGAAGAAAATTGCGGAGTCGGTTCAGCAGACCGACCAGGGAAGCTATATTGCGCTTGATCCTGTCGCAACGCAGCAAATCTATCAGAAGCTCAACGAGCAAGTGTCGCGCCAAATTCAATCCGGCCAGCATCCCGTTGTACTGACTTCGCCTACCATTCGCATGTATCTGAGACAGATTGTGGAACGGACCATGCAGGATGTACCGGTACTGTCGTATAGCGAGCTTGAGCCTAACATTGAAGTTCAAAGCGTAGGGGTGGTGAATTTATGAGAGTAAAACGTTATGTGGTGAACGCCTTGCCGGAAGCCCTGCCGATGATCCGGAGCGAGCTTGGCAAAGATGCGGTCATCCTGAATACGAAGGAAGTCCGGATCGGCGGATTCATGGGGATGTTCCGGAAGAAGAAGATGGAGGTTATAGCCGCAATCGAGTCGGGAGCAGCCGCGCCAACTGCAGCAGCCCAGCCGAAAAAAGCGGCAGCAGAGGTCCAGCAGGTTGTTCGTGCGATTCAAGAGTCGAAAAGGCAAGCGGCTACGGCTACGGCGGTTCTTGAACCTCCGGCTCCCGCGCCTGTGACGGTCGTTCAGCCGCCTCCGCCGGTTGTGCCGGCTTCGCCTCCGTCGCAGTCGATAAATCGGATTAACGATGATCTGCTAGAGGAGATCCGGTTTATCAAGCAATCTTTGAAGCAGCTGTCGATGCATAAGCCGGACATGGAACGGCCGCTCGCCATTCAATCCTTGTATGGGCGGTTGGTCCAACAGGAAGTGGAGCCGGAACTGATAGACCGGGTTATAGACGCGGTTAACGAGAAGCTTGCAGACCAAAAGGAAATGCCGGATGGAGCGGAGACTTGGCGAATTGCCCGGGAGCTCCTGTTGGAATGGCTGATTCCGTACAGTCATGAATCCATAAGCGAATCGGCAAGAGTCGTTCATTTTGTTGGACCGACAGGGGTGGGCAAGACCACTACAATCGCAAAGCTGGCAGCGGGACAATCGATCAAGTTCGGACGGCAGATTGGATTAATCACTTCGGATACTTACCGGATTGCGGCAGTCGATCAGCTGCGAACCTACGCGAATATTCTGAACGTGCCGATGGAAGTGGTGTTCTCGCCGATGGATTTGCCTAAAGCCTTCAAGCAGTTGGAAGACCGTGAACTGATTTACATGGATACGGCAGGCCGGAATTTCCGCAATGAGCTGCACGTTTCCGAAGTAAACAGTCTCCTGCAGTCCAGCGAGAAGAGCGAGACCGTGTTGGTGCTGAGCTTGACCGGCAAAACCAAAGACATGATGGCGGTGGCGGACAATTTTGTGAAATATGGAGTCCGCAAGGTGCTGTTCACTAAGCTGGATGAAACGTCGGTGTACGGATCGATCCTAAACCTGGCCCTGCAAAATGAATTGCAGCCGGTGTTTGTTGCTAGCGGCCAGACCGTGCCGGACGATATTGCCCCATTTAACGCGGAGCGATATGTGGATGCGCTGCTGGGGGCTCCTGCCGATGAATGATCAAGCGGAGGCGCTTCGCAACATGGTGAAGATGAGGATGGGCCAGGAGACTGCCCGTCCTACCCGCATCGTAACGATCACGAGCGGGAAGGGAGGAGTAGGCAAATCCAACTTCAGCCTGAACTTTGCTATTTCGCTGCAACGCCTGGGGAAAAAAGTTCTCGTATTTGACGCGGATATCGGCATGGCCAATATCGATGTCCTTATGGGAGTAAGCTCTTCCTATCACCTCTATCATCTGTTCAAGCAGGATAAGACCATCTGGGACATTATCCAGATTGGCCCGTCAGGGGTGCATTTTATAGCGGGCGGTTCAGGGTTTCAGGATCTTCTTGACTTAACCGCGGAGCAGCTGGACTGGTTCTCGGAACAGATTGGCAAGCTGCAGGGGGAATACGATTTTATTCTTTTTGACACGGGAGCGGGCTTGTCGAAGGAAACCGTAAAGTTTATCTCTGCGGCGGAAGAAACCTTTGTGGTGACAACGCCGGAGCCAACAGCGATTACCGATGCCTACGCTCTGGTAAAGATGGTCAAGTCGATGGGAATCAACGCCGCGTTTAAGCTCGTTATTAACCGCGCGACAGACCGCAAGGAAGGCATCCAGACCGCGGACAAAATTAATCTTGTTGCCAGAAGATTCCTTCATGCCGAACTTCCGACATTGGGCGTAATCCTGGATGATCCGAATGTCACGAAAGCCGTAAAGCGACAAACGCCGTTTACCGTTGCTTTCCCGGGAAGCGATGCCTCAAGAGGAATTGACGAAATTGCACGCCGATATTTGGAGATGTCCATTCCGGAGCAAACCGCTGCAGCTGGAGTAAGAGGATTCATACATAAGATGTTTAGGTTTAACCGGTAGTCATACATACATAAGAGGGGGAACAGGATGGCTCCTTATCGCGTGCTGGTCGTGGACGATTCGCCTTTCATGAGAAAAATATTCAGCGATCTGATCGTTCAGGACCCCCAATTTACGATTGTGGCAACCGCTTGTAACGGCATTGAAGCCATTGAAGCCGTTAAGAAGTGGAAGCCCGATGCTGTCACGTTGGATCTTGAGATGCCCGAGCTTAACGGGCTCGATGCCCTGCAGCGGATCATGATCGAACAGCCGACACCCGTGATCATGTTATCCGGCATCAGTGAAGAGAACACGAGAGAGACCATTAAGGCACTGCAGCTCGGGGCATTCGACTTCATCCGCAAGCCGATGGGCGCTTTCTCCAATGATATTGTCCGGGTCGGGGAGTTGTTGCTTGAGAAGCTGAGAATCGCGGTCCTGACAAAAAGGTATTCTACCGCTGTTATGGACACGGATAAGAAGAAGGCTTCCAATAATCGGGACATGCCCGAGCAATCACGGCTTGCCCAGCCAGCGAAATCGGCGGAAGAAGGGAACAACCGTAAGCGTGGGCTGCTGCAGCCGGAGCAGCAGGCAGAAGCAAGAGACGCATCTGCTCCGGCATTAGAGAAGAAAACCAAACCAACAGGCGGTCTGAGGAATCCGGTCAAGCCATTAACCGATGGCGGCGGCAGACCGTACGGGTCAGCCCCGGGTATACCAATCGCTCCGGTCGCGGCGGCACTGGAGGAGAACAAAGAACGGAAACGGTTCAGGCACACGGACGGCTTTGACCAATTGATTGCGATCGGAACTTCAACCGGCGGTCCACGCGCTCTGCATGAAGTGATCACTTCGCTTCCGGCCCAGCTGGCAGCGCCCGTATTGATCGTACAGCATATGCCCCCCAAGTTTACAAAGTCGCTTGCCCAGCGTCTGGACAGCTTTAGCGAGCTTGAAGTTGTGGAGGCTTCTCAAGGTGACCGATTGAAGGCCGGGGTTGTCTATATCGCCCCTGGCGGTCATCACATGGAACTGGCGAAGGACCAGAGCGGCTATTACGTTCAGCTTACGCAGAAGCCGCCGCGCAACGGACATCGTCCTTCGGTTGACGTTCTATTCGAGTCATTGACCCCATTCGACGAGCTGAAACGTCACGCCGTCATCATGACGGGAATGGGAAGCGACGGAGCAAAAGGAATGAAGGCTCTCGTCGACAGCGGCGCGGAATCGGCGATTGCCGAGTCAGAACAGACTTGCGTCGTTTACGGTATGCCGCGCAGCGCGATAGAGACCGGCTGCGTGAAGACGGTACTGCCGCTGCAGCAGATTGCCGCCGAGCTGCAGCATGCGGTTTTGAAAGGATAATAGATGATATAAAGTCCTATCAGGAGGTGCGACAAAATGGATATGAACGCCTACTTATCGATGTTTATCGACGAATCCAATGATCACCTGCAAGCTTTGAACGAAAATTTGCTTCGCCTGGAGAGCGAGCCGGAGGATCTATCGATCGTCCAGTCAATTTTCCGCTCTGCCCACACCCTAAAAGGGATGTCCGCAACGATGGGGTATGAAGATCTTGCCTCGCTGACGCATGAGATGGAAAACGTGCTTGATCTTGTACGAAACAGCAAGCTGAAGATGGATGAATTTATTTTCGATACCTTGTTCAAGGGGCTGGATGCTCTCGAGTCCATGGTTCAGGATATCGTAGGAGGCGGAACGGGCAAAGCGGATGTAACCGCGATTGTGGCTTCGCTGCAGTCCATCGTCAAAGGAGACTACAAAACGGCGGTAGCTTCCACGGCTGCATCGTCTGCTCCGTCCGCATCCGTGCAGCAAACCGGCGGAATTCTGGATGAGTTCCAGACCTCGGTCATCCAGCAATCTATCGATAGCGGGCATAACGTCTACTACATCGAGGTAGAAATCCGGGAAGATTGCGTCTTAAAAGGCGTGCGTGCCTATATGGTATTCGATCTGCTGGGCAAGAATGGCGACATCGTAAAATCCGAGCCTTCCGTAACCGATTTGGAGCAGGAGAAATTCGACCGTTCCTTCTCCGTGTTTACCATCTCAACCCTGTCCCAGCAAGAGCTGGAAGCTCAAATCGCGGCAATCTCCGAGATCGAGAAGGTCACTGTAGCGTTGCTGGATCTTGAGTCGCTCGCCATGCTGAATAATGCGGCGGCCAAGGAGCAGGCTCCGGCAGCGGCACCTGCGCAAGCCGCGCCTCAATCGGAAGCCGCGAAGGAAGAAGCGGGCAAGCAGGTTAGCGCAGCACGCACGCAGGCGGCAGCATCCTCTGCGCCTGCCGCCGTATCCAGAACGATCCGCGTCGATATCGATCGTCTGGATGCTCTGATGAACCTGTTCAGCGAGCTGCTGATCGACCGTGTAAGGCTGGAGCAGCTGTCCAGCGAGATCCGCCGCAACGATCTGACGGAAACCGTCGAGCATATGACCCGAGTCAGCTCCGATCTGCAAAATATCGTCCTGAAGCTGAGGATGGTTCCGGTAGATTCGGTATTTAACCGGTTCCCGCGCATGATCCGCGACTTGGCTAAATCGCTTGACAAGAAAATTGATCTGGTAATTACCGGCGCGGATACAGAGCTTGACCGTACAGTCATTGACGAGATAGGCGACCCGCTGGTTCACTTGCTCCGCAACTCGGTGGACCATGGCATTGAAACCACCCAGGAACGTATCGCAGCGGGCAAGCCGGAGACAGGAACGATTAACCTGCGCGCTTATCATAGCGGCAATCATGTCTTTATCGAGGTTGAAGAAGACGGAAGAGGCATAAACCGCGAGAAAGTTCTAAAAACGGCGATCAAGAACGGCGTTGTCACCGAGGATCAGGCGAAGCAGCTGTCTGACGAAGATATCAACATGTTGATATTTGCTCCAGGGTTCAGTACGGCCGATAAAATCTCCGACATTTCCGGCCGCGGAGTTGGTCTTGATGTCGTTAGATCCAAGATCACTTCCCTTGGCGGCAATGTAACGGTTGATTCCGCGCTTGGGCGCGGAACGAAATTTGCCGTTCAATTGCCTCTGACTCTATCTATTATTTCCGCGATGCTTATCAAGCTAGGTTCCGAGAAATACGCGATTCCGCTTACGTCTATCGTGGAAACCGGCATTATCCAGAAGGATCAGATCCTGAACGTACACGGTAACCGGATGATTCATTTCAGAAACGCCGTTATTCCTTTGGTTTCTTTAAGCAAAGTACTCGATTCGCCCGACTTTAACGAGCAAAGCGAGTCGGAGACCGAAATTGTCGTTATCCGTAAAGGCGATAAATGGGCGGCGATTACCGTTGACGAGTTTATTGGACAAAGCGAGATTGTGTTGAAATCGCTAGGCAAATATTTAACCAATATTGAAGCTATATCCGGTGCGACCATTCTTGGCGATGGCCAGGTGGCGCTCATCATTGATCCTAACGCACTTATCAAATAGGGAGGGCTTAACGATGGGAGAAGAATTAAAAGTTATCGTATTTTCGCTGGCGCATGAGGAATATGGCATTGAGGTGGAAAAAGTCCGTACAATCGAACGTTTATCCCCAATTACGCGCGTGCCGAAAACGCCTTCCTTCATTAAAGGAGTTATTAATCTGCGCGGTATCGTTGTTCCCGTAATCGACCTTCGCGGCCGTTTTGGCTTGGAGGAGTCGGCAACAACGGAGAACAGCCGGATCATTGTCGTTGCGGTAAACGAAATGGAAGTGGGCTTTATCGTTGATTCCGCCAATGACGTCGTGGATATCGACGCGGACACGATCGATTCGCCGCCTGAAATTGTCGGCGGCATTAAAGCGAAATATTTGAGAGGCATTGCGAAGTTCGGAGATAACCGGCTGCTTATTATGCTGAATCTATCCGAAGTGCTGAACAAAAGCGAGATCATTCAGCTTGAGCAGTTAGAGGTGTAGGTGTGGATGCCTTTAACCGGTTCAAAGCGTTTGAAATGGATGTTCTGAAGGAAGTAGGCAATATCGGGGCGGGTAATGCGGCAACCGCATTATCCCGCCTTCTGGACAAGCCTGTAGACATGGCGGTTCCGAAGGTCAGCCTGCTGCCCTTTGAAGAAGTAGCGGATCGAGTCGGCGGTTCGGAGCAGGTTGTCATTGCCGTATATCTTCGGGTAGAAGGGGAAGCGCCCGGCAATATGTTTTTCATCATCCAGGAGGATGCCGCGAAGCGTTTGTTGGGACAGCTCCTGTCCCTGGATTGCGATTCAACAGGCAGCTACTCGGAGATGGAAATGTCCGCCCTTTGCGAGATCGGCAACATTTTGGCGGGATCGTATTTGTCGTCCCTTGCCGACTTCACGCATTTATCCATGGCGCCTTCCGTGCCTTCCGTTGCCAGGGATATGGCAGGTCCAATCTTAACCTACGGACTCATGCAATACGGCGAGATGGGGGATTCCGCCCTGCTTATCGAAACTACGTTCCTAGAAGACAGGGAAGAGTTGGAGGGGCATTTCTTCCTTATTCCGGACCCGGATTCCTTCACTAAAATATTTCAATCCTTGGGAGTACTGACCGAATGATCCAACAAGATGTGATCAAGGTCGGCATGGCAGATTTAAAATGGGCTGCGGACGGAGCACATCTGAGGACAACAGGACTAGGCTCTTGTGTCGGACTGACGTTATACGATCCTGTTGCACGAATTGCGGGTATGGCGCATGTTATGCTGCCATCCTCGGAAATTGCCAGAGAGTCGACCATGAATATTGCCAAATATGCGGATACGGCAATTCCCGAGCTTATTGGGCAGATGAAAGCAGAAGGCGCCGTTATCGGACGTCTAGCAGCAAAAATGGCCGGTGGAGCGCAAATGTTCGCCTTCTCGGGCCAATCGGATTCGATGCGAATCGGACCCCGGAATGTTGAATCCTGTTTGGAGATTCTCGCGAACTATTCCATTCCCTTGATGGGACAAGATACAGGCGGGAATTACGGCCGCACGATTGAAATCGACAGCAGCAGCGGTGTATTGACTATTAGAAGCGTGCAGTTTGGAATAAAGGAGATTTGAAATGGTTGGAAATTGGCGATGGAATGTGGGCCTCGGGATTGTTGGCGCGGTATTAACCTTATTATTTTCGATTGGTAAAAACCCGCTGTCTGTCATGCTGATGCGCAGCATGTATGCTTTCATCGCCTTTGTTGCGATTGCATTTGTAATGCGGTTTCTACTTGCCTTTATCCTTCGTCCGCCAGTGATGCATCAACCTGAGACTGTCGGAGAAGAAGGAAAAGGAACACAGCTGGATCTCCAAACCCCTGATGAGAGCGAAGACTTGAATCAACTGCTCAAATCACAGATGGACGGCCATAAGACTCAGGACGTACAGCATCAGGAACAACAAAGTCAGTTTAAGCCGTTAACGCCGCCAAAGCTGGTATCAACACAGAATAAAGAGCCTGAGGAATTGGCTAAGGCCATTCGTCATCTGACTGGAGGGTGAGTGACATGATCGCGACTGCGAATTTGGATTTGTGGCGAGCGTGGAAAGAGGAAGGCGATCTTGAAGCCAAGAAGCGTCTCATCGAGCAATTCTTGCCTTTGGTCGATTATGTAACGAACCGTATGGCGATTGGATTGCCCAAAAATGTTCTTAAGGATGATCTCGCCAGCAACGGTGTCATGGGGCTTATCGATGCAATCGAGAAATTCGACTACTGTCGCGGCTTACAATTTGAAACCTATGCATCCTGGAGAATCCGCGGTTCGATTATCGACGGGCTTCGCCAGGGTGATTGGGTGCCGCGTTCGGTACGCGAGAAGGCGAAGCGCATTGAAGAAGCTTATCAAAGCCTGGAGCAGAAATACTTGCGTTCCGTATCCGACGCGGAGATCAGCGAATATTTAAATGTCAGCGAGAAGGAATTTACCACAATGCTTCACGAGATTGCGATTACCACGGTATGCTCGCTGGAAGATCCGATCCGTGAAGAAGAGTCGGAGACAAGACTTTCTCTGCTTATTGACGAACGGGCCAAAAATCCCGATCACAAAGCGCATGAGTTTTTCCTCAAGGACTCTCTTGTTAACGGCATTGAGAAATTAACGGAGAAGGAACGCACCGTTATCTCGCTCTTTTATTATGAAGAATTATCGTTAAGCGAGATCGCGGAAGTCATGTCTTTATCCCCATCGAGGATTTCCCAGCTACATTCGAAAGCTATATTACGGCTGCGCGGAGCATTAGCGAAGCATAAAGATCAATTACTGCAGCATTAGAAGGGAGTAGGCAAGGTGGAAGACCATTTATTGGAATCTTACTTGCGTATCCAGATATCAGCTGACAAGCTGTCTGCTTTACTGACCTTTAACCGGATCACCGAGGATTTCGACTGTACTCCCGGTCAATTGGAACGATTTGTACGCAGCAAGGGCGTTGTATATGGGATACGAACAAGTCTGTTAAATGAAATTTGCACCAATACGCTTGCGTATTGCAAAGAGCAAACCTTAATCGCTGTTGGTAATCCGGCTTCGCCAGGTAAGGACGGATCTATCCGTTTTGCTTATGACATGCAGGATCAGAACCAGCGTCCTGCAGAGCTGGAAGACGGCAAAGTGGATTTCAAAGAAGTATCCCGGCTAAAAAACGTAAAGCGCGGTCAATTAATCGCAGAACGGGTCGATGCTCTTTTTGGTTCGCCCGGCATGATGGTAACCGGCGAGGAGATTCCTGCCAAGCAAGGCAAACAGGCTAGGTTTAAAATAGGGAAAAACGTTGTGGTCAACGAGACCCAAACGGCCATGTATGCCTTGATTGACGGTCTTATTACGATTACTGACAAAGAGAAAGTAAACGTTTTTCCGGTGTATGAAGTTAACGGAGACGTTGATTATAGAGTCGGCAACATCGATTTTGTCGGAACGGTGGTCATTCGCGGGAATGTCCTCAGCGGGTTTCGGGTAAAGGCTTCCGGCGATATCCGCGTTATAGGCGGCGTGGAGGGCGCCGAGCTGGAGTCCGAGGGGTCGATAGAAATCACAGGCGGAATCATGGCAGGCAACAAAGGCTATGTCAAAGCTCAAAAAAACGTAAAAAGCTCCTTCATCCAAGACAGCAATGTTATTGCCGGCGAGGATGTTTTGGTGTCTCAGAGCATTATGCATTCTCATGTTCGCGCCGGCCGGAATGTTATTTGCCAAGGATCAAAAGGGTTAATTGTAGGCGGTTCCATACAGGCGGTAGAGCAAGTGTCGGCACGCGTGATAGGCAATACGATGTCAACAGCGACCTCTATTGAAGTGGGGGTACAGCCAGAGTCCCGTTCCGAGCTGCAGGAGCTGCGCCTCACTCTTCGCAAGCATATGGATGCGATGGACAAGACGGTAAAAGCATTAGCGATTCTTGACCAGCAAGCTGCGATGGATCAGTTAAACGACCAGAAGATGGCCATGCGGATCAAGCTGGGAGCAACACGGCGCCAGACAACCGCGGAGATCGACCAGATCAGAGAACGTATTCTGGAGATTGAGAGAACGCTTGAGGACACCGATAAGGCAAAGGTGGATATCAGCCATACGGTTTACGGCGGTATAAAAATTGTAATCGGACGTTACACGCGATTTATCAAAGATCCGGTGCAGCGTGTTTCTTTCCGGTATACGGACGGGGATATCGTACAATTACCTTTCTCGTAGGGAGGAGCTCGTAAATGCCGTTTAAGCCAATTGATTTGCAATGGTCAATCCCGCGTACTCCGGAAGCGGGCGGAATGCAAAGCCAGTCGAATCATAAGGCGAATGCAGAGCTTTCCCGCTTGGCAGAACTGGCATCCAAGCAAACCGAACAATTGCGCAGCAAGAATACCGGCGTTGAACAGACGGGCGGAACGAACGTTCGCAATAATCGGGACCGTCAGAACGGCAATCCTTATCTCGCAAAGCGAAAGCAGGAGCGGGAACAGGAGGAGACCGGGAATGCGGAGGATAAGGCCGAACATCCCTATAAAGGGCATCACGTGGATATTTCGCTATAGGAACAGCATTGTTTGTAGAGGGTGTGAATGATGTCAAACTGGACTTATATTGTACTGCTGGGAGCGGTTGTCGCCGTAGCTTCGTTATTTCTGCCAAGAAAGCAGCAGGGACGAGAAGCTAAGGACACGCGCAATATGGAAATCGCGCTTGAACAATTTATGGAGAACACGGAGCTGGACCATCAAGAATTGGTAAAGCTTGTTTCCACATTGCGGGAAGAGGGGAAACAGCAGACGGAAGCAGGCAAACAGCGGTTGGCGGAGCTTGAAAACAAATGTCTGCTGCTTGAGCAGCAGCTTGCTTTCCTTCAACAGCAGCGTCAAAACGATCTATTGATGGCAGCGCAAACGAAGGCAATCACCGGAACCGCTAAGACAGCGCCACTGGCAGAGGAGCTGCCGGCCGTTGAGCAAGAGCCCGAGCAGCCCGCATCGGGCATTCAGCTACGTTATCCTGATCTATTTGATTTATATAATCAAGGCAAGTCTATCGAAGCCATCGCAAAAAAGCTGAGCATGAACAAAGGCGAAGTTCAGCTTATCTTGCAGCTGGCCAAGCAGGAGGAGAAGGCTTATGTTTAAGAACCGCTCCTTTGTCGCAGGATTAGGTGTCGGCATTATTGCCGGCGCTATTTTGCTGCAGCTGATGCAGATCGGGGACGAAAGCCAGCAGAGGCTTTCGAACGGATTTAACGATGGAGAGCCCAAGCTGTACACGCAGGCGGAACTGGATGAGAAGCTTGCGGAGGAGCGGGATAAAGCTAGCCGGAATGCGGCTGAAACGGCCAAGCCGGCTACGGAGAAGCCGGAGGAATCACCTGCCGTAAAGGCATCGGAACCACCGGTTGATAGCAGTAAGAGCGACGATAAGAAGGAAGGGTCTGCCGACAAGCCAACCGAAGCAGCGGTTAAACGGCAGGTTCGCATTACAGGCGGGATGAACCTAACGGACACTGCGGAGCTGCTGTCCGAGCAGAAGCTGATCTCGGACAAGGACGCTTTTATCAAAGCGATGAAAAATAAACCTGTCCGCGCCGGCTATTTCATTTTTGAAGGGAATCCGACGGTTGCAGACATCATTCGCATTCTGACAAGCCAGCCGCTTACCAAATCGGAATTCGAGCAGCAAATGAAGGGTTAGAGACAAACTGCAAAATTTCGACAATCATCTGTTGCACCGTGTAGGCAGATATGTTATATTAATTGACGGTGTTAAAAACACACGCCTATTAATTCCGATAATGGTGCTTCCGGTCGCCGGAAGTTTTAGCGGAAGATGCGATGGGCGGAGGTAATCACTAAAAACCATAACAGGAGGTGTGTTGAATATGGCGGTTATTTCCATGAAACAGCTTCTCGAAGCTGGGGTACACTTCGGTCACCAAACTCGTCGTTGGAACCCTAAGATGGATCGTTATATCTTCACAGAAAGAAACGGAATTTACATTATCGACCTGCAAAAAACAGTTAAGAAAGTCGAAGAGGCTTACAACTTCGTACGTTCTGTAGCTGCTGAGGGCGGCACTATGCTGTTCGTAGGTACGAAAAAACAAGCTCAAGACTCGGTGAAAGAAGAAGCTGAACGTTGCGGCAACTTCTACATCAACCAACGTTGGTTGGGTGGTACGCTTACTAACTTCCAAACGATCCAAAAACGTATTGACCGTCTGCGTCAACTCGAAAAATGGTCGGAAGACGGTACTTTCGAAGTGCTGCCTAAAAAAGAAGTTATCATTCTTAACAAAGAAAAAGACCGTCTGGAAAAATTCCTCGGCGGCATCAAAGGCATGAAAGGCCTGCCTAGCGCGCTGTTCATCATCGATCCTCGCAAAGAGCGTATCGCTGTTGCTGAAGCACGCAAGCTCGGTATCCCAATCGTAGGTATCGTTGATACAAACTGCGATCCGGACGAAATCGACTATGTAATTCCAGGCAATGACGACGCGATTCGCGCAGTTAAATTGCTGACGTCCAAAATGGCTGACGCTATCGTGGAAGCTAACCAAGGCGAGCAAACAACTGCTTAATCCGATATAATCGCTACAACAAAGGGTGGTCAGAAGGTGAAAGCCTCTCACCGCCCTTTTTTTGAACGTAAAAACTAAAAATGGAATTTCCAGGAGGGCTAATCATGGCGGTATCCGCAAGCGCAGTAAAAGAACTTCGTGAAAGAACTGGAGCAGGTATGCTCGATTGCAAGAAAGCATTGGACGAAACAAACGGCGACATCACAAAAGCAATTGAATTGCTTCGTGAAAAAGGTCTGTCCGCGGCAGCTAACAAAGCTGGCCGTGTTGCAACTGAAGGCGTAGTTGAATCGTATATCCATGCAGGCGGCCGTATCGGCGTTCTGGTTGAAATCAACTGCGAAACTGACTTCGTAGCTAAAACGGATCAATTCCGTACTTTCGCTCGCGACATCGCAATGCACATTGCCGCAGCGAACCCTAAGTTCGTAAAACGCGAAGAAGTTCCGGCTGAAGAGATCGAAAAAGAGCGCGAGATTTTGAAAGCTCAAGCTTTGAACGAAGGCAAACCGGAAAAAATCGTTGAGAAAATGGTTGACGGCCGTATCTCGAAATACTACGAAGAGTACTGCTTGATGGAGCAATCCTTCGTTAAAGATCCGGACAAAACAATCTCGGCTCTTCTGAACGAGAAAATCAGCGCTATCGGTGAAAACATCTCGATCCGTCGTTTCGTTCGTTACGAACTGGGCGAAGGCTTGGAGAAAAAAGTGGATAACTTCGTTGAAGAAGTTATGGCTCAAGCAAAACTGTAAACCGAACGCACAGGCGGGGCGGGGCGTTCGCCCCGCTCTTTTTTTCTAAATAATAGGATGTTACCTCGCCCGCGAGGTACAAGATGGAGGTAGGGACGATGGGACAGCCTGTTTTCAAAAGAATTGTTCTGAAAGTTAGCGGTGAATCTTTGTCGGGAGACCAAGGCTACGGCATTGAAGCTTCGGTCATTTCGGAAATCGCTGATCAAGTTAAAGAAGTAGTAGCACTTGGTGTTGAAGTCGCTATCGTTGTAGGCGGCGGCAACATCTGGCGCGGTATCGCGGGTACGGCCAAGGGTATCGACCGTGCGACAGCAGATTATATGGGCATGCTGGCAACCGTAATGAACTCTCTGGCCTTGCAAGATGCGTTGGAGCAAATTGAAGTGCCTACTCGCGTTCAAACTTCGATCGCCATGCAACAAATCGCGGAGCCTTACATTAGACGCCGCGCAATCCGTCATCTGGAGAAAGGCCGCGTTGTGATTTTCGCAGCCGGTACGGGCAATCCGTTCTTCTCGACGGATACGACTGCAGCTCTTCGCGCAGCCGAGATTGAAGCGGAAGTCATTCTGATGGCTAAGAACAAAGTAGACGGCGTATATTCCGCCGATCCGTTCAAAGACGCTACAGCAGAGAAATACGAAGAATTGACATACATGGAAGTACTGAACAAGAACCTTGGTGTTATGGATTCGACGGCATCGTCGCTTTGCATGGATAACAATATTCCGCTCGTCGTGTTCGCGATTACCGAAAAAGGGAATATTAAGAAAGTCGTGCTTGGTGAGAAGATTGGTACTATTGTGAGAGGAAGTGCGAAATAATGCCGCAAGCAATTAAGAAAAATGCAGAAGAGCGTATGGAGAAAGCAATCGGTGCTTTGAAACGTGATCTGGCTACACTTCGTGCAGGACGGGCGACGCCTGCTTTGCTCGACCGTGTTCAAGTTGAATATTACGGGGCGCCTACGCCCGTTGCGCAATTAGCGAATATTAATGTTCCGGATTCCCGCACGCTGTTCATTCAGCCTTGGGACAAATCGTCGATCGCAGCGATCGAGAAAGCGATTATGAAATCCGATCTTGGCCTTACTCCATCCAACGATGGTTCGGCGATCCGCATCACTTTGCCGCCGCTTACGGAAGAGCGTCGTACGGAGCTTGTTAAAACAACGAAGAAGTTTGGCGAA
This sequence comes from Paenibacillus sp. ATY16, assembly GCF_003399985.2. Taxonomy (NCBI): domain Bacteria; kingdom Bacillati; phylum Bacillota; class Bacilli; order Caryophanales; family Paenibacillaceae; genus Paenibacillus; species Paenibacillus sp. ATY16. The sequence goes on along the minus strand of NZ_NMOK02000008.1, from coordinate 60,847 downwards.
GAAGCGAAAGTTGCAATCCGCAACATCCGCCGTGACGCTAACGACGACATTAAGAAGCTTGAGAAAACAACGATTTCCGAAGACGAGTCCCGTCGCCATCAAGAAGACATCCAAAAAGCAACGGACCGTTTCATCGCGGAAGTCGATAAAGTTTTGGTAGCTAAAGAGAAAGAGATTATGGAAGTATAATTGCGCCTACAGCCCCTCCGACAGGTGGGGTTTGGTTTTTTGAATTCCGGGTGGGAGGAACAAACATGATCAGTCGACTTTGGGCTAAACTTGGCAAATCGTCCTCGAATGCGGCTGAACCGTTGGCAGCTGACAATGTCCCGAAGCATATCGCCATTATTATGGATGGCAACGGACGTTGGGCGAAGAAACGTGGACTTCCACGAATCGCCGGCCATCATACCGGTATGAAAACGGTGAAGCGGATCGTAATGGAGGCAGATCGTCTTGGTGTCAAATATTTGACATTGTACGCTTTTTCCACGGAAAACTGGAAGCGGCCCAAAGACGAAGTTGAGTTCCTGATGAAGCTTCCCCAGCAATTTTTGGAAATTGAGCTGGCAGAGCTCATTGAAAAAAACGTTCAAGTTCGGATGATGGGGCATAAGGAAAACCTGCCGTCGTTTACGCTTAGCGCCGTTGAGGAAGCTATTACGAAAACGGCTCATAATACTGGACTCGTACTCAATTTTGCTCTTAATTACGGCGGTCGCAGGGAAATGCTTGAAGCGATCAAAGAAATTGCTGCCGATGTACAGGACGGACGTTTATCGACCGAGCAGATTGACGAACAGCTGCTCTCCAGCCGATTGTTAAGCGGAGACATTCCTGATCCCGATCTGTTGATCCGTACGAGCGGTGAACTCCGGCTGAGCAACTTCATGCTGTGGCAGTTAGCTTATAGCGAGATGTGGTTTACGAACGTTTATTGGCCGGAGTTTACTGAAGCTCATCTGCAGGAAGCCATTCAAGAATATCAGCGGCGTGCACGGCGATACGGCGGATTATAGCATCGATAACGGAGAGTGACCATCACTTGAAACAGAGAATCATTTGGGGACTGCTTGCCGGCGCAGCATTTGTTGCTCTGCTATTAGCCGGCGGATGGTTTTATGCAGCTGCGCTAGTCTTGCTTGCTTTGCTTGGATTTAACGAATATACGAAGATGAACGGGCACTCGTGGAATGAACCGGCGTCCCTGCTTGGTTATGCAGGCGTGCTTATGTTCGTTTTGCCATGGAAGCTTATGGGCGTGGATTCACCTTCGTCGATTACCGTACTATGGGTGCTGGCTTTCTTGCTGCTGGCGGTGACGGTATTCACCAAAAACAAAATAACCATCGACGGCGCCTCGCTTATGTTGTTAGGCGCTTTATATGTAGGTTACGGCTTTAGCTCGATGAATGCCGTTCGCGATCTTGATCACCACGGCATTTTCTGGTCGTTTCTTATTATTACATGCAACGTTGCGTCCGATGCAGGCGCTTATTTCGTCGGGCGGGCGATGGGTAAGCATAAGCTGTGGCCGTCTATAAGCCCTAACAAGACAATTGAAGGTTCTGTCGGCGGAGTTGTCCTTGCGGTGATCGCAGCGCTTATATTCGCGATCTGCGCTCCTCATGTTATCGACATCGGGACATCCTTGCTGATCGGCCTTATCGTTGCGGTAGCCGGTCAACTAGGCGATCTCATTCAATCGGCTTACAAACGCGTTCGCAACATCAAGGATTCCGGCTCTATTTTGCCGGGCCACGGTGGTGTTCTCGACCGTTTCGACAGTTGGATTATCGTGTTCCCTTTGTTGATGCTGACAGATTTGATCCCTACATAACAAAGTGAGAGCGGAGTTATCCACTTATGGATAACTCATAACATGGAAATTCTGTCATGTTAATAACGTTTTTCCCCGTTCTCCATCTTTTTTCTTTGGCATTCCGACTTGGAAGGAGTGCCAGTAAGTGTTGCTCTAGAGTGAGCGGAGCGAAAGTGTCGTGGTGGAGAAACGGAGTGTTCGCCTTTGTCTCTGAGTTTCAACCGCTATATGCGAATTGAATTCAAGAAACTCAGGGACAACAGCGATCGGAAGCATGACACTTTCGCGCAGCGAATGTACTTACCCTCATGAGCAAAAAAGCATCAAACGAGTTTCAGGAGGAATCCATGAAAAAAATCACCATTTTAGGCTCCACCGGCTCCATCGGCACCCAGACGTTAGACGTCATTGCCAATGATCCGGACCGCTATCAGGTTGTCGGCTTATCGGCGGGCAATAACCTCCAGCTGCTGATTGAGCAGGCCAATCAGTTCCGGCCTTCGGTCGTTTGCTTGGCTAACAAGGAGCTAGCGGAGCAGGCAAGGCCTGAATTGCCTGAGGGCACGCAAGTCCTCTATGGCGAGGAGGGGCTTGTAGAAATCGCGGCGAATAATGATGCCGATGTTGTCGTTACGGCGATTGTTGGCAGCCGTGGACTTCCTGCAACTCTTGCCGCTATTGACGCGGGCAAGACGATTGCGCTGGCGAACAAAGAAACCCTTGTGACCGCCGGTCATATCGTAATGGAGCGCGCCAGACAAAAAGGCGTCTCGATCATTCCGGTGGACAGCGAGCACTCGGCCATTTTCCAATGTTTGAACGGCGAAGATCTTAAGGCTTTGCAGCAACTCACCTTGACGGCATCGGGCGGTTCGTTCCGCGATCGCACTCGTGAACAGCTGCAAGGCGTATCGGTAGCCGAAGCATTGAACCATCCGAACTGGTCCATGGGAGCGAAGATTACGATCGATTCCGCCACGATGGTGAACAAAGGGCTGGAGGTCATCGAAGCAAGATGGCTGTTTGACGTGACCTATGATCAGATCAAGGTATTGATCCATCCGGAGAGCATCATCCATTCTTTTGTGGAATTCAGCGACAACAGCGTAATCGCTCAGCTGGGCTTGCCGGATATGCGGGTTCCCATCCAGTATGCGCTCACTTATCCGGACCGCCGCCCAACTCCGACAGGCCGGCTTGATTTGGCGGCTATCGGGAAGCTGCATTTCCGCGAGATGGATTTTGCCAGATACCCCTGTCTCAAGCTTGCCTTTGACTGCGGCCGTGCCGGAGATTCGGCGCCAACGGTGTTTAATGCAGCCAATGAAGTTGCGGTAGCCCGTTTCTTGAACGGGGAGATTGATTTCTTGGGGATTGAGCGAGTGCTGGAGAGCGTTCTCGAGCGCCACTCGGTAACAGCAGTAAATGATTTGCAGGCTATTGCGGAGATTGATGCTTGGGCTCGCGGAGAGGCTGCGGTCATCTAGCTTTTGCCGTAACCTGCGGTTCTCTTGTATCGTACGGGAGAATAATGATAATCTATGTACAGGCCGTTACGAACAGGAGGCTCGCTATGGAGATGATTCGGGTCATATTTATGACCGTGCTCGTATTTTTTGTCATTGTCACCATCCATGAATGGGGACACTATTTTTTCGCGAAACGCGCCGGGATTTTGGTTCGGGAATTCGCTATCGGCTTCGGGCCGAAGTTATTCTCGATCAAACGCGGTGAAACTCGCTTTACGCTGAGGCTTGTGCCCGCAGGCGGTTTTGTCCGCATGGCAGGCGAAGATCCGGAGATTGTAGAGGTTACTGTCGGCCAAACGGTAGCCGTTCGGGTGAAGAATAACCAGGTTACCCGGATTTATCTCGATCGCCTGGATGAGCGTAGCGGTGTTATTCGCGGGGAAGTGACCGGTATCGACTTGGAGAAGGATTTGTTCGTTACCCTCGACGTTGAAGGGGAGAACGACCGTTTCTCCGTTCATCCTACGGCGCTTCTCATTTCGAGAGGGAAAGAGACGCAGATTGCTCCAATTGACCGTCAATTCGGAAGCAAGTCGGTTGGCGCTCGCGCCATGTCCATCTTTGCAGGCCCTCTTATGAACTTTGTGCTTGCGTTTGTTTTGTTTATGGCATACATACAACTCGCCGGTACGCCGCAAGGCTTGCTTGTCGATGAAGTAACCAAAGGAATGCCGGCCGAGCAGGCACAACTGCAAAAAGGTGATTTGATCGATACCGTAAACGGCGTCAAGATCGGCACCGATTATGACAAAATGATTGATATTATCGGCGCTTCCGCAGGCAAGCCGATTCAATTGAACGTTATCCGCAATGGAGCGCTCGAGCCGATTAAGCTGACTCCGGTTGCGGATGATCAAGGCGTTGGCAAGGTTGGCCTTAGAGCGGCTTATCAGTTCCGCAGCGCTACAGTAGGCGAGACGATCACGGGTGCAGCGAAGCTGATGAAGACGATGACAATCAGTATTTTCGAAGGCTTCAAGAAGATTATCATTGGAGACTTTAAGCTGGATGACCTGGGCGGACCGGTGCGTACAGCGGAAATGACCAGTGAAATTGCCCGCAAAGGCATTACGGATCTGACGTCATGGACGGCTTTGTTAAGCCTGTATCTGGGTATATTCAACTTGCTGCCGATTCCCGCGCTTGATGGTAGCAGGCTCATCTTCCTCGGTCTCGAGGCAGTTCGCGGGCGTCCGGTTAATCCAAGCCGGGAAAGCATGGTCCACTTCATCGGTTTTGCCTTAATTATGCTGCTGATGCTTGTGGTGACTTACAATGATATTTTGCGATTGGTACGAGGGGAGCCATAAGTCGGTTATGTCCAAGGATAAACAGTTTGTTACCGAAATTACGCCACAAGGCGAGGATTTTTCTAGATGGTATATCGATGTAATTAAGAAAGCGGAGCTCATGGATTATTCGCCGGTACGCGGCTGTATCGTTTTCCGTCCGGAAGGCTATGAGCTCTGGGAAAATATTCAGCGCGACCTGGACCGCCGGTTCAAGGAAACGGGCCACCGCAACGCTTACTTCCCGCTCTTTATTCCGGAGAGCTTCTTCCAAAAGGAGAAGGAGCATGTCGAAGGCTTTAATCCGGAGCTGCCATGGGTAACGGAAGCAGCGGGCGAGAAGCTGGAAGAGCGTCTGGCTATTCGTCCAACCTCGGAAACGATGTTCGGCCATATGTATGCGAAATGGATTCAATCGTACCGCGACCTGCCGCTCCTTATTAACCAATGGGCAAACGTTGTGCGCTGGGAGAAGCGTACTCTGCCGTTCCTACGCACAAGCGAATTCCTATGGCAGGAAGGCCATACGGCTCACGAGACCGAAGATGAAGCCCGCGAAGAAACGATGAGAATGCTGACGGTCTACCGCGAATTCGTGGAAGAGTTCCTGGCAATCCCGGTTATTGAAGGGGAGAAGACGCCGTCCGAGCGTTTTGCCGGTGCGGTTAACACGTATTCCATCGAAGCGATGATGAAAGACGGCAAAGCGGTGCAAGCCGGTACGTCCCATTATCTGGGCACAAAATTTGCCGTTGCGTTTGACATCAAATATCTCGACCGCGAGAATACTCTTCAATTCGCGCATACCACATCTTGGGGCGTGAGTACGCGTCTGATTGGTGCTATGATTATGGTTCATGGCGACGACCGCGGTCTGGCATTGCCTCCGAAGGTTGCGCCAACTCAAGTGATTATGATCCCAATTGGTCCGGCTAAAACCCGCGATCAAGTGGTTGGCCGGGTAGACGAGCTTTATGCGGAGCTGAAAAAAGCCGGCGTACGCGTAAAAGTTGACGACCGTTCCGACGTAAGTCCGGGCTGGAAGTTCAATGAATACGAGATGCGCGGTGTTCCGCTTCGTCTTGAGCTTGGTCCTCGCGATATGGAAAATGGGCAAGTTGTTCTTGTATCGCGCGTTAGCGGCGAGAAACGGATCGTCCGCCAGGATAACCTGATCGCGGAAGTGGAAACGATGCTTGCCGATATTCAACGCGATATGTTTGAAAAAGCGAAAAAATTCCGTGAAGATAATTTCTACGACGTAGAGACGCTTGACGAGATGAAAGCTTCGATGGAAGAAAAACGTGGATTTGTACTGGCTGGTTGGTGCGGTTCCGCTGCTTGCGAGAAGCAAGTAAAGGAAGAGACTGGAGCAACAAGCCGCAACATTCCGTTTGAACCGGAGAAGAAGAAAAGCAAATGTCTCGTATGCGGTGATCATGCGGAGCACACGGTCGTATTTGCACGTGCCTACTAAAAGCATCGATCGGATTGGATCGTACAGGAGTGATTGATTGCCATGAGCCAAACCGGAGACAACCGGCAGCGCTTTGAGCTGCTTATGCAGCAAGCGGGGCTGCCGCTCGAAATTATAAATTCCTATTACAAAGACGGTTACATCGAGCAAGTCATTGTAGGGAAAAGCAACAGAAAATGGACGTTTTGCATTCGCAAAACGTCTTTAGTTCCTTATAAAGCGTTTATGGCTTTAACCCAAGCCGTAAATATGAAGTTCTCTCATATAGCCGAAACTTCTTTTAAGCTTCTTTATGATGATGCCGTTCCCTCGGCAGACATCGCCCGGGAATATTGGCCTTTGTTCTTGGAATGGGTACAGCAGGAAAACGCTTCGGTTAACGGCTGGTTAAGCAAAGCCGGCATGGAGCCGACAGACGAGATGATTGCCGTATCGATGCTGGATGGCATGGGGCTGGAGCTGGCCAAGAAGAAGAAGATCGACGAAGCGATCAGCAGCTTTTACGAACGTACCTTCAGTCGGAATTACCGGGTTAAGCTGGAGGTTGGCGAGCAGGTCAGACAGGATGCTTACGAGGAGTTCCAGCAGAAGCGGGATCAAGCGGAGAGGGAAGCCGTTATTCAGATTATGGAGAGCGTTGCCGAGTCGAATGAGGCAGAAGGCGATGAAGAGCCTGTCAAACTGGCAATGGGTTATGACATTCGCGATGAACCTACCCCGCTTATGAACATCCGTGAAGAAGAGAAGAAGGTTACGGTTCAGGGGGCTGTATTTGGCCTAGAGGTGAAGGAGCTCCGCAACGGAATGACCTTGTTCACCTTTAACGTAACGGACTTTACGGATTCCATGGCAATGAAGATGTTTGCCAAGAACAAGGAAGACGTAAAAATCCTGAGTCTGCTATCGAATGGCAAATGGGTGAAGGCGCGAGGCAAGGTCGATTACGATCGCTTCATGCAGGAGCCTGAGCTTGTGATGATCCCTAATGATCTTCAGGAAATCTCTTCGCCGCCGGACCGCAAAGACAATGCGGAGGAAAAACGCGTTGAATTCCATCTTCATTCCACCATGAGCGCGATGGACGCGGTTACTCCGATTGGCGAGTACGTGAAGATGGCCGCCAAGTGGGGACATAAGGCGATTGCGATTACGGACCACAGCAATATTCATTGTTACCCGGAAGCATTCAAGGCTGCAAAGAAAAATAATATTCAGGTTTTATTCGGCCTTGAAGCAAATGTTGTAAATGACGCGGTACCGATGGTTCTGAACCCAAGAGAAGACCAGCTTGCTTCCGCCGTGTATGTCGTATTTGATATTGAAACCACGGGCTTATCCATTATTAATAATAAAATCATTGAGCTTGCTGGCGTAAAAATGCAAAACGGCAAAGAGATTGACCGGTTCTCCACCTTTATAAACCCGCATGAGAAAATCCCTTACCATATTCAGCAGTTGACGAATATCAATGATGATATGGTCAAGGATGCGCCGGAGCTTGAACCGAAGCTTCGCGAATTTATCGATTTTATAGGGGATTGCATTCTGGTCGCCCATAACGCAAGGTTTGATATCGGATTTATTCAAGCCAATCTTAAGTCTATCGGCTTGCCGGAATTAACGAATCCGGTGCTTGATACGCTGGAGCTCGCAAGATTCCTTCATCCGACGCTTAAGAACCATCGACTTAATACATTATCAACGAAATACAAAGTTTCTCTTGAGAATCATCATCGTGCCGTAGACGACTCCGTTGCTCTCGGCGGTGTAATGTATGGCCTCATCAATGACGCGGCAGAACGCAATATTACGGGACTTCATCAATTAAACGATTATGTCGGTCTGGACATTTCCAATTCCCGGCCGTTCCATTGCAATATTTACGCGTTAAACGCGGTTGGCAAAAAAAATCTGTTCAAGATGGTTTCGATTTCTCATACCGAGCATTTTAAACGGGTTGCTTGCATTCCGAAGAGCAAGCTTGTCGACATGCGTGAAGGCATTCTTGTTATTTCCGGCTGCGAGAAGGGTGAATTCTTCGAGACGGTGCTCAATAAATCTTATGAAGAAGCTCTTGAGGTTGCCCGGTTCTACGATGTGCTCGAGATCCAGCCGATTGACTTCTACATGCATCTTGTTGATAAGGGACTTGTAGGCAGCCGCGCCGAGATTGAGCAGGCCATGCGCCGCATTTGCGAGATCGGAGATGAGCTTGGCAAGCCTGTTATCGCAACGGGCAATGTCCATTATTTGAATCCAAGGGACAAGCTGTATCGCGATATCGCCATTCATGGCATTACCGGATTCAGCCCGCTGAAGGACATCCGAAAGCCGGATGCCCATTTGCGGACGACCGATGAGATGCTTCGCGAGTTTGCTTTCCTCGGAGAAGCGCGAGCCTACGAAGTCGTTGTTAAGAACACGATTGAACTCGCTGACCGGTTTGAGCCGTTCGAGATGTTCCCGGACCAGCTGTTTACCCCGATTATTGAAGGCGCGGAAGAAGAAATCCGGAGTACATGCTATAACACAGCGAAATCGATGTATGGCGAAGATCTCCCGCAGGTTGTTATCGACCGGCTCGAGAAGGAGCTTGTACCGATTATCAAATTCGGTTTCTCCGCCAACTACTTGATTTCGGAGAAGCTCGTTAAGAAGTCCAATGCCGATGGTTATCTCGTAGGTTCGAGGGGCTCGGTAGGTTCTTCCGTCGTTGCGACGTTCCTTGGCATTTCCGAGGTTAATCCGCTGCCGGCGCATTATTTGTGCAAGAATCCGGAATGCCGGCATAGCGAATGGTTCCTGGACGGCAGCGTCCCAAGCGGATTTGATTTGCCGGACAAGAACTGTCCGAATTGCAATTTGCCAATGAAGGGAGAAGGACAGGATATCCCGTTCGAAACCTTCCTTGGCTTCAAGGGCGATAAAGTTCCCGATATCGACCTTAACTTCTCCGGTGAATACCAACCGACGGCGCATAACTTTACGAAGATCATGTTCGGCGACAAATGCGTATTCCGTGCCGGCACAATCGGTACGGTAGCCGAAAAAACCGGTTATGGATTTGCCCGAAAGTATGCCGAGGATCATGGTAAAACTTGGCGCAGCGCGGAATTGTCCCGCCTTGCATCAGGCGTAACCGGCGTAAAGAGGAGTACGGGCCAGCATCCGGGCGGTATCGTTGTTGTTCCGAATTATATGGAAGTCGAAGATATTACTCCCGTGCAATATCCGGCGGACGACGTGAACGCCGAATGGAAGACGACTCATTTCGATTATCACGCCTTCGAAGCCAACTTGCTGAAGCTTGATATCCTCGGTCACGATGATCCGACCATGATGCGGATGCTGCAGGATTTGACGGGCGTTGATCCAACAACGATTCCGATGAATGACCCTAAAGTCATGAGCATGTTTAACTCGACCAAAGCATTAGGCGTAACACCGGAGCAAATCCGAACACCGGTTGCAACGTACGGCGTGCCGGAGATGGGGACGAAGTTCGTACGCCAGATGCTTCAGGAGACGCAGCCGTCGTCGTTTGCCGACTTGCTTCAGATTTCGGGACTATCGCATGGTACCGGGGTATGGCTCGGCAATGCGCAGGAGCTGATCAAGAAAGGCACTTGCAACATCAAGACCGTTATCGGCTGCCGTGACGATATCATGCTGTATCTCATCTATAAAGCGGGTATGGATGCCGGACTTGCCTTCAAGATCACGGAAAGCGTGCGTAAAGGCAGGGGTCTTACGCCGGAATGGATCGAAGAGATGAAGCGCTGCAAGGTGCCGGCGTGGTACATTGACTCTTGTCTGCGGATTGAATACATGTTCCCTAAGGCGCATGCCGCCGCTTACGTTATTTCCGCGGTTCGAACCGCCTACTTTAAGCTGTATTACCCGATTCAATACTATGCAACGTATTTCTCGGTTCGCGCGGAAGATTTCGACCTCGAGCTGCTCTGTCAAGGCTATGATGCCATTCAGAAGAAGATCATCGAAATCGAGGACAAGGGCTTTAACGCCACGACCAAAGAGAAGAACAGTATTTCCTTGTTGGAAATGGCCCTTGAGATGACGGCCCGCGGCTTTTCCTTCAAACCGATCGATTTATATCGTTCGGATGCAACGAAGTTTATCGTTGACGGCGAATCGCTCATTCCTCCGTTCTCGGCCATTGGCGGTATCGGGGACAATGCGGCGCGCAACATCGCGGCTGCCAAGGATGACGGAGAGTTCCTGTCCATCGAAGATTTCCAGCAGAGATCCAAGGCAAGTAAGACGATTATCGAGGTATTGACGGGCATGGGATGCTTCCGCGGATTGCCGGAATCCAACCAGCTGTCCTTGTTCTAGGCGCTGCGTGTTAGAAAACATTTCTTGTCACCCCTATGCGGTTATGATATAATTTTTGTGGCAATGATGTGGATAGAGACTTGAAGCAGAGAGTGGGGAAACCCACTCTTTACGTTTTGTAAACGGCTTTTTTCGCATACGAATCGGCCGTTTGCAGGCGTACGAAGAAACAGGAGGTTACACCGATTGAGCACATCCAAAATCAAAACCGTCGTTGAGGCTATGGTTACTCCTTTCCTCAACAGCAATGGATTTGAACTTGTTGATATTGAGTACGTCAAGGAAGGCAGCAACTTCTTCCTTCGGGTGTTCGTGGACAAGGAAGGCGGCATCGATATTGACGAATGCGGCAGAATCAGCGAATTTTTGAGCGAAGAACTGGATAAGAACGATCCGGTCTCCGATGCTTACTTCCTGGAAGTGTCATCCCCGGGTGCGGAACGGCCGCTTAAGAAGCCGGAAGATGTTCGCAAGGCAGTCGGCAAGCATGTCTACATAACGACTTACGAGCCGATTGACGGTTCCAAGGAATTTGAAGGGCAGCTTACCGCGTTTGACGGCGAACAGGCTACCGTGAAAATCGGCAAAAAAGAGCATGTCATTCCTTACGCCAAGGTCGCGGGCGCCCGTCTTGCGATTGTGTTCTAAATAGCGGTTTATTTTTGAAAGGGGGAACTCCATTCCAATGAGCATGGATTTTATTGAAGCATTGTCGGAAATCGAGAGGGATAAAGGGATTGCGAAGGAAGTGCTGTTAGAAGCGATTGAAGCGGCTTTGATATCGAGCTACAAGCGCAACTTCAACACAGCGCAAAATGTACGCGTGGACATTAACCGCCATAGCGGCGTTATTAAAGTATACGCTCGCAAGACGGTTGTAGACGAAGTGCTCGACCCTCGTCTAGAAATTACAGTTGACGCAGCGCGTGAGATTAACCCTCACTATACGCTGGACGACATCGCGGATATCGAAGTTACGCCTCGCGACTTCGGCCGTATTGCCGCCCAAACAGCCAAGCAGGTTGTTACGCAGCGTATTCGCGAAGCGGAACGCGGTTTAATCTACAACGCGTTTATCGATAAGGAAGAGGATATCGTTAACGGTATCGTTCAGCGCCAGGATACTCGCAATTTGTTTGTTGACCTTGGCAAGGTTGAAGCCGTTCTTCCTCTTACCGAGCTGATGCCTACGGACAAATTCAAGCATGGCGACCGCGTGAAGTCGTATATCACAAAGGTAGAAAATACGACCAAAGGGCCTCAAATTATTTTGTCCCGTACTCATCCCGGCCTTTTGAAGCGTCTCTTCGAGCTTGAAGTTCCGGAAATTTACGACGGCGTAGTCGAGATCCGTTCCGTTGCCCGCGAGGCAGGCTTCCGTTCGAAGATTGCCGTTTATTCGCGTAACGAAGAGGTTGATCCGGTTGGATCCTGCGTAGGCCCTAAAGGAATGCGCGTGCAAACCATCGTCAACGAGCTTACCGGCGAGAAGATCGATATCGTCCGCTGGTCGGAGAGCGTAGAGGAATATGTAGCGAATGCGCTTAGCCCTTCGAAAGTGCTGGAGGTTATCGTATTCGAGCAAGAGAAAATGGCCCGCGTAATCGTACCCGATTATCAGCTGTCTCTCGCGATTGGCATTAAAGGTCAGAATGCGCGCCTTGCCGCGAAGCTGACTGGCTGGAAAATCGATATTAAGAGCGAAACGCAAGCGGAGCAGGAGTACGGCCGTCCGAAAACAACGGCAGGCACCATGCACCAGGATTCCGTTTCTATCGATTAACAGCAGGCTTACATCTTGGGTCCATTAACGGGCAAAGGAGGGGTGTGCGGTGAGACCGAGAAAAGTGCCGCTTCGCAAGTGCGTGGCATGCCAAGAAATGAAGCCAAAAAGAGAACTCATCCGGGTTGTTCGGACACCAAACGAAGAAGTGCTTATAGACCTGACGGGGAAAAAAGCCGGTCGCGGCGCCTATTTATGTGGACAGGTCAGCTGCTTCAAGCTGGCTAAGAAGTCCAAGGCGCTTGACCGGGCATTGAAGCAGGCAGTCGACGCATCGATTTACGACCAGCTTGAACAGGATTTCATAGCGGTTGAGGACGAGTTTCTGGCAGGCAAGGAGCGGGAAAGCGATGAAGATGAATAAAGGCTTGTCTTCGCTCGGAATGGCCATGAGAGCCGGAAAGCTTATTACCGGAGATGAAATTGTGCTCAAGGCGGTTCGTAAAGGTGAAGCACAGCTCGTGATCATAGCGGGCGACGCTTCTCCGAACACGAAGAAGAAGTTTCGCGACAAATGCAACACCTACGGGGTACAGCTCGCCGAAGCATTTGACCGCGATCAGCTTGGAAAGGCCATTGGAAAGCCGGAACGAGTCGTACTGGCGGTAACTGACGCAAAGTTCGGAAAAATGATTGCAGGTCATCTGAGTCAAAATTCGGAGGTGGATAATATTGAGCAAACAACAGGACAACAGCAAGGACAATAAAGATAAAACACGCGTATACGAATACGCGAAATCGCTAAACATGAGCAGTAAAGAAATTATAACGATTCTTAAACGGCTTAATCTGCCCGTTAATAATCATATGAGTGTCATGGAAAACGAAATGGTTCAAAAAGTGGAAGGCTTCTTCCGCGATATCAAGCAAAATGCGGCTGCGAAGCGTGCCCAGGAATCGGGCAGTGCTACCGTATCGGCGGCACCTCAGCCACAGGCACAGACCGCAAGCAAGCAGCAAAATCAAACGGTACAAAAAAATCTATCTCAGGACAGACAGGGGCCTATGAATTCTATTAAAACGACATCCGAAACCAACCAATCGCAACAAGAACAACGTCCGCAAAGTCAGCAAGGAAACGAAAGTCAAACGAACGCTAGCCAGGCTAACGCCGGCACAAGCGACAATAGCGCAAGCAGCAATAACAGACCGCAGAACAGCGGCAACCGTCAAGGTTCTTATCAAGGCCAAGGCGGTCAAGGCGGCAATCGTCCGCAAGGCGGCGGCGGATACAACCGTCCGCAAGGTCAAGGCGGTCAAGGTGGCAATCGTCCGCAAGGCGGCGGCGGATACAACCGTCCGCAAGGTCAAGGCGGTCAAGGCGGCAATCGTCCGCAAGGCGGCGGCGGATACAACCGTCCGCAAGGTCAAGGCGGCCAAGGCGGCAATCGTCCGCAAGGTCAAGGCGGCGGCGGATTTAACCGTCCGCAAGGTCAAGGCGGCGCACCGGGCGGCAACCGTCCGCAAGGCGGCGGCGCACCAGGCGGTAACCGTCCGCAAGGTCAAGGCGGCGGACAAAACCGTACGTTCGATTCGTCCCGTCCGGCACCAACTTCGCGTGGTACTGCGGCAGGCGAAACCAACAACCGTAAAGGCAACAATGCGGTAAACAAAAACAGAACGGGTGGCAACAACGGAAGCCAAAAGCGTTTCGACGACGGGAAGCCGAACTTTAGAACGAATCCTAACGGTCGCGGCAAAGGCGGCAGAAACAACCGTAACCATTCGCAGCAGCCTCCACGCGAGAAAATCGACAATACGCCTAAGAAAATCATTGTGCGCGGTACGATGACAGTAGGCGATTTGGCTAAGCTGCTTCATAAGGATGCTTCCGAAGTTATCAAGAAGCTTATTTCTCTTGGCGTAATGGCTACTATCAACCAAGAACTTGACATGGATACCATTCTTTTGATCGCTCAAGAATTTGGCGTAGAGGTTGAAGTGAAAATTCCGGTTGAAGAAGATACCTTCGAAACCGTGGAAGAAGTGGATGACGAAGCGGATTTGACGACTCGTCCACCGGTTGTAACGATTATGGGTCACGTTGACCATGGTAAAACAACCCTTCTCGACGCTATCCGTCATACAAACGTAACGGGCGGCGAAGCAGGCGGCATCACTCAGCATATCGGTGCTTACCAAGTTGAGATCAACCATAAGAAAATTACGTTCCTCGATACACCGGGTCACGAAGCGTTTACGCTCATGCGCGCACGCGGTGCTCAAGTAACGGATATTACGATCATCGTTGTTGCAGCCGATGACGGCGTTATGCCTCAGACGGTTGAAGCAGTCAACCATGCGAAAGCGGCTGGCGTGCCTATTATCGTAGCGGTTAACAAAATCGATAAACCGGACGCGGATCCTGACAAAATCAAACAGGCGCTTACGGAATACGAACTCGTTCCGGAAGAATGGGGCGGCGATACCATCTTCGTTAACGTATCGGCTAAGCAACGCCTTGGTCTGGAAGAGCTGCTCGAGATGATTCTGCTCGTGGCTGAAGTTAATGATTACAAAGCGAATTCCGACAAACGCGCACGCGGTACGGTTATTGAAGCCGAGCTGGATAAAGGTAAAGGTCCGGTAGCACGCGTTCTCGTACAACACGGCTCGCTGAAGATTGGCGATGCTTTCGTTGCCGGTAACTGCTTCGGTCGTGTCCGCGCAATGGTGAACGATAAAGGCCGCCGTATCAAAGAAGCCGGTCCTTCTACTCCGGTTGAGATTACCGGTTTGACAGAAGTACCGCTTGCAGGCGATCCGTTTATGGTATTTGAAGACGAGCGCAAAGCAAGAGCGATTGCTGACCGTCGTTCGATCAAACAACGTCAGTCGGAGCTTGGCGCGAATTCCCGCGTTACGCTTGACGATCTGTTCAAGCATATTCAAGAAGGCGAGATCAAAGATCTTAACATCATTATCAAGTCTGACGTTCAAGGCTCGACAGAGGCCCTCAAAGGCTCCCTTGGGAAAATTGAAATCGAAGGCGTTCGCATCAAGATCATTCACAGCGGCGTAGGCGCGATCACGGAATCCGATATCAACTTGGCTGCGGCATCCAACGCTATCGTAATCGGATTTAACGTTCGTCCTGAGCCGCAAGCTGATCTTGCCGCACAGCAAGAGAAAGTGGATGTTCGTCTGCACCGCGTTATTTACAACGTAATCGAAGAGATTGAGCAAGCCATGAAAGGCATGCTGGATCCAATCTTCAAAGAAGTTGTTCAAGGTCAAGCGGAAGTCCGCAACATCTTTAAGCTCAGCAAGGTTGGCGCTATTGCCGGATGTATGGTTATCAGCGGCAAAATTACGCGTAACTCCGAAGTTCGCGTCATCCGCGGCGGTATCGTTGTATTCGAAGGCAAAATGGATACCGTTAAACGCTTCAAGGATGATGTTAAAGAAGTTGCTCAAGGCTACGAGTGCGGTATTACGATCGAGCGGTTTAGCGACTTCAAAGAAGGGGATATTATTGAAGCCTTCGTAATGGAGTCCGTAGAGAGGTGATTAACGCATGGCTAAAATTCGTGTAGGACGGGTCGGCGAACAGATTAAAAAAGAGCTGAGCCAAATTATCCAGACCGAGTTGAAGGATCCTCGTATCGGATTTATTACGGTAACAGGTGTTGAGGCGACAAGCGACCTTTCCCAGGCGCGCGTCTACCTCAGCGTGCTCGGCAGCGAAGAACAGAAGGAAGAAACCCTTAAAGCGCTTGGAAAAGCAAACGGATATCTCCGTTCCGAGCTTGGCAAGCGGATGCGTCTCCGTCATACGCCGGAGCTGCTGTTCAAGTTCGACAGCAGCATCGAGTATGGCAGCCGCATCGAAGGGCTGCTTGAAGAAATCAACCGTGGGAACAAAGGCCAATGACGGCCGGCGTTGACTACGGGCAACAGCTTGAAGCTGCACTTGCATTTATGCGGGAAGGAGACGACTTCTTGGTCGTCTCCCACGTGCAGCCCGATGGAGATGCGATCAGCTCTACATCGGTAATAGGCTGGATGCTTGATCAATTGGGGAAAACAAAAACGCTGATCAATGAAGGAGAATCTCCTTCACGGCTTAACTACTTAAGAGGCTTTGATCAAATCGTCAACTATCGCAAAGATAAGCCGGGGCAAACGTACACGCATGTCATTGCGGTCGATTGCGCCGATTTTCGGCGTATTGGCGAGGTTTCAGCCTTGTTTGCGCAGGATGCGAAAATACTTAATATCGACCATCACCCGACCAACGACGGGTTTGGCGCGGTTAATGTCATTCGTCCCGACGCTGCGGCCACGGTCGAGATCCTGTTCGATCTGATTGATTTGTCCGGTTTAAACATCGATGTGGAGTGCGCGACGGCCATCTATACCGGATTGCTTACGGATACCGGGGGTTTCCGGTATTCCAATACGAGTCCAAAAGTAATGGATGTTGCTTCCCGCATGCTTTCTCATGGTGCGCCGGGGCATCAGCTTGCCGATCATTTGCTTGAGAAAATGACGATGGCTAAGCTGAAGCTTCTTCAGCGCTGCTTGGCGAGACTGACCTTTACGGATGATCAACAAATCGGCTGGTTGTATGTCGGCAAGAATGATATGAAAGAGGTAGGCGCTGTGCCCGATGATCTGGAAGGGATCGTTAATTACGCGCTTAATATAGACGGAGTGGAAGTCGGGATTCTTTTCAAGGAAACCGAAGATGGCGGAGTTAAGGCAAGCCTTCGATCTGCGGGAAAAGCGAACGTAGCTGCCATAGCTCAAGCATTGGGCGGCGGCGGACATGTCCGCGCGGCCGGTTGCCGGATGCAAGGGACGCTTACGGAAGCGATGCAGGAGCTTGTCGAAGCGGTTAGAAAGGCGTTGAATGAATAGATGGACGGAATTATTGCCGTATGGAAGCCTGCCGGTTGGACTTCGCATGATGTAGTGGCGAAAGTACGGCGAATCGTTCGCATGAAGCGTATCGGGCATGCGGGAACTCTTGATCCGATGGTGACCGGAGTATTGCCGCTATGCCTCGGAAGATCTACAAGGGTGGTTGAATATTTGCAGGAGAGGCCTAAAGCCTACGAAGCCGTTATTCAGCTAGGTACGGCTACGGATACGGAAGACTTGACGGGGACAGTCCTTGAAGAGCAGACTGGTATTAAGGTTACGAGAGAACAGGTGCTGCAGGTGCTGCAAAGCTTTGTTGGAGAGATCGATCAGGTTCCGCCGATGTTCTCCGCCGTGAAGGTAGACGGGAAGCGGCTCTATGAGCTCGCAAGGGAAGGCAAAACCATTGAACGGAAATCACGCAAAGTGACAATCCATCAGATTGATCTTCTTGACGCGGTTCTAGACGCGGATAAGCCTCGATTCACCTTTTCCGTCATCTGCTCCAAAGGTACGTATATTCGTACGTTATGCGTAGATATCGGCCGTGCGCTGGGCGTTCCGGCTGCGATGGCAGAGCTTACCCGGACGATGTCCGGAGGCATTACGAGAGAGCAATGCGTCACGATTGAGGAGCTGGAGGAGCTGCAGGCTGCAGGGAAGCTGGAGGAGAAAGTGCTTCCGGCTGATATCGCGATTGATCATCTTCAGCGGGTTCAAGCAAATGCAGCGGTTACCGAGATGGCGCTTCGAGGGCAGAAAATACCGTACAATCGGATGGCCGCTTCCTTCGATTCCAGCAGTCTCGTACGCCTTTATGGCGAGAATGATGCTTTTATCGGAATTTTTGAGGCCGATGATCAAGCATTGGCGCTTAAGCCGGTGAAAGTATTCTCCTAACCGGGATTATATAGAGGAATTGCAGGTGTATCAGCATGGAAATTATATCCCTTACTTATCCTTTATCCGAATACCCGGCTTTGCTTCAGAACAAGAAGCTTGCCGTGGCAATCGGACATTTTGACGGTGTTCACCGCGGCCATCGGAACGTAATTACCCAGGCGGTACAAATAGCGAAGGATACAGGGGCTTTGTCTGCCGTTATGACCTTCCTGCCGCATCCGAAAGAGGTTCTCGGACAAGGCGATCAATATTTCAGCTGCTTGACGCCGCCGGAAGAGAAGAGGGCTTTATTTGCCGAGCTTGGCGTAGATATCATGCTTGTCGTGAATTTCGATCTGACCTTTGCGGCAATCAGTCCGCAGCAGTTTGTGGATGAAGTGCTGCGTCCTCTGCATGCCGCGCATGTTATTGTCGGATTTGATTTCACTTTTGGCGCTAAAGGCATGGGCAATCCGGAACTTATGAGGACGCTGGGCAGTCCCGATATTACCGTCGATATTGTTGAGCCTCTTTACGAGAATGGCGAGAAGGTAAGCAGCACGTATATCCGTGCCGCACTGGAGAAGGGTGACATTGCGCTGGCAACAACTCTTCTTGGCCGTCCTTATGAAGTGGAAGGCATTGTTGTGCACGGCGATGCCCGCGGTAGAACGATCGGTTTCCCGACAGCCAATGTAGGTTTGTCCAAGCCTTACGTAACGCCTTGTCTAGGGGTGTTTGCCATCAAGGCCAAGTTGGCAGGAAAAACTTATTACGGCGTGCTTAATCACGGAATGAAGCCGACGTTTAACAAAGAAGAGATCCGTCCCGTATTAGAGGCGCATCTGTTCGATTTCCATCAAGAGATTTATGGAGAACCAATCACTTTAGAGTTCCATTCCTTTATCCGTGCGGAGAAACGGTTTGGTTCCGTGCATGAATTAATCGAGCAGATTGGGGAAGACGCGAAGCAAACCAAGCAATTCTTTGGTTTGTCCTAGGCGGCGGCATTTACTTGCCTTCTTCATTGTGCTATACTAGGTAACGTTGTGGGCGAGAGCGGCTTGTCCGTTATCGTACCGCATTTGAACCTTAGCTTGGAAATCAGCTCTCACCGGCGGTTTCGAGGCTAATGGCGATTAACTGAAATAGGAGGTGAACAAGGATGGCAATTACACAAGATCGTAAAACACAACTGATCGAGACTCACAAAACACACGCGAGCGACACGGGTTCCCCGGAAGTTCAAGTGGCTATCCTGACGGAAAACATCGTGAACTTGACGCAACACTTGCGGGAGCACAAGAAAGATCATCATTCCCGCCGTGGTCTGCTCAAGATGGTAGGTCAACGCCGTAAGCTGTTGGCATACCTGAAAAACAAAGATGTTAAACGTTACAGCGCATTGATCGAAAAACTCGGCCTTCGCCGCTAGAACATGTTTCATGAAAAGCAACCTGGTTGTCTTGCCGTCCGGGCTACCGGAACCGGCAGAATCGGGTTGCTTTTTGTAATATCACAACATTCAGCAGGATATATCAGCCCTGTTCACGAATGTAATGAAAACCAATGGTTACATAACTACGACTTTAAGTACATGCTTGCGCATGAAGCAAGTGTGGCTTCATTACTTTTTTAGGAGGGAATACGTTTGCAACGAGTAGAGATGTTATTAGGCGGCAGACCGCTTGTTCTTGAAACAGGCCGTTTGGCGAAGCAAGCTAATGCAGCAGTAACGGTACGCTACGGGGATACCGTCGTTCTTTGTACGGTAACGGCCTCGGCTGAACCGAAAGACCTCGATTTCTTCCCGCTTACTGTTAACTATGAAGAACGTTTATATGCGGTTGGCAAAATCCCTGGCGGATTTATCAAGCGCGAAGGACGTCCTAGCGAGAAAGCGATCCTGAGCAGCCGTTTGACTGACCGTCCGATTCGTCCGCTGTTTCCGGAAGGCTTCCGTAACGATGTACAAGTAGCTAATATCGTAATGAGCGTAGACCAGAACTGCACGCCGGAAATCGCGGCAATGATTGGTACTTCCGCGGCATTGAGCATTTCCGACGTACCATTTAACGGTCCAATCGGCGGTGTAAATGTAGGTCGAATCAATGGTCAATTCATCATTAACCCGACGGTGGAACAAGAAGCGGAGACCGAAATCTTCGTAACGGTGGCCGGCACAAAAGACGCAATCATGATGGTCGAAGCCGAGGGTAATGAAGTTGCGGAAGACGTGATGCTGGAAGCGATCATGTTCGGGCATGACGAGATCAAGAAAATCGTCGCTACGATCGAAGAATTGCAAGCCGCTGCGGGCAAACCAAAAATGGAAGTAAAACTTCACGCGGTTAACGCTGAAGTGAATGCCGCCGTTCGTGCCTTTGCTTCGGACAGGCTGGTTGAAGCGATCCGTATTCCGGAGAAGCATGCACGTCAAGATGCGATCGACGCTGTTAACGGTGACACCGTTGCTCATTTTGAAGAAGCGTATGCCGAAACTCCAGAGCTTCTTGCCGATGTGAAGGAAGTACTGTATGACATCGTCAAAGAAGAAGTACGCCGATTGATTACGCATGATAAAGTACGTCCTGACGGCCGCGCTCTCGATGAGATCCGTCCCATTGAGTGTGATGTTGCTCTGCTGCCGCGTACGCACGGCTCCGGCTTGTTCACACGTGGACAAACACAAGCGCTCAGTATCTGTACGCTTGGTGCGCTTGGCGATGTTCAAATCTTGGACGGCATTAGCCCGGAAGAGACGAAACGCTTCATGCATCATTACAACTTCCCGCCATTCAGCGTGGGCGAAGCCCGTCCTCTGCGTCCTCCTGGCCGCCGCGAGATTGGTCACGGTGCACTTGGCGAACGCGCTCTCTCGAAGGTTATTCCATCCGAAACGGAATTCCCTTACACCATCCGTCTGGTTTCCGAAGTTCTCGAATCGAACGGTTCGACCTCGCAGGCAAGTATTTGCGCGAGCACGCTCGCTATGATGGATGCAGGCGTACCAATTAAAGCCCCGGTAGCAGGTATTGCAATGGGTCTGATCAAAGACGGAGACCATTTCTCGATCCTGTCCGATATTCAAGGGATGGAAGATCATCTTGGCGACATGGACTTTAAAGTTGCAGGTACTGCCCAAGGTGTTACAGCTATTCAAATGGATATTAAAATTAACGGAATCGACCGTGCGATCCTGTCGCAGGCACTGGAACAAGCCCGTATTGGCCGTATGCACATTCTCGGTAAAATGACGGCTGTTATGTCCGAGTCGCGTTCGAGCTTGTCCCAATACGCTCCGAAGATCCTTACCCTTCGTATCAACCCTGATAAGATCCGTGACGTTATCGGCTCCGGCGGTAAAATCATCAATAAAATTATTGAAGAAACCGGCGTAAAAATCGATATCGAGCAGGATGGTATGGTCTTTATCGCTTCTTCGAACGAAGAGATGAATCAAAAAGCGAAGGCCATCATCGAGGGTATCGTAAAAGAAGTCGTTATTGGCGAGGTCTATCTCGGAACAGTTAAACGTATTGAAAAATTCGGTGCGTTTGTTGAAATTCTGCCGAACAAAGACGGTCTCGTTCATATTTCGCAGCTGTCCACTGAGCGCGTAGCGAAGGTAGAAGACGTTGTTGCGATTGGCGACCAAATTACGGTTAAAGTTACGGAAATCGATCAGCAGGGTCGTATCAATCTGTCCCGCAAAGCTGTTCTGACTCCACAAGTTCCGGCGCAGTAATTCTACTGCGCTTCTATAAGCAAGGCAGCAAAGAGCCAGATTTGATCTGTCTCTTTTTGTTTTGCCAGCACAAAGAGACAGATCCGTGACTGTCTTCTTTTTGTTATGCCTTTTATGCGCATAATCTCGTCCAACTCCACATAACTATTAGACAAGCGCAGGCGTATGGATAAGCTATGCCTGCATTCGCCATAATAGGTGGCCTATATCGATAGGTAGGAGCTGGAATGATGCGTATGCGGAATAAAATCATCGGGCTTTGCGCTTCCTTTATCGTACTGTTTGTTTTTATCCGGCTGAATGTCGGGGGTGTCATGGATTATGTTCAAGCAGTAAAAGGGCAGGAAGCTATTGTTACGGGGACAGAATCCGCTATTTCCGATGAGGAAAAGGCGAAGCTGCGGGAAACAATAGAAGCAGAGGCCCAGCAGCGCTATGTTGCACCCATTGATGCGCGGATTGACCGGGTGTGGAAAGCGATTCCCGGTTATAACGGGCTGGAAGTCGATGTCGAAAAAACGTATCAACAAACGCTTGCAAGCGGTAAAACGACGCCTATTCAGTATGTATACAAAGAGATTCCTCCGAAAATTTCTTTGAAGGATTTAGGAGCATGGCCGATCTATAAGGGCAATCCGAACAAGAAAATGATTGCGATCATGGTTAACGTCGCTTGGGGGAACGAATATCTCCCGGCTATTTTGAACACCTTCGATAAAGAAAACGTGAAGGCAACCTTTTTCCTGGACGGCTCCTGGCTTAAGAAATATCCGGATGTTGCGAAGCAGATTCAGGAACGGGGACATGAAATTTCGAATCATGCGTATTCGCACCCCGACATGAAAACCTTAAATAGACAATCCCAGTATACGCAAATTTCCCGTACCGAAGATTTGATAAAGGGAACGTTAGGCGCGCAGAACAAATGGTTCGCTCCGCCTTCCGGTTCGTACAACCAGACAACCGTTCAGGTTGCCAGCGAACAAGGTTTAATGACGGTTATGTGGACGATTGATACGGTGGATTGGCGCAAGCCGTCCCCGGATTGGATCATTCAGAAAATTTCCTCCAAGCTGGAGCCCGGAGCATTGATTCTTATGCATCCGACCGCCTCTTCTAGAGATGCGCTGACAGGCATGATACGGGAAGCGAAGCGTCAAGGATACGCGCTGGGTACGGTGAGCGAAACGCTGTCGCCAAACCGGCTGCCTTCTGCGGTTGAGTAGATTCCCTAAATTTGTTATAGTGAAATCATTCATCTTCGGCTCATGCTTACGAAGCATGAATCATGCGGCAATTCATTAAGCTTATGCTTACGAAGCATGAATCACCGCATACGGTTGTTAACCAACCTCTGTATGGCAATTCATTAAGCTTATGCTTACGAAGCATGAATCACCACATACGGTTGTTAACCAACCTCTGTATGGCAATTCATTTTAGGAGGATACCAAGTGAATAAATATACGCTCAGCAATGGCCTCCGCGTCGTTGTGGAATATTTGCCGACATTTCGGTCGGTTTCCTTCGGCATTTGGGTAAAGACCGGTTCCCGGAATGAAACTCCCGAGAACAACGGGGTTTCCCATTTTGTCGAGCACATGCTGTTCAAAGGCACAAACGGCCGTACAGCAAAAGACATTGCCGATCTGTTTGACGGGATTGGCGGCAACGTAAATGCTTTTACGTCCAAAGAATACACCTGCTATTTCGCGAAGGTGTTGGATGAGCATCTGCCGCTTGCGGTAGACGCGCTTTCGGATATGTTCTTCGAATCCAAGTTGGATGCGGAAGAACTGGCGAAAGAGAAAAACGTAATCCTTGAAGAAATTTCCATGTACGAAGATACGCCGGATGACAAGGTTCATGATGAGGCTTCCCGTGCAGCCTATGGCGATCATCCGCTTGCATACTCGATTCTTGGTCTGGAAGAACGCCTAGCAGCCATGAATTCCGAATCGCTGCGCGGTTATATGAATGATACATATACGATTGAAAATACGGTGATCAGCGTTGCCGGCAACGTGGAGGAAACCAAGCTTCTGGCACTCCTCGAGCAATACTTCGGCCGCTTCCAGAACAAAGGGAAGAGTGGCATTGTAACGGCCCCAACTTTCCACGGCGAATACGTTTATTACAAGAAAAAGACTGAGCAGAACCATCTCTGCCTTACATTCCCCGGCTGTTCTAATTCAGACCCGCAGCTCTATGCCATGATTCTGTTGAATAATGCGCTTGGCGGGGGAATGAGCTCGAGATTGTTCCAGGAAATCCGCGAGAAGCGGGGCTTGGCTTATTCGGTCTATTCGTATCATACGTCTTATGCAGACAGCGGATTGTTCACGGTCTATGCGGGAACAGCGCCGAAGCAGACGAAGGAAGTGCTTGATCTGACCCTAGAGCAGATGGAAGAGCTTTCGGTGAAAGGACTTAGCGACGAAGAGCTTCATCGCGGGAAAGAGCAGCTGAAAGGCAGTTTGATCCTAAGCCTTGAGAGCACAAGCAGCCGGATGAACCGTCTGGGCAAAAACGAGTTAATGATCGGAAGACACTTTACGCTGGACGAAATGCTGCAACGCATCGACAACGTTACGATGAAGGATGTACGGGAAGTAACGGAGCGCATGCTGTCCGTGCCGTTTGCCGTTGCCATGGTTGGAACAAACGATAAAGCTGCAGCTCAGATCGGGAGGGATCGTTTTGTTTCAAATTCTGTTTAAACGGCTGCCGGGCAATGAAGATATCGCGCTGCCTAGCAAAATGTCGGAATGGGCTGCAGGTTTTGACCTGCAGGCTGCGGTAACCGAGCCAGTCGTGCTGGCACCAGGGGAGCGCAAGTTGGTACCGACAGGTCTTGCCATGGCGATGCCGCCGCAAGTGGAAGCACAAGTCCGTCCCAGAAGCGGACTGGCATTCAAGCATGGCATTACCTGCTTGAATTCGCCGGGTACCATTGATGCGGATTACCGCGGTGAAGTTAAGGTATTGCTCATTAACCTCGGCCAAGAACCATTCACGATCAACCGCGGCGAGCGTATCGCCCAAATGGTTATCCAGCAGCTGCCGGAAATTGCGATCGCCGAAGCGGATGAGCTTCCCGACACTGTCCGCGGAACAGGCGGCTTCGGACATACCGGCGTGTAAAATCCGGTCTGCACCAATAGAACCATACTAGCACCAAAACCAGGTTAACCTAGGTTTTGGTGCTTTTTTGCGTTCCAAAATATTGGCTTTCACCATTCTGGGCGCAGGGCATAAGATGGTCTATAACTAGTGCGCAGAAAGGAGTGAAGCCTACATGCTAACAGGCGTTCAAATACTGCTGCTAGGAGGCGATGCGAGACAGCTTGAAGTTATTCGCAAGTTTACCGAGCTGGATGCAACGGTAACGGTGTCCGGCTTTGACGGACTGCATTCTTCCTTGGACGGCGCAGTGCAAGCCGAATTTGACGAGAGCTTGTTTGATGATGTTGATGCACTGCTGCTGCCTGCAGTAGGCACGGACGATAACGGCTTTATTCATGCCGTATTCAGTGACCGCCAGATGCAGTTGGAGGATCGACATATCGCTAGGCTTCCTAAGCATTGCAAGGTGTATGCCGGCATGGCTAGGCCTTATCTAAGGGAGCTTTGCGAGAAGCATCAGATTGGTCTAGTTGAGCTGTTTGACCGGGATGATGTTGCGATCTACAACTCCATTCCGACGGCGGAAGGGGCCATCATGATGGCCATTCAGAATACGGATATTACGATACATGGATCAACAAGCATGGTATTGGGATTTGGCAGAACCGGGTTTACCATGGCTCGGACCTTGCAGAGCTTAGGCGCGAAAGTGCTGATTGGCGTAAGGCGGAGCGAGCATTTCGCAAGGGCCGCCGAGATGGGTTTTACGCCGTTTTACACAAGTCAACTACTCCAAAATACGGGTAATATTGACTTGCTTTTTAATACAATTCCGACTATGATAGTCACAGCGCAAATTATAGCAAATTTGCCTTCGAGAACCGTTATTATTGACCTTGCTTCAAAGCCTGGCGGAACTGATTTCCGCTTCGCCGAGAAGAGAGGCATTAAAGCGATTCTCGCGCCCGGACTTCCCGGTATCGTCGCACCTAAAACAGCTGGACGAATCATAGCGGATTGCTTGACTCAGTTGATTACGGACGATTCGATAAAGCGGGGGAATGGGTAATGGATTGGACAGGGAAAACAGTCGGGTATGCGCTGTCTGGCTCGCACTGTACTTTGGCAGAAATAATGCCTCAAATTAAACGGTTTGTGGATGCTGGCGCAAATGTGGTGCCGATCGTATCGCAGACCATTATGACAACAGACACGCGATTCGGATCGTCTGAGGAATGGCAGACGCAGCTGAAGGCGATAACCGGCAACGAAATTATTTCGACGATTGTGCAGGCTGAACCGCTTGGTCCGGCGAAGCTTTTCGATGTGCTTCTGATCGCGCCATGCACGGGCAGCACAACCAGCAGACTCGCTAACGCGATTACCGATAGTGCCGTGCTCATGGCGGCGAAGGCTCAAATGCGCAATTTAAGGCCTCTGGTGCTCGCAATCTCGACAAATGATGGTCTCGGGTTAAACGCTGCTAATATCGCAAAGCTGTTAGTAGCTAAAAATATTTATTTCGTGCCGTTTGGCCAGGATAACCCGGTACAAAAGCCAAACTCGCTTGTCGCGAGAATGGATCTGGCATTGGAAGCATGCGAAGCAGCCTTGCAGGGGAAACAACTGCAGCCGTTACTGATTGAGCGGTTTAACTATTAAAATGCTCTTATAGGTGTATCATCTATTACATGCAGGCGGCGACGTATTCGGGATGCTGGCGATTCAGCCGGCAAGCTTGGATTCGATTACGCCGCTTGTTTTGCCTACATTCGTCCAAATTGAAATGGTTCGACTAGTGCCATAAAAACAACTACGATCGGGAAGATGTCTGCCTTCGGTTAGTCTTATCCGTTCAGGCATCTTTGTATCGGTTACGGAGGAAAGACAGCAATGCGCATCCTGGTACAAAAATTCGGGGGCACTTCACTTTCGACCGATCATGCTAGAAGCTATTGTCTTCAACATATTGCAAGAGAGCTCGCAAATGGCTATAGCGTAGTAGTCGTTGTCTCGGCGATGGGACGATCAGGGGATCCGTACGCCACGGATACTTTGCTTCAGCTCATCCGCAACAACGGCGACAAGCTGCCGGCGCGGGAGCGGGATATGCTGCTGGGCTGCGGAGAGATTATTTCGGCCGCGGCGTTATGCAGCTTGCTTTGCTCTGAAGGTATACCATCCGTCGTTTTAAACGGCGGTCAAGCAGGAATTATTACGGATGATCAATACGGCCACGCCCGGATTAAAGAGCTGCGTCCCGAAAGGATATTGCAGCAATTGCGGGATTCGAAGGTCGTGATTGTAACCGGTTTTCAAGGAAGCACCGAAAGCGGCGATATGACGACGCTGGGCCGAGGCGGAAGCGACACTTCGGCGACGGCGCTTGGTGCCGCGCTTCGCGCGGAAATGGTCGATATTTATACGGACGTTAACGGAATATTGACGGCGGATCCCCGCATCGTGGAAAACGCAAAGCCGCTTCAAGTTGTTAGCTATGCGGAGATCTGCAATATGGCCCGCCAAGGAGCCAAGGTCATTCATCCTCGCGCCGTGGAAATTGCGCAGCAGGCCAGAATTCCCGTGCGGGTAAGATCGACCTTCTCGATGGAAGAAGGGACTCTCGTCTCCGATGCGGCATTTACCCCGGTAACGGACCGCCAGGCAACGGGGATTGCTCATGTATCGGGAGTAACGCAGATTACGGTTAAAGCAATCGAAGGAAGAAGCGACGTGCAGCTTCAAGTATTCCAGACGATGGCAAAGCATCATATCAGCGTTGATTTTATCAACGTGACGCCAAGCGGAGCGGTGTATACCGTATTCGACCAAGACGCGGACAGGGCCGTATCGGTTCTTCAGGAATGCGGATATGATCCTATAGCTGTTCGCGGCTGCGCGAAAGTGTCAGTCATCGGCGGCGGTATGAACGGCGTGCCTGGCGTTATGGCCCGCATTGTGGAAGCCTTAACCGAGGAAGGTATTACAATCATGCAATCCGCCGATTCCAATACAACGATCTGGGTATTGGTGAAGGCTGAGGATATGGTGAAGGCCGTCAGGGCGCTTCATGCGAAGTTTGAACTTCATATCTAGTAGAGTATTTGATGCGCTTACGAAGTGAAGTACTTTTCAGGAGGTCATAACAATGGATTTTGGTAGATTAATTACTGCAATGGTCACGCCTTTTGATGAAAACGGTCAAATTGACTGGGACACGACCGGTCGCTTGATCGATTATTTGATTGAAGAACAGCAAAGCGACACGCTTGTTGTATCCGGCACTACGGGTGAGTCCCCAACATTGACGGAAGAAGAGAAAGCGGAATTGTTCCGTTATGCCGTAAAGCATGCTGCCGGCCGATGCAAAATTATTGCCGGTACGGGCAGCAACAATACGGCTCATTCGATTCATCTGACAAAGGTTGCGGAAGATGCCGGTGTAGACGGGGTACTTTTGGTTGCTCCGTACTATAACAAGCCGAATCAAGAAGGTTTGTATCAACATTTCAAAGCAATCGCTGAATCTACCAAATTACCTGTCATGCTCTATAACGTTCCTGGCCGTACAGGTATTAATATCTCCGTAGAAACAACTCTCCGCCTTGCGGAACTGGATAACGTGGTAGCAACAAAAGATTGTGCGTCCTCCGATCAATTGTCGCAGATTATTGCCGCAGCTCCGGATAACTTCCGGGTATACAGCGGAGATGACAGCGCTACGCTGCCTACTCTTGCGATCGGCGGTTACGGTATCGTAAGTGTGGCCAGCCACATTATCGGCGCAAAAATGAAGCAGCTTATCGAAGCATACCTGAGCGGCGACGTGAAGCAGGCAGCCAAGCTGCACGCGGAATGCTATCCGGTGTTCAAAGGCTTGTTTGAATGTCCTCATCCGGTTCCTAATCCGGTTGCTGTCAAATACGCTCTTGAACTGCGCGGCATGCCCGTAGGCGGTGTTAGACTTCCGCTTGTGGCAGCCAGCGAAGCCGAGGCGGCTTTTATTAGCAAGCTGGTCTAATATCATTCTAGTTTGACCCCGATAAGCAGGGCGGAGCGTGTTCTCCGGCCTGCTTATTTGCGTTCAAGAGTAGACAAGCAGGCGGTTGTTTCACCTTGTTTTCCGTCTTTTTCATCATGTATAATGAGGTCAAGTGAAATGGACGGAAAATTCATACAATTGGCTGGAACGGAGAATGGCTTCATTCGAAGGAGGTAAGCACTTGTCGAAGAAAATGCAGGAGAAGCTGCTGGTATTTGCCCTTGGCGGGGTTGGCGAGATTGGCAAGAATATGTATGTCGTTCAGTATTCGAACGATATTGTTGTCGTGGATGCGGGACTTAAGTTCCCCGAAGAAGATATGCTGGGGATCGATATTGTTATTCCGGATATTTCTTATTTAACGGAAAATCGGGATAAGGTCAAAGCCATTTTGATAACTCACGGTCACGAAGACCATATCGGCGGTCTGTCCTATGTATTAAAGCAGCTAAATGTACCCGTTTACGGAACTAAGCTGACATTAGGCCTGATTGAAGGGAAGCTGAAGGAAGCCGGTCTTCTTGGCGAGACGAAGCGGATCGTCATCGATGCGGATTCCGAGGTGCAGCTCGGGACGATCCGGGCAAGCTTTTTCAAGACGAATCATAGTATTCCGGACTCTATAGGCGTTGCGCTTGATACACCGGAAGGGACTATCGTTCATACCGGCGACTTCAAATTTGACTATACGCCGGTGAATGGACAATACGCGGATTTAAAGCGGATGGCGGAGATCGGCAAAAAAGGCGTGCTGGCCCTCTTGTCGGACAGCACGAATGCGGAAAGACCCGGATTTACGCCGTCGGAGAAAAACGTCGGGGAAGAGCTTGAAGATATTTTTCATAAATCGTCTCAACGCGTGGTTGTGGCGACCTTTGCTTCAAACGTTCATCGGATTCAACAGGTAATCAACGCCGCAATCGCAACTAAGCGGTTTGTGGCTGTTGTTGGGCGCAGTATGGTTAACGTTGTTACGATTGCATCGGATCTTGGTTATCTGCACATCCCGGACGGTATGATCATTGAGCCCGAGGAAGTGAACAAGCTGGCTGCCGATCGTGTTGTGATCCTGTGCACCGGCAGTCAAGGCGAACCAATGTCAGCCTTAACGAGAATGGCGCGGTCGACTCATCGCAAGGTTGATATCTTGCCGGGGGATACCGTTATCATTGCCGCTACGCCAATACCGGGGAATGAGCGTTATGTCGGCAGAACGGTCGATGAGCTGTTCCGCTTGGGCGCCCACGTCATTTACGGTCCCGGTTCCATATCGGGAGTTCATGTGTCGGGTCATGGAAGCCAGGAAGAATTAAAGCTGATGCTCAACCTAATCAAACCGAAATATTTTATACCGATCCATGGGGAGTACCGGATGCTAAGGCAGCACGCTCAGCTTGGAGAAGCCGTAGGGATTGAGCGGAGCCGTATTTTTGTCGTTGAAAACGGGGAAACCGTTGAGTTCCAAGGCGGTCTTGCCCGTAAAGGATCCAAGGTGCCAGCCGGCAATATACTGATTGACGGGCTTGGCGTGGGGGATGTCGGCAATATTGTGCTGAGGGACCGCAAGCTACTGTCCCAGGACGGCATACTTGTTGTGGTTGTTACTTTGAGCAAGCAGGATGGAGGATCGATTGTTTCCGGTCCGGATATCATCTCCCGAGGCTTTGTATATGTGCGTGAATCAGAAGGGCTTCTGGATGAGGCAACCAAGATTGTTACTTCAACGCTCAATAAATTGATGCATGATAAAGTAAACGAATGGGCTTCACTCAAAACGAACGTAAAAGACGCCCTCGGGCGCTTCTTATATGAACAGACGAGACGACGGCCAATGATTCTGCCGATAATCATGGAAGTATAATATCGCATTTGAAAGAACGTTCCGATAAGGAGGGGTTGAGCTCCTCGAGGGACGTTCTTTTTTGCTGGCGAAACCGTATAAATTCGCCATTCCACCTCATACTATGACGAGCGTTTACGTTAATGAGGGGGAGCAAACATGAATTACATGAATTACATGAATGAAGATCAGCCTCAGCAGCCGGATCCGGTTGAGAGCGAGAAGAAGAAGCAGAATTCAATCGTGGAAACGATACAGCAATTAGGGCAGACGACTACCCCGGCATCGGAATCCAATATTTTCTGTATGACGATTATCGGGCAGGTGGAAGGCCATATCGTCCTGCCGCCGCAAAATAAAACAACCAAGTATGAGCATCTCATTCCCCAGCTTGTCGCAGCGGAGCAAAATCCGAAGATCGAAGGTATTCTGATCGTTCTCAATACGGTTGGCGGGGATGTGGAAGCGGGACTTGCCATTGCCGAAATGATTTCATCTTTGTCCAAGCCGACGGTTACGCTGGTGCTTGGAGGAGGACATTCCATCGGCGTTCCGATTGCGGTGGCGGGCAACATGTCTTTTATTGCCGCGACGGCCACCATGACGATTCATCCGATCCGTCTGAACGGGCTTGTTATCGGCGTGCCTCAAACGTTCGAATATTTGGATAAAATGCAGGAGCGCATCTTGAAGTTTGTAACCATGCACTCCAATGTGACGGAAGAAAAATTCAAAGAGCTGATGTTCAAGACCGGCGAGTTGACCAGAGATATCGGGACAACCGTTATCGGTTCGGATGCGGTAAAGTATGGACTGATTGACGCCGTAGGCGGGTTAGGGGATGCGCTCAGGGAGCTTAACAACCGGATAGCGGAGCGTAAGCCGGCAGCAGCGCAGACTGGGGTGTATAACTGATGACGCTCTATACGATTATGCCGCTTGAGAATGTCCTCGACGGCCTGAGCGGGGAACAGGAACCTTCCCAGGAAGTATGGGTTAACGGCGTGTTTATGCAGGTTTTGCCCGTAGCGCCGGGAATGGGAAAGATCGTGCGCCTCATTCACTGCGGCCTCGATGATTACTTGAAGCCGGAGCTGGCTCCGGGTAGTTTCGTCATGTTCGGACAACCTCCCGTGTCGTAAAAATACGCACAAAGGTTCTTATGTCCAATAGGAACCTTTGCCTGGATATGGTATAATGCTAGGCAGAGGTGACGGAACATTGGCTAAGAAAAGACGAAAGAAAAAATCGATTACAACGCAATTAAAATATGAAGTATACGGTATTTTGCTTATTACGGTATCGGTTATTGCTTTATCAGGAGAGGCTACGGTCGGACGCTCCTTGTCCAAGCTGTTTGGCTTGTTCCTGGGCAAGTTTTATTTTGTATTGGCACTGGTCGGCATCTACGTCGGACTGGTCGTCATGGTCAAAAGGGCTTGGCCGCGCGGTTGGACCAATCGTCGGACAGGCCTTCTTGTGTTTGTTCTGGCTCTTACGTTATCCAGCAGCATAGCCGAAATCGACCGCAAGCTGCTTCCTACTTCCGACCTTACGGGTGGAGCTATTCTTCACCAGCTGGGCCAGGATATGAAGGACGAGCTGCTGGCATTCGACGGTACCGACGACAGGCCAATCAGCCAGCGGGCGATAAGCGGCGGCTATATTGGGGCTATTGAATATTCGATGCTGTTTACGCTGTTTGGCTATTTCGGCTCCAAGCTGATTGCAGGCGTCATGTACGCCATAGCGATTATGCTGCTAACGGGCAAATCTTATGTTGAGCTTGCCCGAATAGGCCGGGACAAGTGTATCCGGCTGTTTAAGCTGCTTGCCGCCAAATGGTCGAAAGGGGCGGCGCTCCGGAGCGCTGCCAAATCGAACAAAGCCGTTAAACCGCCGGTATTCGCGCAATCCGATGCGATTGACGACGATGACGACGATGATGATTACGCGGCAGCACTGCCGCCGCGGCGCAAGAAGTCCCTGTTCTTCTCTTGGAGACATCAAGAGCAGAACAATCCGCAGGAAGCGCAGAATGCCGCCGATGATTGGTCGATGAACGAAGAGCATTACAACGGTGGACTTGATAACGGCGCGAAGCCGCATTGGGCCAATACCCAGGCTTGGGATGATGACGAGAAGTGGGCTCGAAACGGCGAGGATGATTCCGGTCACGGTCATAAACAGCAGGAGGACGGGCTTCCTCCTTGGGAAGAGCAGCCAGTCCGTGCGAATCCGACTTCTGCTTCTCCTGCATATAGCGAGTTTGAGGATGACGAGGAACCGGCCATTATTACGAGAATCGTTCCGCGTGCAGATACATACGACGAAAATAATGAACAAGAGGAGTACTCTGCACCTGCTGCAGCGTTGAATGCGGATTCGGAGCGATATACGGAAGATGAGGATCAAGACGAAATCGAACCTTCTGCCCGGAACGAAGCATACGACGGCCAAGAAGTACAGGAAGATATAGCGGAAACGGATAATTCCGCAACAACGGGTATCCATCAACCGGCATCGGATGCGCCAATTAAGAAGCCTTACTTACTGCCTCCTTTTTCCCTGCTTGCCAAGCCTAGCTTGATGGCAAGAGGCGGAGACGGAGCGGATGCCATGGATTCGAAGCGCAAGCTGGAAGCCACATTGGAGAGCTTTGGCGTTAAGGCCAAGGTGCTTGATGTCGTACGCGGTCCTGCGGTTACCCGCTATGAGGTGCAGCCGGCTTCCGGCGTAAAGGTAAGCCGAATTGTAAGCCTTACAGACGATATCGCTTTGGCTTTAGCGGCAAAGGATATCCGCATGGAGGCGCCTATCCCGGGCAAGTCGGCTATCGGTATCGAGGTTCCTAATATGGAAGTATCGATGGTGACCATGAGGGAAGTCATGGAAACCGCCACCTTCCAAAATGCTCCGTCCAAGCTGTCGATCGCTTTCGGCCGGGATATTTCCGGTCAGCCGATAATCGGCAATCTGGCGAGAATGCCCCATCTGCTGGTAGCGGGAGCTACGGGTTCGGGGAAATCGGTATGCATTAACGGCATCATCACAAGCATTTTGTACAAGGCTGCTCCGGATGAAGTAAAGTTTCTAATGGTTGACCCCAAGATGGTCGAATTAAATGTCTATAACGGCATTCCGCATTTGCTTGCACCGGTTGTAACGGATCCGAGACGCGCGGCGCTTGCCCTGAAAAAGATTGTCGTGGAGATGGAGAAGCGTTACGAGCTGTTCTCCAAATCAGGCACGCGAAATATCGAAGGCTATAATGCCCTGATGGCGGAGAATCCCAAAGCCGTACTCCCTTACATCGTCGTTATTGTCGACGAGCTTGCGGATTTGATGATGGTCGCCTCTAACGACGTCGAGGATTCCATTGCAAGGCTTGCACAGATGGCCCGCGCTGCGGGTATTCATCTCATTATCGCTACGCAGCGGCCGTCGGTAGACGTTATTACCGGGGTTATTAAAGCGAATATTCCGTCCAGGATTGCCTTTGGCGTATCATCGCAGGTCGACTCCCGTACCATTCTGGATATGGTTGGCGCAGAGAAGCTGCTTGGCAGAGGAGATATGCTGTATCTGCCGGTCGGCATGTCGAAGCCGATTCGCGTCCAGGGCGCCTTCTTGTCCGATCAGGAGGTCGAAGCCCTTGTCGACTACGCAAGAGGCCAGGCTGAAGCGGAGTATAAGGAGGACCTTGTGCCTGAAGTAGAGGAAGATTCGGCGGATCCGGAGGAAATTCTGGACGAGCTGTACGATCAAGCCGTGCAGATCGTTCTTGAAGCGAAGCAGGCATCCGTGTCGCTTCTGCAGCGGCGGATGCGGGTTGGTTATACCCGCGCGGCAAGGCTTGTGGACCAGATGGAAGCGCGGGGGATCGTGGGCCCTTACGAGGGCAGCAAACCGCGGGAGGTCTTGATGTCGATGGAGCAATACCAGGCCAGCCGCATTCCATCCTAATCCGCGTAAGCCTTAAGCGATTGGCAATGATGAATAGAAGCAGGATTCCCTTCTCATACTAGAGTTAGGTAACGCAGCTAATCGCGGACTAACTTGCAAGAGAAAGGCAGAATCCTACATGAAAAATCGATTACTTGTCGTGACTATCATCATTGTGTCGGTATTGTTCGGAATGCATTCCTTCCAGCGATATACGCAGGATGATGCGAAAGCAACGTTCAGCAATGCTACTTTAACGGTAGGTTCCTCCGGTTCGGATGTATACGAACTGCAGGGTAGGCTTAAATATTTGGGCTATTACAATGGCGCAATCGACGGAAGCTTCGGTACCAAAACCAAAAATGCGGTGACCTGGTTCCAATGGAAGTTCGGAATGAAATCCGACGGCGTAGTCGGGGCAAAAACGAAGCTCAAGCTATGGGAAGCTACGAAGAATTGGCAACCATCAGCATCGGATACAGGCAATGCGGGCGGCGGTTCCGACAATAGCAATAACAGCGGCTCGAATTCCGGATCGTCGGGTGGCAGCACGCCATCGAAATCCAATAATCTCGGGCTTTCGGAAAGCGACTTGAAGATTATGGCGAATGCGGTATACGGGGAATCACGCGGTGAACCGTACGAAGGTCAGGTAGCGGTAGCTGCGGTTATCCTGAATCGTTTGAAGTCGCCAAGCTTCCCGAACACGATCTCGGGAGTCATTTTCCAGCCTCTCGCGTTTACAGCCGTTGCGGACGGTCAGATCTGGCTTACGCCAAACGAAACGGCACGCAAGGCCGTGCAGGACGCCATCAACGGATGGGATCCGACAGGCGGCTGCACGTACTATTTCAATCCTGAGACGGCAACGTCCAAATGGATCTGGTCCAGACCTCAAGTCAAGACCATCGGCAAGCATATATTCTGTATGTAACGATTATCAGAAGCAGCCTTTCTGCCTTGGGCAGGCAGGTTGCTTCTTCCATTTCGTATCGGTTAGAATGGTATAGGAAGCAAGAAAATGGAATACATTACTATATTCCATTTTACTCGGAAGGAGCAAACGGAAGTGACATTATTCGAAAGAGGGCAAATAGGCCGGATCAGGCTGCATGTAATGCCAACAAAACGTTTCAAGACGTTTGCGATATCGCTGTTCGCAGGACTGCCATTATCTGAAAACGCTGTAACCAAAACCGCGCTAGCCCCGTTTGTATTGCGTCGAGGCACGGTATCCACGCCCGAGACCAAGGCTTTCCGCGAAAGGCTGGATGATTTGTACGGCGCCGGATTCGGCTTTGATGTATATAAAAGAGGCGATTCTCAAATCGTTCAATTCCGCATGGACGTTATCAACGATCATTTCGTATCGTCCGATGTGCCGTTATTAAGTTCGTCCTTGCGATTCCTTGGCGAAGTTGTTACGGAGCCGGTAACGGAAGACGGCGTGTTCCGCCGCAAGTATGTAGATGCGGAGAAGCAGACGTTGACGAAACGGCTGGAATCCATCGTGAACGATAAAATCCGATATGCGGCTGAGCGCTGCATGGAAGAGATGTGTGCCGGTGAGCCTTACCGTCTTCATCCGCTCGGCAAGCTGGAGGAAATCGGCTCCATTACGCCGGAATCTTTATATAGTCAATACAAAACGTGGCTAAGCGAAGCCGCATTTGATTTATACGTCGTTGGCGATACAACAATGGAGGAGGTCGCCGCGCTTGCAAAAGAAGCTTTCCGCATTGAGGATGGCAGTCCTGCAAGCTATTCAACTCCTTCTATTGCCCATGAAGTCCGCAACGTCAAAACCGTTGTGGAACGCATGGACGTCAACCAGGGCAAGCTGAATATGGGACTGCGCACGAATGTCGGCTATGGCGACGAGGATTACGCAGCTTCCTTGATGTATAACGGCATTTTGGGCGGTTATCCGCATTCCAAGCTGTTTTTGAACGTTCGGGAAAAAGAAAGCCTTGCTTATTACGCTGCATCCAGATTGGATGGACATAAAGGCTTGCTCACGATTCAATCGGGCATCGAGATTGCCAACTATGAGAAGGCTGTCACCATTATCAAGGAGCAGCTGGAGAGCATGCGTCAAGGCAATCTCTCCGACCTCGAGATGAATCAGACAAAAGCGATGATAGCGAATCATTTGCGGGAGCTGCAGGATTCCGCTTACGAGATGATCGCTTATGACTTTAATGCCGTGCTATCGGGCAAAGAACGAACGGCACAGCAGCTGCTTGACCAGATTGAAGCGGTAACGGCAGAGGACATCGTGCGGGTTGCGGCATTGGCGCAGCTTGATACGATTTACTTCTTGCGCGACCAGAAGGAGGCATGACGGCAATGGAGACACTCGACTATAAAGGCGTTCAGGAAACGCTATACCGCGAAGTGCTGGATAACGGCCTCGAAGTGATCGTCTTGCCGAAGGAAGGCTTCCAGAAGACTTACGCTACCTTTGCGACCAAGTACGGCTCCGTCGATAACAAGTTTGCCGTAGGCGATCAAGAGCCGGTACGCGTGCCGGACGGGATTGCCCATTTTCTGGAGCATAAAATGTTCGAAGAGCCAACCGGCGACATCTTCGCGACATTTGCTTCGCAAGGGGCTTCGGCGAACGCGTTCACAAGCTTCGACCGTACGGTGTATTTGTTCTCGGCAACGGAGCAGATCCCGGCCAATCTCGAAACCTTGATCGATTTTGTCCAGCATCCGTATTTCACCGATCAGAACGTGGATAAGGAAAAAGGCATCATCGCTCAAGAGATCAATATGTATAAAGACAATCCGGATTGGCGCGTATATTTCGGCCTGATAGACGCCATGTATCACACGCATCCGATTCACATCGATATTGCCGGTACCGTGGAGTCGATCTATCAGATCGATAAGGAAACGCTGTACCGCTGTTACGAAACGTTTTACCATCCGTCCAATATGCTGCTGTTTGTGGTGGGCGGGGTGAAGGCGGAGGAAGTGTTCGAGCTTGTCCGCAGCAATCAAGCCCGCAAGACGTTCAAACCGCAGGGGGAAATCAAGCGTTTCTTCGAGAATGAGCCGGAGAGCGTTAAGGTGCCGAGGAAAGTAACGAAGCTTCCGGTATCTCTTCCGAAAGTCATGTTTGGCTTCAAGGAGAAGAAAACAGGGCTTACGGGCGAGGCGCTGCTAAGCCACGAAGTGACTTCCAAGCTGATGCTTGACGCTTTGTTTGGCGCAAGCTCGGCTTTGTATCAGGATTTGTATGAGCAAAATTTAATCTCCGATTCCTTCGGAACGGAATTTAACGTAAGCACGGATTATGCTTTTTCGGTTATTGGCGGCGACTCGCCAAATCCGGATGAACTGCTTAGCCGGATCCGCACGGCCGTTGAAGAAGCGCTGCGCACGGGTATTGAACCTGCCGCCTTCGAACGGTCGAAGCGGAAGAAAATCGGCGGATATTTGCGGATGCTGAACTCCCCTGAGGCGATTGCCGGCGAATTTACTCGTTACCGGTTCCGCGACAGCGACATGTTTGATCTCTTGTCCCTGTACGAGAATTGCACGCTGGAGCAAGTGAATGAACGGATCCGCGAGCATTTCGACTTCCAGCAGTTAGCGATTTCCATTGTCGAGAAGCCGGACGGACAGCCGGTTTAATGAAGCCTTTTAAACAAATGACGGTGTTAATAACCGGGGGAAGCCGCGGCATCGGCGCTGCTATCGCGCAGCGCTTTGCCGCGGAGGGACTTAACATCGTCATTCATTACAGGGAATCGCATGAAGCGGCTAACGAAACAGCCAGAGCTTGCATGCGCCTGGGCGCCAATGTCATGACCATCTCGGCCGACCTTCGTTCGAAGGAGCAGCTTACGAGGATGAAAGAGAAGCTGGAGGCTCATGGCATGCTGCCCGATATCCTCGTCAATAACGGGGGAATCTCCCATTACGGCATGCTGATCGATGTGACGGAGCAGGAATGGGATGATGTAATGGCCGTCAATCTGAAGGGCATGTTTTTGTCCAGTCAGCTTTTTATGCCGCATATGATCTCGAACCGGTTCGGCCGGATTATTAACGTGTCGTCCATTTGGGGGATGTCCGGCGCTTCCTGCGAAGTGCTGTACTCCACGACCAAAGGAGGCATGAATGCCTTCACGAAGGCGCTTGCCAAGGAACTTGCTCCTTCCGGAGTTACCGTTAACGCGGTTGCTCCCGGAGCTGTCGATACAAAGATGATGAGCGGTTTTAACGATGAAGAGAAGGCGGCTCTCGAACAGGAAATTCCGCTGGGCCGTTTTGGACAACCTGATGAAGTCGCTTCGCTGGTGTATTTCTTGTCTTTGCCGGAATCATCGTATATAACCGGGCAAATTATCAGTCCGAACGGCGGCTGGCATACTTAACACCCTTGCTTTCGTATAATTTGTTTCGTCTCTACGCAGAATAACATTTGTTGAGTGCTACACTCTTCTTAAAATGTACTTATCCAGGAGGCGAAATAAAATGTCTAACGTTCTTTCAAGTTTCGACAATTGGAAAGAATTTTTGTCGGACCGCGTAGCACAAGCTAAAAGCAACGGGATGTCTGAGGAAACCATTCATAATTTGGCTTACGAAATTGGTTCCTTCCTCGATGAGAAGGTTGATCCTAAAAATGAGCAACAGCGTGTACTGAAGCAGCTATGGGATGCGGGCGACGAGCATGAGCGTAAAACGGTAGCCGGTCTTATGGTCAAGCTGGTCGAACAAACTTAATTGCTCGCATCTGCAGAAAAGCCTCCCAATTTGGAGGCTTTTCTGCAATGTCTGCGAATAGGTTGCAGGAATGTGACGAAAATTGTAGAATAAATTTTTATAAGCGAGTCAATCAAATGGGATTGGTGACAACAAGGGACGGTGTGAAATGGGATCAAAGCAGCAATACTACATGGAATACAAAATACATAAGAACCGACCGGGTCTACTTGGCGATATTGCATCGCTGCTCGGTATGCTTGAAGTGAACATTATGACGATTAATGGCGTAGAGGACCGTACGCGCGGCATGCTGCTTCAGACGGATGACGAAGAAAAAATCGTTCTGCTGGGCAAAATGCTGCAGAAGGTTGACAACATTACGGTAAACAAGCTTCGTACGCCTACGATCGTTGACATATTGGCCGTCCGTCACGGACGTTATATCGAACGTGACTCGGATGACCGCAAAACCTTCCGTTTTACAAGAGACGAGCTGGGCATTTTGGTCGATTTTCTCGGTGAAGTGTTTAAACGGGACGGCAATCAGGTTATTGGTTTGCGTGGCATGCCGCGTGTCGGCAAGACGGAGTCCATTATTGCGGGAAGCGTATGCTCGAACAAGCGTTGGACCTTTGTTTCGTCGACGTTGCTGAGACAAACCGTTCGCAGCCAGCTGTCCGAGGATGAAATGAATGATAACAACATCTTTATCATTGACGGTATCGTAAGCACAATCCGTTCCAACGAAAAGCACTATTCGCTGCTGCAGGAAATTATGGCCATGCCTTCGACGAAGGTTATTGAGCATCCGGATATCTTTATCAAGGAGTCGCAATACGATTACAGCCATTTTGATATGATTATCGAGCTGCGTAACACACCGGACGAAGAGATTACATACGAATCGTTTACGGCCAATTATTCGGATAATGAATTCTAGCAGAGAGGAGTAGACACCATGTCGGATTTAGGAGCGTTGCTGCGTAAAGCAAGGGAAGAGCGCGGATTAACGCTTGATGATGTTCAGGAAATAACCAAAATACGGAAGCGCTACTTAGAAGCAATCGAGAGCGGTGACCATAGCGTGTTGCCGGGAACGTTCTATTTACGCGCATTCGTGAAAAACTACTGTGATGCCGTTGGACTGGATTCGGATGAAGTTCTTCGGCTGTATCAGCATGAGATTCCTGCTTCCGTTACGGATCAGGTTGTAGAAGCAGTCCCGGCGAGACAGCCAAAGCGTGTTAGAACCCGTTCTTCGGAACGGATCAGCAAGCTTGGCTTCAACATCATGATGTGGTCGTTCCTGATCCTCATCGTTGTTGTTGTCTGGGTTTATTTCGTTAATCAGAAAGCCGATAATCCAAAGGAAATCGACAATACGAATATTACGGATCAGGCTTCGCCGGCTCCGCCAAGCCAATCGCCAGATTCGTCGAACGCCGGGGGAACAACGACGCCTACGGCAACGCCTACGCCAACTCCAAGCCAATCGCCGACTACCGTGACGTTCTCGTCCAAGGTAGGCAAGGTTGATCACTATGATGTCTCGCCTGCTGGCGTGGTGCATAAAGTGGAAATCAAAATCTCCGGCGGGCCAAGCTGGACGGAAGTGCGCTCGGGAAGCTCTTCCGGCAAAGCGATTATTTCGGAGACTGCTCCCGACGGCTCAGCCTTTACGTACGACCTGGATCAACCGCTTTACATTAATGTCGGGCGTGCCGATCTGAGTACCATTACAGTCGACGGCGTGCAGATTAACGACGGAGACCGTGCAGGCTCGAAAAAAATTCAGCTGAACCCCGTGCAGGGTGCCGGAGAGACTGACGGGACATCGACTCAAAGTCCGGACAATTCTTCCACGCCTGGGGACACGGCAGGTACGGAGAATCAGTAAGGATTGAATTAGATACAAAGGGAGAGTTGTCAAACAATGAGTTCTGAAAGTTCATTTGATATCGTTTCGAAGATGGATATGCAAGAGCTGAACAATGCGATTCAGCAAGCGGAGCGGGAGATTGAAACACGCTTCGACTTCAAAGGAAGCAAAAGCAGCATTAAGCTGGAGAAAGAAGAGCTCGTTGTCGTTTCCGATGACGACTTCAAGCTGGAAAGCGTTCTTGATATTTTGAAATCGAAGATGGTCAAGCGCGGCGTACCGATTAAAAACCTGGAATACGGCAAGGTGGAATCGGCTTCGGCGAGCACCGTCCGTCAGCGTATTAAGCTGAAATCGGGGATCGACCAAGATAATTCCAAAAAAATTAATATTCTGATCCGGGATTCGAAGATTAAGGTGAAAAGCCAGATTCAAGGCGACCAAATCCGCGTAACCGGTAAAAGCCGCGATGATTTGCAGGCGGTTATGGCTCTTCTCCGCGCAGCGGATTTGACCGTCGAACTGCAGTTCACGAATTACCGTTAATAAGCCTTTTCCGGCCCTTCGCTGCCTCGTCAATTCGGGCAAGAAGGGCTTTCGCTCTATGACGTTCGATATTTTGACATAGGAAATGGCATGTATTATACTTGGTTAGATAGTTTTGGAAACGATCCGGGGGACATACATATGACAGTACAAGCAATCATGCATCAATGCAGGAACAAGGCTAGACGGTCCGGGGGTGTGAACGAATGAACCTGGCAAATAGGATTACGCTGGCCAGAATTATTTTAGTGCCGATCATTATGGTATTTCTGCTCGTCAATATCGATA
The DNA here is from genome assembly GCF_003399985.2 of Paenibacillus sp. ATY16. NCBI lineage: Bacteria > Bacillati > Bacillota > Bacilli > Caryophanales > Paenibacillaceae > Paenibacillus > Paenibacillus sp. ATY16. The sequence continues at coordinate 18,704 of NZ_NMOK02000008.1, read as the reverse complement.
TCAAGCCTCTTGCTTTCGGCGATGATTACTCCATTACATACAATCAGATTATAGCGGCTATAATCTTTATCATAGCGGCAAGCACCGACGGTCTCGATGGTTATATCGCCAGGAAGAACAAGATCGTAACCAACCTCGGCAAGCTTCTTGATCCGCTGGCGGACAAGCTGCTTGTGGCGGCTGTGCTGATCTCGCTCGTCCAAATGGATAAGCTGGCGGCATGGATGGCCATCATTATTATCAGCCGCGAATTCGCGGTTACGGGTCTGCGTCAGATTGCCTTGCTGGAAGGCAGCGTAATGGCGGCGAGCAAATGGGGCAAATGGAAAACAGCCGTACAAATTACGATGATCATTTCGCTTCTGCTCAACAACTTCCCGTTTACGTTTATCGATTTTCCGTTTGACGATATCGTAAGCTGGATTGCCGTTATTATTACGGTATATTCCGGATTCGACTATTTCTTCAAGAACAAACATTTGATACCTGTGCAATAATCAGGATCATATAAGAAACAATAAAGCATCTTTCCATTCGTGGAGAGGTGCTTTTGCTTCCTAGCGCTGCAGGATTCGAAGGGGGAAATCGCATGAAAGCTGAAATAATCGCAGTGGGCACCGAGCTTTTACTCGGTCAAATCGTCAATACGAACGCGCAATTCTTGTCCAGAAAGCTCGCATCGCTTGGCATAGACGTTTACTTCCAGACAGTCGTCGGCGATAATCCGAACCGGATCCGCCAAGCGATCGAGATTGCCCGCCAGCGTGCCGACCTGCTTGTGTTTACCGGAGGGCTTGGTCCTACGCAGGATGATCTGACGAAGGACGTTCTCGCGGCTTATCTGAACAGGGGCCTTTCCCTTCATCAGCCATCCATGGATAAAATCGAGCAAATGTTCAGTTCTCGCGGCATCCACATGGTAGAGAGCAACCGAAGACAGGCGCTGATGATTGACGGCAGCGCCCCGATTGATAATGAAGCCGGTCTTGCCGTCGGCAACGGACAGTCCGAGGACGGGACGCATTATTTGCTTCTGCCCGGTCCTCCGCGCGAGATGAAGCCGATGATGGAAGGGCCGGCGTCGGAATGGCTCCGGTCTATTCTGGGCGCAGAAGAGCCGCTTTATTCCAGATTGCTTATGTTTGCAGGGATCGGGGAATCGACGCTGGAAGCAAAGCTGATTGATCTGATCGAAGCCCAATCGGACCCTACAATCGCGCCGTATGCGAAGGAAGGCGAGGTTGCCATTCGGGTATCTACGAAAGCGGCGAACGAATCCGATGCTGCAGTCAAGCTGGATCAAACCGTCGATGCGATCCAGCAGCGGGTGGGCGAGTACTTATTCGCGCAGGACGAGATTACGCTGGAAGAGCAGGTCGTGCAGCTGCTTCGGACATCGAGAAGAAAGCTTTCGACAGCCGAAAGCATTAGCGGAGGCTTGCTTGCCGAGCTTATTACCGGCATTCCCGGCAGCAGCGGGGAATATTCCGGCGGCGTTGTTACTTATACGAACGAGATGAAGCATAAGCTGCTTGGCATCCCGATGGCGCAGCTTGAAGGAGACGGGGCGCCGGGAGCGATCAGCGAATCCACGGCAGCAATGATGGCCGAACGCGTCAGACAGATCGGAGATTCCGATTTTGGCGTTTCGCTCACGGGGGTAGCCGGCCCGGCTCAGGCGGAAGGCAAGCCCGTTGGCCTGGTCTATTACGCGGTTGCCGAGAGGGGCAAGCCGACTGCCGTATTCACCGGCCATTTCTCCGGTACCCGCGCCATCATCCGCATCCGTGCGGTAAAGGCGGCCTTATATCAATTGTGGCTGAGACTGCGCGAACAATAAATTGTCGGATTAGCCCGAATAATACTTGCCTGTTTGTACCATTTCCGCTATAATTGGTCTCATGCGGAAGAACCGTGGCGAAGATTACTTTGCTGCGGTTTTTTTATGTCTATTTTTAGAAGCATGACGAATCGCGCATGGTTGCCCAACAGGGCAAAAGCCGTTTCGCCATGCGTCTGGAAAGGACGTGGAAATAAAAAGACGAATGTATGTTCGAAAAAAAGCTTGGCATTTGAGCGGAAACAAGGTATCATACAATTATAAATAACGAAGGATGTGAGTAGCTTGTCGGATCGTCGTGCTGCTTTGGAGATGGCTTTACGTCAAATTGAGAAGCAATTTGGTAAAGGCTCCATCATGAAATTAGGGGAATCCACACATATGCAAGTTGAAACCGTACCAAGCGGTTCAATTGCTTTAGATATTGCTCTTGGAATCGGCGGTATGCCAAGAGGCCGTATTATTGAATGCTACGGACCGGAATCCTCCGGTAAAACAACCGTTGCGCTTCACGCTATTGCGGAAGTACAACGGATCGGCGGACAAGCTGCATTTATCGATGCGGAGCATGCGCTTGATCCATTGTACGCGAGCAAGCTGGGCGTAAATATCGACGAACTGCTGTTGTCGCAGCCGGATACGGGTGAACAGGCGCTTGAGATCGCAGAAGCGCTTGTACGAAGCGGCGCGGTCGACATTATCGTTATCGACTCCGTAGCAGCACTTGTACCGAAAGCAGAGATTGAAGGCGATATGGGGGATTCCCATGTCGGTCTGCAGGCACGTCTGATGTCGCAGGCTCTGCGTAAATTGGGTGGCGCGATCAGCAAGTCGAAGACAATCGCCATCTTTATTAACCAGTTGCGCGAGAAAGTCGGCGTTATGTTCGGTAACCCGGAAACTACGCCTGGCGGCCGCGCACTGAAGTTCTATTCCAGCGTGCGTCTGGAAGTACGCCGGATTGAGACAATCAAGCAAGGCAACGATATGGTTGGTAACCGTACGCGGATTAAAGTCGTGAAGAACAAAGTAGCTCCTCCGTTCAAGCAAGCGGAGATTGATATCATGTACGGCGAAGGCATTTCGAGAGAAGGCAGCCTTGTAGATATTGGCGTAGAGATGGATATCGTTCAGAAGAGCGGAGCTTGGTTCTCCTACAATGGCGACCGTCTTGGCCAAGGTCGCGAGAATGCCAAGCAGTTCCTGAAGGATCATCCGGAAGTGGCTGCTGTAATCGAGAGACAAATCCGCGAGCAAAGCAATTTGTCCGCTTCCGCGCAGCCTGCGAACTTCTCGCAGGATGATGACGATGACTTTGATGAGTCGGAACTTGACGATTAATAGGAATAATTAAGGAAGAAGCAGCGCCGTCCTTTCGAGGGCGGCGCTGCTTCTTTGCAATGAACGGGGTGTAACCAGGATGTTAATCGAGATTTCTGCGGTGGAGCAGGACCGCAAGGATCGTAAACGATACCATGTCTATGCAAACGGCGTGGAAGAGCCGTTGTTATCCGTCCACGAGGATATTCTTATAAAATATACGCTGTTTAAAGGGAAGGAGCTTACAAGGGAAGCTATTGCCGAGATTTCCGAAGAGGACGAAAGATACCGGGCTTATTCGCTTGCCGTCACCTATCTTGGCGTAAAAGCAAGAACCCGCAAACAGATCGAACAATATTTGCTCCGCAAGGAATTTGAACCCGAACCAATTGCTTACGCGCTTGAACGTTTAGAATCGGAACATATTGTTGATGATGGAGAGTATGCGCGGCATTTCGCGCTGCAGCGTATCCGTTACAGTCAGAAGGGTCGCCGCTGGATCAAGCAGGAGCTGCACCAGCGCGGAGTATCGAAGCAGGCGGCTTCCGACGCGCTTGATTCCATCGACAAGGAAGACGAACTCGCATCCGCCGTGCATGCGGCGAAGAAGAAATGGCGCTCTCTCAAAGGAGAGAACAGAGAGAAACGGCAGAAGCTGATGGCCTTTTTAATGCGTAGGGGCTTTCCTTCGGATGTCGTTAAACAAGCGGCAAAAGCGGCTATAGATGAAGCGGAAATCGAGCAGGCGGATGAGGATGAAGGGCTTTTGCTTGACAATTGATTTTGCCAAAAGATAAAATAAAATTGTATTCCTTTTATATCAAATCAATTTTCCTTCCAAAAGTTGATTTGAAACGATTATTTTCGTCAATAAGTTAGAGAATCAATCGGTATGGAAACCGGCTAAAAACCTAATATCATCCCAAGCTTGCCTTGGTGAATGCAACGAGGAGGTGAACAAGATGGACCCTATTTGGACGGTGTTGATCTGTCTCGTTGTTGGCGTTATTTTCTTTGGGATTGGTTATTTTATTCGTAAGTCGATTGCCGAGGCCAAGATTTCCAGCGCTGAGCAAGCTGCTGTTCAAATCGTAGAGAATGCGAAGAAGGAAGCAGAAGCCCAGAAGAAAGAAACGGTGCTCGAAGCAAAAGATGAAATCCACAAACTCCGTACGGAGGCTGAAAAAGACATCCGTGAGCGGCGTAACGAGTCCTTGCGTCAAGAAAGACGCTTGCTCCAGAAAGAGGAGTCGCTGGATAAAAAGATAGAAGCGCTTGAACGCAAAGAAGAATTAGTTGCCAACAAAGAGAAACGGATCGATGAAACACAAGAACAAATTGAATCCATTTACAAGCAGCAGCTTAGTGAATTGGAGCGCATCTCCAGCTTGACTATGGAGGATGCGAAATCGATTATTTTGTCGAATGTGGAGCAGGAAGTGCGTCACGAAACAGCACAGATGATCAAAGAGATCGAGCAGCAAGCGAAAGAAGAAGCCGATCGAAAGGCGCGGGACATTATTTCACTCGCTATTCAACGATGTGCGGCGGATCACGTAGCAGAGACGACTGTATCGGTCGTTACCCTGCCTAACGAAGAAATGAAAGGCCGTATTATTGGACGTGAGGGCCGTAATATCCGTGCACTCGAAACATTGACTGGTATCGATTTGATTATCGACGATACACCGGAAGCGGTCATTCTGTCTGGCTTTGACCCGATTAGACGCGAAATTGCTCGGACTTCACTTGAGAAGCTTGTTGCAGATGGTCGTATACATCCGGCTCGCATTGAAGAGATGGTCGAGAAGTCCCGCAAGGAAGTAGACGAGCGGATTCGCGAATACGGCGAGCAAGCTACTTTCGAAGTTGGGGTTCATGGTTTGCACCCTGATTTGATTAAAATTCTGGGACGTCTCAAGTATCGGACAAGCTACGGTCAGAACGTGTTGAAGCACTCAATGGAAGTTGCTTATTTGACCGGCCTTATGGCTGCAGAGCTTGGCGAGGATATCACGCTTGCTAAGCGCGCAGGTCTTCTGCACGATATCGGCAAGGCGCTTGACCACGAGGTTGAGGGCTCGCACGTTGAGATCGGCGTAGAGCTGGCGAAGAAGTACAAGGAGCATCCTGTTGTCATCAACAGTATCGCTTCCCACCATGGCGATGTTGAAGCGACTTCCGTTATCGCAATGCTGGTGGGAGCTGCAGACGCTTTGTCTGCCGCACGTCCTGGCGCACGGCGCGAGACGCTTGAAACGTACATCAAACGCCTGGAGAAGCTGGAAGATATCTCGGAGTCGTTCGACGGCGTAGAGAAGTCTTTCGCCATTCAAGCGGGACGCGAAGTCCGTGTTATGGTTCAACCTGAGAAGATTGACGATACGGAAGCATTCCGGCTTGCACGCGATATTACGAAGAAAATCGAGAGTGAACTCGATTATCCGGGACATATTAAAGTTACGGTTATTCGTGAGACCCGTGCAGTTGAATATGCGAAGTAGATCACAAGCAAATAGCAAGAACGAAAAGTGGCTGCTTGTCAGCCACTTTTTTTGCATACTAAAGGAGTGACAGAGTGAACGTATTATTTATTGGCGATATCGTAGGAAGCGTTGGACGCAAAGCATTAAAGCAGGTGCTTCCGGCACTCAGAAGCAAATACAACCCGCATATTATTATCGTGAACGGCGAGAACGCCGCAGCCGGCCGCGGCATTACGGCTGCGATTGCGCGCGAGTTTTTCGAATGGGGCGTTCACGGCATTACGATGGGCAATCATACTTGGGACAATAAAGATATCTTCGAATGGATTGACGATGAGCCGCGCATTGTGCGTCCGGCCAACTTCCCGGAAGGCACTCCAGGCCAAGGACACGCGCTTATTAAAGCCAATGGCAAGCAACTGGCGATTATTAATTTGCAAGGCCGAACATTCCTGCCTCCGATTGACTGCCCGTTCCGGAAAGCGGAAGAACTGGTTGCGCTGACAAAAGAGAAAACGAAAAACATACTGGTGGATTTCCATGCGGAAGCGACCTCCGAGAAAATTGCAATGGGCTGGCATTTGGCCGGTCAGGCGTCAATCGTCGTGGGAACGCATACGCATGTGCAAACGAACGATGACCGTATTCTGCCGGGCGGCACCGCTTATTTAACGGATGTAGGCATGACAGGGCCTCGCGATGGCGTTCTGGGCATGGAACGCAACGCAGTTCTGCACAAATTCTTGACTCAGCTGCCAACACGCTTTGTGGTGGATGAAGGGGATTGGCATTTGCATGCGGTGTCGGTTCAGATTGACGACGCAACGGGGCAAGCGACCAAAATCCAGAAAATTCGCCTTACCGAAGACGACTGGCTGCTCATGCAGTAGTTATATGAATATTCTAAAAGTTTAGCCAATTCAGAATTGATATGAAAGTTATTGCGGGCATAGCAGGAATTTTTTAACCTCTCTCGAATACTATCTAAATAGTGGAATCCATCCATCATTCCCGAGGAGGTCCTTTTTCATGGAAGTATTAAAAGTTTCAGCAAAGTCCAATCCAAATTCCGTTGCAGGTGCGCTGGCCGGAGTTTTGCGTGAACGCGGCGCCGCTGAATTGCAAGCCATCGGGGCGGGTGCACTCAATCAAGCGATCAAGGCAGTAGCGATTGCTCGCGGATTCGTAGCTCCGAGCGGGGTGGATTTGATTTGCGTACCGGCATTTACTGACATTGTTATTGATGGAGAAGACCGAACAGCGATAAAACTGATTGTTGAACCTAGGTAACATCTAACCAAGCAAGGCTGGATTTTACCGGGTATTGAAACCTGTTTACGAAGTAGACAGGTTTTTTGCTTTGTTGAAGCTGGCGGAGTAAGCGGAGAGGTGATCGAAGGTGTCCTTTGGCGTTGCGGATTTTCATTGCGATGTATTGAGCAAGCTGCTTGTGCATCCCCATCTGACTTTTCAAAAAAGTGAACCGGGTATGCTGGACGTAACGTATGAACGGTTAAAGGAATCGGGTGCCGTCCTTCAAACCTTTGCGGTGTACATACCGGAGAAGCTGAACGGCTCTATCGAGCCTATATTAGAGTGCATCGACCATTTCTACCAGAAGGTCCTGACTTGTCCGGGTATGATGCTGATCCGCAATCAATCCGATCTGACAGCAAGCCTCGCTTCCGGCAAAATAGGCGCTTTGCTCTCGCTGGAAGGCGTTGACGGTCTTCAGGGCAGCATACCGATTCTAAGGCTCCTGCACCGCCTTGGCGTTCGTGCGGCAGGATTGACTTGGAACCATGCGAACTGGGCCGCAGACGGCGTTATGGAGCCGCGTGGAGGCGGTCTGACAGCCAAGGGGAAGGAGTTTGTCGCCGAATGCGACAAACTGGGCATACTGGTGGATGTATCCCACCTGTCGGAACGAGCATTCTGGGATGTCGCGGATTTGGCCGAGAGAACGATTATTGCCTCCCATTCCAATGCGAAAGCGATTTTCAATCATCCCCGCAATCTGACGGATGACCAGATAAAGGCTATCATCGCGCTGCAGGGACTCATCGGCATAACCTACGTGCCATGGTTTGTGGCGGAAGGGGAGCAGGTATCGGTTGACCATGTGTTAAGGCACGTCGATCATGTCGGCGGACTAGGCGGGGAGCATCATATCATGCTTGGCTCCGACTTTGACGGAATCGACAAATATGTGAACGGACTGACCCATCCCGGAGAAGTGTACAGGCTGCGCGAAGCGCTGCTCAAAAACTACACGGAGGAGCAGACCAAGCGGTTTCTGTCGGGTAATGCGCTTTCATTTTTGAACGAAAATCTGCCGGAATAGCAAGCGACTCGCAACAGATCTGAATACGGTATATAAACAATCGAAAATGATTATCATTCATTAAACGTTTACATCTTGCATTTTTCAAACCGCACCTTTACACTTGGTTTGACTGTTCATTCATTATATAAATTATTGTTGGATATTGCCCTTAGTAATGTACGCGGCTTAAGCCATCAAAAAGAGGAGATGGGCGTTTTGATTAGTCAATTGTCTTGGAAGATCGGAGGGCAACAAGGGGAAGGCGTCGAAAGTACGGACCGTATTTTTTCCACGGCGCTTAACCGGCTTGGGTATTATCTTTACGGATATCGTCATTTCTCGTCTCGGATCAAAGGCGGACATACAAATAATAAAATTCGAATCAGCACATATCCGATCCGGGCGATCTCCGATGATCTGGACATCCTCGTGGCGTTCGACCAAGAAAGCATAGATTTGAATGCAAAAGAGCTTCGCAGCGGCGGCGTTATCGTGGCAGATGCGAAGTTTAATCCCGTTGTACCGGAAGGTATCGACGCGCGACTGTTCGCTGTTCCGATTACGGCAATGGCGGAAGAGCTTGGTACTTCCCTGATGAAGAACATGGTTGCTTCAGGCGCATCCTGGGCTTTGCTCGGTTTGCCTCTTGAGGTATTTAATAAAGCGGTAGAAGAAGAGTTCGGACGCAAAGGCGCGGCTGTCGTCGAGAAAAATATCGAGGCGGTAAAACGCGGCGCCGAGTTCGTGTTGGAGCAAGCGGGCGGACCGCTTAACGAGTTCAAGCTGGATGAAGCGGACGGCCGTCAGAAGCTGTTTATGATCGGCAACGAAGCGATTGGCCTCGGCTCTCTGGCTGCAGGCTGCCGTCTGATGTCCGCTTATCCAATCACGCCGGCATCCGAAATCATGGAATACCTCATTAAGAAGCTGCCGGCGCTTGGCGGTACCGTCGTTCAGACGGAGGACGAAATCGCGGCGGTAACGATGGCCATTGGCGCCAACTATGCGGGGGTGCGCACGATGACGGCTTCCGCGGGTCCCGGTCTGTCTTTGATGATGGAGGCTATCGGTCTTGCCGGCATGACGGAAACTCCGCTTGTTATCGTGGATACGCAGCGCGGCGGCCCATCGACGGGTCTACCCACCAAGCAGGAGCAATCCGACCTTAACGCAATGGTATACGGTACGCACGGAGAGATCCCGAAGATCGTTATCGCTCCCGCGTCTATCGAAGACTGCTTCTATGATATGATTGAAGCCTTCAACCTTTCGGAGCAATATCAAGTGCCGGTTATCGTGATGACCGACCTTCAGCTCTCGCTTGGCAAGCAATCCTGCGAGCCGTTTGATTTCCAATCAATTCAAATCAATCGCGGCAAGCTTATTCAGGAAGCGCCGGAGCTGGAAGCCCAGCAGCTGTTCAAGCGTTACGAATTGACGGAAGACGGCGTATCGCCGCGCGTATTGCCTGGCGCTAAGCACGGTATCCACCACGTTACCGGGGTGGAGCATGACGAAACGGGCCGTCCTTCCGAGAGTGCGGTTAACCGCCAGAATATGATGGATAAACGACTCAACAAGCTGAACGGCTTGCAAATTCGCGACGGTCTTCGCGTCGATGCGGCTAACGAAACGCCGGATCTTCTGATTATCGGCATGGGTTCTACGGGCGGAACGATCGATCAAGCCCGCGAATGGCTCGCTAAAGACGGAATTACGTCGAATCATATTACGATCCGTCAAATTCATCCGTTCCCGACGGAGCAGTTGATTCCTCACCTGCAGCAAGCGAAGAAGGTGGTTGTAATCGAGAATAACGCAACCGCGCAGCTCGCCGGCCAAATTAAGATGCATGCAGGCTTCGCGGAGAAGATCCGCAGCCTGCTGAAATATGACGGTAATCCGTTCCTGCCATCCGAAGTTTATAAAGCGTGCAAGGAGTTGGACTAATCATGGCAACATTTAAAGAGTTTCGAAATAATGTGAAGCCGAACTGGTGCCCGGGCTGCGGAGACTTCTCCATCCAAGCCGCTATTCAGCGCGCTGCGGCAAACGTGGGCCTCGAGCCGGAAGAGCTTGCGGTGATTTCGGGTATCGGCTGTTCCGGCCGTATTTCCGGTTATATCAATGCTTACGGCCTTCACGGGATTCACGGCCGCGCCTTGCCTATCGCGCAAGGCGTTAAGCTTGCCAACCGCGAGCTGACCGTTATCGCATCGGGCGGCGACGGAGACGGGTTCGCGATCGGGATGGGCCATACCGTTCATGCCATTCGCCGCAACCTGAATATTACGTATATCGTAATGGATAACCAGATCTACGGTCTGACTAAAGGCCAGACATCGCCCCGCAGCGCGGAAGGCTTCAAAACGAAGTCGACGCCTGAAGGATCGATCGAGTCAACGCTGTCGCCGCTTGAGATTGCATTGTCGGCCGGCGCTACGTTTGTTGCCCAATCGTTCTCGAGCGATTTGAAGCAGCTGACGGCTCTGATCGAAGCAGGCATCAAGCATGAGGGCTTCTCTCTGATCAACGTGTTCAGCCCATGCGTGACGTTTAACAAAATCAACACCTACGACTGGTTCAAACAAAACATCGTGAATCTGGAGCAGTTCCCGGATTACGATCCTTCGAACCGCATTATGGCGATGAACAAGATCATGGAAACCGAGGGCATGCTGACGGGTCTGATCTATCAGAACACGCAGCGCAAATCGTACGAGGACATGATCAGCGGTTTTGGCGCTGACGCGCTTGCGAAGCAGGAACTTTCCCTTTCGGAAGAACAGTTCAATAAACTTGTAGCCGAATTTAAATAAGTGTATGATGGGCATACGGCATTTTTATCAACTGCCGTATGTCTTTTTTTTACCATACATAGATACAAAGGAGTAGAAACATATGGAACAAAAAATGGTGCCCGTAGGCGTATCGGCAAGGCATATTCACCTCTCTGCGGAGCATGTCGCTATATTATTCGGAGAAGGCAGCGGACTTACGGAAGCAAAACCATTGTCCCAGCCGGGGCAATACGCGGCAAACGAGACGGTTGCGGTGATCGGTCCAAAGGGCTCTTTCCCGAAAGTAAGAATTTTGGGTCCCGTACGCAAAGCTACCCAGCTGGAAGTATCGCGCACGGATGCTTTTGCTCTGGGCATTAATCCGCCTGTCAGAGAATCCGGCAATATCCAAGGATCCGCAGGCATCACGCTCAAAGGTCCAGCCGGCGAAGTCACTATCGAAGAAGGCGTTATCGTGGCGGCGCGCCACATTCATTTCCATACAAGCGATGCGGAAAAATGGGGAATTGCGGATAAGCAGCACCTGAGGGTCCGCTTCCAAGGCGAGCGCGGAGTTGTATTCGAGCAGGTTATTGCCCGCGTATCTCCGGATTTCGCGCTGGATATGCATATCGATACGGATGAAGCGAATGCGGCTGGCATCAAAAACGGCGATACGGCTGAAATCATCGAATAGGAGCCTGTCATAGGCGGATATAAAAGGCTGGCAAGCGGTCCCGTACCGTTGCCGGCCTTTTTTGAATTCTAAGGACTGAAACGCGCCCCCGCCTGAGGACGGCGACAGCCGTTCAACATGCGTTGCCTGCATGAAATGGATATCCTTGCTATAGTTGTGCTATAATTTTTTATTGGGCAAAGGTATGTTTGAATAAAACGGAAATCCGCAATATTTCATGTAGAGGGAAGTGTGAACAACCATGTCAAAGGGGAACACGGCAGCTCAATCCGACAAGGTTAAAGACTATTCCAAATACTTTGACTTCTCGGATGCTAAAGTGCTAAGCGAGGAAGACGGGGTAACGACCTACCGCATTAAGGGCAGGAACGTACAAATTAACTCCACTCCGAACTATAAAGACGAAAAGAAACGCGGTAAAGAAGATATAGAGGTTCATTACGATTTCTCGATTCCGGAGGAGCTGCAAAGCATCGGCAAAGGGAAATTCTACTTGATACAAACGTACGGATGCCAAATGAACGAACATGACACGGAAGTGATGAAGGGCATGTTCGAAGAGATGGGTTATACCGGAACCGAAGACCGCATGCAGGCGGACGTCATTCTTCTGAATACTTGCGCGATCCGCGAGAATGCCGAGGATAAGGTGTTCGGTGAGCTTGGGCATCTCAAGACCTTGAAGCTGCAAAAGCCGGACCTTCTGCTGGGCGTATGCGGCTGCATGTCGCAGGAAGAGTCGGTGGTGGGCAAAATTCTTCAGAAGCATGCTTTTGTGGATATGATCTTCGGAACGCATAACATTCACCGTCTGCCGCATCTGCTGCAAAACGCGTATTTCAGCAAAGAAATGGTTGTTGAGGTATGGTCCAAGGAAGGCGACATTATCGAGAATATGCCGAAGAAACGGGACGGCATGCGTGCGTGGGTGAACATTATGTACGGCTGCGACAAGTTCTGTACGTACTGCATCGTACCTTACACGCGCGGCAAAGAGAGAAGCCGAAGGCCGGAGGATGTCATTGCGGAAGTGCGCGAGCTGGCACGCCAGGGCTTCAAAGAGATTACTTTGCTAGGTCAAAATGTCAACGCCTACGGGAAGGATTTTGAAGACGTCACCTATCGCTTTGGCGATTTGATGCATGACATTTCAAAGATCGATATTCCGCGTATCCGCTTCACGACAAGCCATCCTCGGGATTTCGACGATCATCTGATCGAGGTGCTGGCGCAAGGCGGCAATCTGGTTGAGCATATTCATCTGCCGATTCAATCGGGCAGCACGGAAGTGCTGAAGCGGATGAGCCGGAAATATTCCAGGGAGCAAATTTTTGAGCTCGCAGCGAAAATTAAACGGGCGATTCCGAATGTGTCCCTCTCAACGGACATTATCGTAGGGTTCCCAGGCGAGACGGACGAACAGTTCGAGGATACGATGACCTTGGTCCGCCAGGTTGGCTTTGATTTTGCCTATACCTTCATCTATTCGCCGCGCGAAGGCACGCCTGCTGCAGGTATGGAAGATAACGTGCCGTTGGAAGTGAAGAAGAATCGCCTGAAGCGGCTGAATGAGCTGATGGCCGAGCTTGGCCGCAGAAGCAATGAGCGGATGGATGGCGAGATTGTCGAAGTGCTCGTGGAAGGCGAGAGCAAGAACAATCCGAATATTCTGGCCGGCCGGACGCGCACGAATAAGCTGGTGCACCTGGAAGGTCCAATAGAATGGATCGGACAATTTATACATGTTCGTGTAACGGAAGCAAAAACATGGTATATTAAAGCTGAACCGTTGGCGAATTCCGCCAGCAACGTATCCTAGAAGCGACTCAAATTAGTGGGAGAGATGATAGATGTCCGAACAACAGACTGCAGTTAATTCGCACCACCATCATGACCATGACCATGAACATGGTTGCAATGTTCCGAAATTCAATACCCGCGATTACCTGGTCCGTGAAGATATTATGCACAAGGCGAAGGAACTGGCGGATCTCATCTTTACATCCGAGGAAGTCCAGCAGTACCGGCGTGCCGAGAAGCAGATTCAAGGCAATGACCGCGTTCAATCGCTGATCGCCCTTATTAAGAAGAAGCAAAAAGAAGTCGTTGCATTTGAAACAACGTTCAAAAACGAGCAAATGGTGAAGAAAATCGAAGGCGAAATGGAGACTCTTCAAGACGAGCTCGACGGCATTCCGATCGTATCGGAGTTCCAGCAAAGCCAATCGGACATCAACTATTTGCTGCAGCTTGTTATTTCGATCGTGCGCGATACGGTATCCGAGAAAATCAATGTCGAGGACGCTACGGTAGAAGCGCCGGCTGAATGCGACTAGAATAAAGAGAGAGGCGGTCTGAATCAGAACGCTTCTCTTTATTTTTCCCTATTGTTTTTGGCGGTGACTCTCATAAGATAGACGGGATTGTGCCAAAATGAACTGTCGGAACATTTAAGCCAATAAACCAATTAGAAGAGGAGAACTACGACATGAATCCATTTACATACTATAATCCGACCCGCCTTCACTTTGGCGAAGGACAATTGAAGCAGCTACCCGCCGAAGCGGCTAAGCTTGGCAAACGCGTTCTGCTTGTTTACGGCGGAGGAAGCATTAAGCGAAACGGTCTTTACGAGCAGGTACTGGCTAAGCTGGATGAAGCGGGTTGTACGGTTACCGAATTGAGCGGCGTTGAACCTAACCCGCGTCTGTCGACGGTCCATCGCGGAGCCGAGTTATGCCGCTCCGAGTCGATCGACTGGGTGCTGGCTGTTGGCGGCGGCAGCACGATTGATTGCGCGAAAGCCATTATTATCTCGGCGAAATACGAGGGCAGCTTCTGGGATGTCGTAACGCGCAAAGCAAAGCCTGAGGCAGCTCTTCCGCTTGGCACCGTGCTTACGCTTGCGGCAACGGGCTCCGAGATGAACTCCGGTTCGGTTATTACCAATCAAGAAACGCTTGAGAAGCATGGCTGGGGCAACGTGCTGGCTTATCCGACGTTCTCCATCCTTGATCCGGTATTTACCGCTAGCGCGCCAAAAGATCATACCGTCTACGGCATGGTGGATATGATGGCTCACGTATTGGAGCAATATTTCCATCATGATGCGAATACACCGGTGCAGGACGGCTTCTGCGAAACGATACTGCGTACCGTCATTGCGACAGCTCCGGGTCTTGTGAACGATCTAACGAACGTGAAGCTGCGCGAGACGATTCTGTATTGCGGTACAATGGCGCTGAACGGTACGTTGTCGATGGGCGTTATCGGCGACTGGGCGAACCACGACATGGAGCATGCGGTGTCCGCGGTATACGATATTCCTCACGGCGGCGGCCTGGCCATTCTGTTCCCGAACTGGATGAACTATGTGGTGGAAGATAACGTAGGACGCTTCAAACAGTTCGCGGTTAATGTATTCGGCGTTAACGCCGAAGGCCGTGACGATCTTGAAGTAGCCCGCGAAGGGATTGCGAAGCTGCGCGAGTTCTGGAATTCGATTGGCGCTCCGTCGCGCCTCGCGGATTACCAAATCGACGACAGCAGGTTGGAAGAGATGGCGGAGAAAACAACTGGAAGCGGTACCCGCGGCAACTTCCGCAAGCTAACGAAGGAAGATGTCGTCGCGATTTATCGTTTGTCACTTTAAGGATATAGGCGGGGTAGGCAGATCAGGCGAGAGTCTGGTCTGCTTTTTTTTATTTTCCGCGGAATGGAGGGATTTCCTAAATGGCTGTCGTATTCCGTATCCATAGAGCAGATCGAAAGGGGAAGCGCCATGATTCGATATCCGCAGCTAAAACAAGGAGCAGTTGTTGGGGTGACTGCGCCTTCATCGGGAATTGAAACGGAGCTTCACTCCATGCTGAAGCTTGCCTTCAGTCGGATGGAGGCGAAAGGATACCGGATGGTACACGGCGATACGGTATGGACGCAGCATAAAGCGAAGTCGGCGCCGGCTATTGCTAGGGCTGCTGAATTTAATCGAATGATGCGGGATGACACGATCGGCATGATTTTTCCGCCATGGGGCGGAGAGTTGTTGATTGAGATATTGGAGCATTTGCAATGGGATCAGATCCCTGCCAAATGGATTTTGGGTTATTCCGATATTAGCGTGCTGCTGCTGGCCATAACGTTAACAACGGGGCTCGCTACTGCTCATGGAGCCAATCTCATTGACCAGCGAGGAGAATATGCCGACCAGACGACAGGGATGTGGGAAGCGGTGCTGTCCTTAAAAGCTGGAGAATCCATTACGCAATATTCTTCGCCGTATTATCAGAAGGAATGGGATCATGATCATCCTAGCCCGTGTATTTTTCATTTGACGGAACCGACCAACTGGAAAACAATAACCAATGAAACCGTACAGATCAAGGGGCGATTGTTAGGGGGATGCATCGATATGATCCGGCATTTGATCGGCACCCCTTATGGGCAAGTGAAGGATTTCCAAAACCGCTATATTAACGGTGAACCGATTGTCTGGTATTTGGAGAATTGCGAATTGAATACGGTGGATATGCGCAGATCGATAGTCCAAATGAAGCTGGCAGGCTGGTTCGACAACTGCGCTGGACTTTTATTTGGCAGAAGTGCGGTTCATCTTCCCGTTGATCATTACACCGAGGAAGATTTGTATTCGGAGCTATATGAGGAGCTAAAGCTGCCCATCCTGTACGACATCGATTGCGGCCATGCTCCTCCTCAGATTACCTTTGTTAACGGAGCTTATGCCGAGATTGAAGCGGGTATCGGAAAAGGAACGGTAAGGCAGACTTTCATTCCTTAACGGGGTTAATTAATGAGAATGCAAAAGCGGCTGTGCAGGATATGACCTGGCGCAGCCGCTTTTGTTTTAAGTATCTTATTATATGGTTGTATGAACCTGACTGCTGCCGTCCTGTGCGGAATGGATTGACGATTGAATTCTCAGAATGTATGGTTTGAGAGACAACACGATAACCGCGGCAACGAAGGATTTGATCGCGTCACCTGGCAGATATGGATAACAGCCGGCCGTCATGGCTTTGCCAAAATCAAGACCGGTTACATGCATCAGCCAAGGTACGCCGGGTACGTAAGTAAGGAAAGAGCCAAACAGTTCAAATACGACAAATAACGCGATAAATCCGACTATCCGGTTACGCATAAGAGCTTCGCTGCGGAAGAGAACTTGCGTTGCAAAACCGATCAGCAGAGCGCAGAAAGGGAAAGCAAAGATAAATCCGCCAGTTGCTCCTGTTAGCGTCTCAAGGCCACCTCTGCCGCTTAATAGAGGAAGGCCGGTTGCCGTAAGGGCTATGACGATCCAAAGTGAAATAAAGCTTTTGCGAGGGCCCAGAATGGCGCCGGCAAGCGTGACTGCAAGCGTCTGAAGGGTAATAGGCACATAGGAACCCACTTTGATCTGAATGGCGCTCATTACGATAAAGAGAGCGGCGAATAAGGCGATAAATACGGTGCTTCGAATATTACTGCTAGTGCGCATAGCGGATCGACTCCTTTAGTGATTGCGTTTTGAATGTTAACTGTTTATAGTTGATGAAGGTTAACAAATCGGATTTTAGCACAGCTTTTTCATTTGGGGAAGAGGTTGAAGGAATGTTTTCGGAAAAAAATTTGGTTGAGCTGACCAATGTGTCGGTCAAGCCGCTTACATACGGGGAGCAAATGAAGGCCCAGCCTTTTCTGTTGCGCAATGTGACGTTAACGATTGCTGAAGGGGAATGGATTAACCTAATTGGCAGAAACGGAAGCGGGAAAAGCACGCTGGCGAGGCTGATCGCCGGTTTTGGCGCTTTTCAGATGGAAGGCAGGGTTGAGAAGGATCAATCGCGGTTCATAACGGGTCAGGTTCCAATGGTGCTGCAGCAGCCGGATGCTTCCATGGTGGGTTCTACTCCCTGGGAAGATGTCGTGATGATGCTGGAGCAGCATGGCGTAGAAGGAAATAGGATAGCGGCTCTCTCGGAGGATGCCCTACGTCAGACCGGTCTGCATGCCCGCATGCATCAACCGGTGGAAACGTTGTCCGGCGGACAGAAGCAGCTGACGGCAATTGCGGGCTGCCTTGCCGTGCAGACCCCTATGCTGATTCTGGATGAAGTAACGGCGATGCTGGACCCGGAAGCTTGTATCTATGTGATGGAAAAGGTTAGAGAGCTGAACAACCGCGGGGTAACGGTCATCTGGATTACGCAAAAGCTGGAGGAGCTTGCTGCCGGCGATCGTGTTCTGGCGCTGGAGCAAGGAGAGCTCCGGTTCGATGGAACGGCGGAACGGCTGTTCCAGCGGCGCTCTTCCGGGGGAAGCAGTCCATGCGAGGAGCTGGGCTTTTCCGCTCCTTACGTCATTCAAACGGCCTGGGAGCTGGAAAAGCTTGGGGTAAAGCTTCGGGCGCTGCCTATGACGCCCGAGATGCTTGCTAAGGCGGTGACACCGGTATGACGGGAGATTGGAAGCTAAAGCAGGTAGCGGTTGCCGCGGCCAATGAGACGGACAAGCTGTTATTAAACGGAATTAACCTGACCTTCCGTAAAGGAGCGATTACTTTGCTTGTTGGTCACAACGGTTCGGGCAAATCAACGCTGCTGGAGACAATGGCGGGTTTGCGGCGTTTAACCGCCGGGCAAATCGATCAGGGCAACGAATCGCTTTGGACCAACATGGGGAAAAAGCAGCGGTTGAATAAGACGATTGTGATGAGAACCGGCATTGCCCTTCAACAATCCGAATCGCAATGGTTCGCTTCGACGGTAAGGGAAGAGTTCGACTACTCCTTGAAGCCTTATGGACTGCAGAGGGAAGAGAAGGAAAGCCGCATACAAAAAGCAATGGAGCAGGCGGGACTGCCAAGGGAGCTGCTGGAGCGCGATCCTTGGACGTTAAGCGGCGGGCAGCAGCGGAGGCTTGCCATGGCCTGCCTGATGGCATGCGAGCCGGAATGGCTGCTGCTCGACGAGCCGACGGCGGGGTTAGACGCCGACGGTATCCGCCGCTTGTGCGCGATGCTAGACGCGCATAGGGCGGCGGGGCGCGGAGCGGTCGTAGCCACGCACGACCTCGATGCGCTGCTGCCGCTCGCGGACGAGGTCGCCGTGCTTGCCGGCGGCTCCGTCCGCGAAGCGGCTTCGGCGGCGTCGTGGGCGGAGAACCGCGCCCACGACGCCGCTGCGCCGCAGGCGCAGCGCGCGCTGGCGCAGCTGCGCGCGGCCGGCTTTGCGCCGCCGGCTGCGCCAGGCGGCGC
>NZ_NMOK02000007.1:0-1173 GCF_003399985.2 Paenibacillus sp. ATY16 | reverse complement strand
AGCGTAGAGTGAATACGAATTCGGTTATATTCAAGTTCAATATATCCATTAAGCGCCTCATAAGCTTGTTTACGCGAACGAAATTTCGTTTGGTAAACAAGCTCTTTTTTTAGGACACTGTGGAAAGATTCTATGCATGCATTGTCATAACAGTTTCCTTTGCGACTCATGCTTCCAACCATCCCATATATCTCCAGCTGTGCACGGTATTCGTTTGAAGCGTATTGGGACCCTCGATCCGAATGGTGAATAAGCCCTGGACCTGGGTTTTCTCGCTCATAGGCATCGTTTAAAGCGGCTAGCGTAAGTTCTTTGTTTATTCGGTCATTCATAGCCCAACCAACAATTTTGCGGGAGTATAGGTCCATCAGGGTCGCTAAATAAACCCATCCTTCGGACGTGGGTACATAAGTAATATCTGCTACCCAAGCGTAATGTGGCTTAACTACTTTAAATTCTCTATTCAGCACATTTTCATAAACAGGTAAGGTATGTTTGGAGTTAGTGGTAGCTTTGTATTTCTTGACGACACACGAAACCAAACCCATCTTTTTCATGAGCGAAGCTACCGTTTTAGTAGCTACAATCCAACCTTCCTCACGCAGCTTCGCCGCTATTTTCGGACTGCCATAGCGACGTTTAAAGCCTTCAAAATGATAACGAATACGTATCTTCAGATGCTTACGTCGTTTAGCACGCTTACCCGGTTTTCTTATGAGCCACTTGTAATAACCGCTTCGGGAAACCCCCATAACACGGCACAACTTCTTAACTCGGTACTTAAAGCGGTTCTTGTGTACAAATGAATAAATTAGTCCCGGTTTTTGGTGAAGAAGTGCATAGCCTTTTTTAGGATTTCATTTTCCTCTTGTAACTCACGGTTTTGTTGCTCCAATCTCTTTAGACGATCATAGTCCACCAGTGGCTGCGTACTCTGGTCTTTCTTTTCCTTGCTGTAGGTTTGTTTCCAATTACTTAGTGTAGTTACTCCGATATCTAATTCTCGGGATAACTGAGTTAACGATTTCTTAGTCTCTTCCAGATGTTCAATCGTTTTCCGGCGGAACTCCTCACTGTAGCGTTTGCGTTTTTGATCCATACTTACACCTCGTTTATTAGTTGTAAATGAGTATACATGTTTCCAATAACGAAGTGTCTACTTTTTAGTTTAAG
>NZ_NMOK02000060.1:0-713 GCF_003399985.2 Paenibacillus sp. ATY16 | reverse complement strand
CAGTTTCTCAAGGAAGAAAACTACATCAAGCTTGAGCACTACTTCTTGGATGGAACGAAGATTGAAGCGAATGCCAATCGTTACACCTTTGTCTGGGGTAAGGCTGTCGTCAAACAGAAGATGAAGCTGCAAGAAAAGGTGCAGACCTTGTTCGCTGCCATTGAAGAGGCAGAGAAACAGGAAGATCAGGCGCTGAATAACTTGGACCTTCCTGAACTCGGAGAGGCTTCCGCCATCACGAGTGAAAAGCTGGAGCAGGCTGTTCAACGGCTTGAAAGCAAGCTTCAAGAAAAGCCTAAGGACAAACCTTTAAAGAAAGCAGTGCGCCTTGTTCGGAAAGATCTTCTTCCTCGCCTGCAAAAATATGAAGGGCAGCAGGAAACACTCGGCAGCCGAAACAGCTTCAGCAAAACCGACACGGATGCGACGTTCATGCGCATGAAGGAAAACCACATGCGCAATGGTCAGTTGAAGCCAGGATATAACGTGCAGATTGGAACCGAAGATCAATTCATTCTCAGTTACAGCATCCATCAGCGTCCAACAGATACGCGTTGTCTCAAACCGCACCTGGACAAAGTGAAAGCCTCACTTGGCCAGTTGCCGGGAACTGTCATCGCAGATGCAGGATATGGCAGCGAAGAAAACTATGCTTATCTAGAGTCCGAAGAACAACGAGCGCTTGTAAAGTACAATACCTATCACAAAGAAAA
>NZ_NMOK02000006.1:0-56829 GCF_003399985.2 Paenibacillus sp. ATY16 | reverse complement strand
TCCCTACTACACAAACTTCTTGACGCTACCCTAGTGTAGGTGGGATAAGACCCTGCCAGGGTCTTATTGAATGGAATGTGGCTGTTGGGAGCAGGGAAAAGGTGGAGTCGCGGATGGATAAGACCCTACGGGAGACTTATGGAGGGAAAGAGTAGCTAGTTTCGAGAGGATAAGACCCTTAATAGGGTCTTATCCAAAGAGAAGTTTGAATCAGAGCTAATTATAGTCTAGAAGCGGCAGTCTGCAACTTGTAGGTACGGACTCGATGGACAGTGGTGTTTGCAGGTTGTAAATAATTTAAACTAACCATTTCTATTAACAGTTTGCGGGCATACTTTGAACTAATTGATAGTAATTGGCTTATATCTTTTGGCGTCACTGGTTTACGGACAAGTTGTATGTAGCGAAGGATCTCTTTTTGCTGCAGGGATAGTTTCGTATCAGGCGTAAGACTGTATAGCTTGCCGAACAGCTGCTGAAGAAATTGCTGGCATTGGCGCGGTTTGCTCTTGATGTCGTCATAGGAGAAGCGGATCACTAACCAGCCGTCCAGGATAAGATGGTTCTGGCGCATCAGGTTGTCGGCGAACTGTCTGCGGTCGGCATCACGGAAGTGTGGACCGTATCCGTCAATTTCGATGCAAACTTTGTAGGGCTTGCGAAGATAGGCATAATCGAGAAATCGCTGACCGTCCTTGTAGTCATCCACCTCGTATTCTGCGTGCAAATGATCAAGCTGGCCAATAGCCGGCCACCAAACCTGCCTAAGAAATAATTCCTCCGCATGACGCTCTTCGGATAATCTGCGTCTACGTTCGCTGCCACCGGATTGAAGCTGAGCTTGCAACCATTGTTCATATGGGGCTTCAAGTACCTTAACCAGAATAATCACTCCTTTGGAAAATAAAAAAAGCACACGGCCCTCCCGTTGGAAACGAGATAAGAGCGGTGTGCTTCACACGCATGATTTCATTTGTATTTATTTTACAATAGACGCAGAGGCATGTCGATCACACATTTTGTCCCCCTTGTCCTTATGTCCGTAACCACTGGGCTCATAACGGCATATATTGTCACAAAGAGGAGGTGGCCGACCTGATTGCGATTTTTCTTCTTGTGATAGGCTGTTATGCTTTGGCCGCCGCATCGGTGCATGTGGCTTATAGGCTCAGGCGGGGCAAAGTCCGCGAAAGCAAGCATTATGTTCTTGTTGCTCATGATCAGCATATGAAGATGGAAATGTTTTTACGCCAGTTTTCTTCCTATTCGCGCAGAATGGGGACGGATGTTCAGCTTACGGTTGTGGATAATGATTCGGCTGACCAGACCGCTCAGATTGTTGACCGTCTTCGGCGGGAGAACGGGAATATTACGGTTTTTGCGGATGAAGGTTTGAAGGATCGAAAGCGCTCACAATCGGATGACGATTCGGCAGGTCTTATATGGATGCTTAGAAACGAAGGGATTGTAAGCAAGCCGGACCAGGCAATTCTTGTTGATTTGCAGAATCCATCGGATTTGTCGAAAATGCCGTTTTGAGCTATAATGGAAGTTAATTGGAGGCACGGAGTGAAGCACACCCCGATGATGCAATGGCATCGTTGAGGTGTGCTTTTTTGCGTGCGCGGGGAGGGGAACGGATGAAAGCCTTTGTGTATGTCGTGCATGTTAGCGGGGCATGGTCTGCTCGGATGACGATCGCGCCGGAAGTGGACCGGTTGTTTTGGATGGAGGAGGGGCTAGCGGAAGCTGTTAGGTTAGTAGATAGTCGCTATGGCGGGATGAGATATAAGGATAAGGCGCGGAATGAAGCGGTCGAAATGAGATTAAAAGGGGAGCGGGCGGAAGAAGGCTGGCTATGGGAGGAGGCGTTGCCTTTGGGGGATGCGATTCGATGCGTGGAGCTTTGGGAGTGCGGTGCTGGGAGCGGTGTTTCGCGGAGCAGCAGCGGTGCGGGTAGTGGCGGCGGGCCGCTGGCTTCGCTCGCGGCCTGCGTGGAGCAGGCGCGCCGCGAAGCTGGCGCGCCAATGAACGGGCCGGGCCCGCAGGCTGCTGGCGATGCCAGCCTGCGGGCCCGGCGGTGGGCGCGAGCCGCCGCTGACGCGGGCGGCTCCAGCCCCGGCACCGCGCGCGCTGCTGCACGCGCGCGGGAGGCCCTGGCGGCCGCTGCGCAGCAGGCCGCCGCGGCCATGCAGGGCCGTGCGCTGCTTCGCAGCGAAGCGCACGCCCTGCTCGAGGGCGCCGCCGCCGATATGGGCGGCGCATTGCAGTTGGCGCAGCTGCTAGGCTGGCTGCGCCTCTCGGGCGCTGTCGCCGCCGAGCACGGCCGGCGGCGGCGCGAGTGCCGCTGCAGGCGATGCGGCAGCGGCGAAGCGCACATGCACCGCACGCCATGCGCAGCGTGCGGGCGCATGTGCGCCTATTGCTCGGCATGCCTCACCATGGGGCGCAGCCGCGAATGCGAGCTGCTGGTGCTTGGCATGCCCGCACAGCCATTAGAGGCCGGCTCAGCCTCGGCCGACCTGCACAAGTGGCAGCTAAGCCCCGCGCAAGCGGCCGCCACGGAATCGGCGCTTCAGTTCATCGAAGCGCCAACTTTTCCCTACCAGCCGCATCAGAACAAGGAGTTCCTCCTCTGGGCAGTCACGGGGGCCGGCAAGACGGAGATGATATTCCCGCTGGTCGAGTCGGTCCTCTCACGCGGCGGGCGGGCGCTGATCGCCACTCCGCGCCGCGATGTTGTCATTGAGCTGGATCCCCGCATCCGCAGGGCGTTTCCGCAGGCTCGGGTCGTTACTTTATACGGAGGCAGCGAGCAGCGCTGGGAAGCGGGGGACATTACGCTGGCAACTACGCATCAATTGATGCGGTTCCATCAAGCTTTTGATCTCGTCATTATCGACGAGCTTGATGCGTTTCCCTACCACGGCGATCCGATTTTGCATTACGCGGCGGACAAGAGCCGTGCGCCGCATGCCCCAAAGCTGCTGCTATCGGCCACACCTCCAACCGAGCTGCAGCGGCGGGTGAAATCCGGCCAGTTGCCCCATGCCAGAGTGCCTGTTCGCTACCATCGAAATCCGCTGCCCGTTCCGGTCCTGCTTCGCACGCCGCCCGTCGCAAAGCTCCTTCAGACGAGAAAAATACCGAGAGCGCTGCTCGCAGCCCTTAATCATTCCTTAAACCGCGGCGCTCAGCTCTTTATATTCGTCCAGCGGATCTCGCAGGTTGAGCCGATGGCCAAGCTGCTGAGAGCGCTGCTAAAGCAATCTGCCGTCGAAGGGACCTCGTCCCAGGATCCGGACCGGGCTGACAAAGTAAGCCGATTCCGCAAAAGCAAAATTCGAGTATTGGTCACCACAACCATCCTGGAGCGGGGAGTAACCATTCCGCGAAGCGATGTATATATTCTGGACGCGGACGGGCGGTTGTTTGACGAGGCCTCGCTGGTTCAGATGGCGGGGAGGGCCGGTCGTTCGGGAGATGATCCGAATGGATTCGTCTATTTTTGCGGCAGGGAGCGAACGGGCGCTCAAGCTGCGGCCGTCAGCCAGATTCGCGGAATGAACCGGATTGCCCGCAAACGGGGATACCTGCTCCCGGAGGAGCAGGCTAATTCATGGCGGTGGAGCAAATTATTCAAGCGTTCCAACTAACCTTCTTTTGACCGTCAAGCAGAAGCGCTTATTTTCTCCTCATAGCTCATTGCGTTATGCCTATCCACTAGCTGCACTTTGATCAAATTGCTAAAACAACACTGGCAAAGGAGACCACTCATGCATGCGCGAATTCATCAAGCAACTATTTCAACGTTCTACCTCCGAGCTGCGTCACTCTTTTCATTTTCTGAATCCCAGTTCGGGAGAATGTCCTTTTTGCGGAAAAGGGTTAAAGCAGACTCCGCCAAGCCTGTCATCGCCTCATTCCGATAGCAGAAAAACGTATCTCTCGTATCTCCCGCCTGCATTTACCCGTTCCGTCTGCTCCTCTTGTCTTGCGGCCATCCCCTGGCTTACTCCAATCAAATGCCGCGTTTGCGGCAGGGCGATCACTTGCCCCGACTGCGTCCGCCGGACGGACGCCATGTTTATCGCGAACCGAAGCGCCGTCCAGTACAGCAGCGAGATGAGAGAGTGGCTGGCTCAATATAAATACCGTGGCAATGAGAGGCTGGAGCCGCTGCTCGCCCAAATGATGTTTCCTGCATTTATAGCCATCACGAAGGAAGCGGAAAAACAAAGCTTTTCAACTCAACTCTCCCCAATCCCGATCTGGGATGCCGTTACCTTTGTGCCGGTAAGCATGGAGCGGGCAGAGGAGCGGGGGTTTAATCAAGCCGAGCGATTCGCTTCTATTTTGGCCAAGCATCATCAGCTTCCTCTGTATGATCTGCTCGTCCGGGAACGGCATACCGGGAAACAAAGCTTCAAGACCCGCCTGGAGCGAATGAAGGATACGCAGCGTTTGTTCCATGCCAACCCGCATACAATGGCGCTTTTGCAGAACAATGTCCTAAGTTCACCTATGAACGCTCGATCGCGATCTATACGAATTCTTCTCGTTGACGACATCTACACAACCGGCAGTACGATTGGCGCCTGCGCTGCCGCGCTGCATCAGCATTCGGAGGTCCCGCTCGACATTTATTCGCTTACGTGGGCCAGATCCTAGCAGCAGAAAGACCTTTTGCAAGATTACTAGTGAAAAAACTCCCAATATCCGTTAAAATAACCGTAACAACCTTTTGATTGCTGGAATGGGGAATCGATGATGAATGTAGAAAACTGCCCTCGGTGCGGTAAGATTTTCGCGAAAAACTTCCGTGATGTCTGCCCTGCATGTATCCGTGAAATTGATAAAGAATACGAATTGTGCTCCACTTACTTGCGTGAACAAAAAGGTGCGGTCATAACGGAACTGCACGAAGCGACCGGCGTTTCGATTAAACAAATTACGAAGTTTATTAAAGAGGGCCGGATTTCGCTTCTGAACGCCCCTAATTTGATGTATCCTTGCGAAGTTTGTGGTACGCTCATCCGTGAAAATAACATTTGCACTAATTGCCGCGCGCGTCTGCTCAAGGATACTCAGCACATGCACGAGGATCAGGCAAGGAATGCCGCGCTTCGGGCGGAAGAGAGAGTTTCGTACAAAGGTATCGATAAATATAAAAACAGGCAAAATTAATATGTAGCCCCATAACTTGGCCTATTCATTTTCCTACTAGCTGAACCGATAATACTTTTAAAGGTTATCGGTTTTTTCTATTGTGGGACCAAAGAGGTGATTATTCATGAAGATAAATGAAACGAATCGGATCGGCGCATACAACCCCTACCAGAAGCAAATGGAACAGCGGATAGATGGTGCAAATAAGAAGAAACAGAAGGATATCGTAGAGATCTCCGCGGAGGCGAAGGAAATGCTCTCTACCAGTCAAACGAATAGTCCTGAACGGCAGAAGCGTCTTGAGGAATTGAAGCAATCCATTTCGGCGGGAACCTACAAGGTGGATGCCGGCAAAATCGCAGACAAGCTGCTTCCATACCTGAAGGGATGATCCGTAGATGAACGAACATATCAGGCAGATTTTAGTCACCCTGCAGGAGCTGCTGGATGCGCACCGTGAGCTTATCCGGCATGCCAACGAGAAGACGGAAGCCATCCGCTCGGAAAACGTGGAAGCGGTATCCCTTATTACGAGCCGCGAGAAAAAAAGCGTGCAGCGTATCGTTGACCTGGAACAGACGCGTCTGCTTCAGGTTGGACGGTTTACGGTTGAACAAGGCCTTCGCAATATGCGCTCCCTGAAGATGGAGAAGCTGATTCAGATGGTTTACCATGCGGAGCAGAAGCTGGAGCTTCAGCAGATGTGGCGGGAGCTGTCCGCCGCGATCAAGGAGCTTCAGGACGTCAATACGTTTAATCAGCAGCTGATCCGGATGAACCTGGACTATCTGCAATTTACGCAGGACCTGCTGCTTGGTGCCCCGGAGGACGAGGTTACCTATCACCGCGCCGTACAAGGAATGAATGTGCAGCGTGCTAGTCGCTTTAATCTCAAGACTTAAGAGAGAGGACAAGATACGATGACATCAACATTTCATGGTCTGGAGACCGCGAAGCGGAGTATTTTCACGACGCAGACGGCGCTGAACACGACGGGTCACAATATATCCAATGCGAATACGGCCGGCTATTCCCGTCAGCGGGTTAATTTTTCGGCTACTCGTCCAATTGAAGCTTACGGTCTTACGCATTCTACAGCAGCTGGCCAACTGGGAACCGGCGTAGAAGCGGCTTCCATTACGCGGGTAAGAGACAAGTTCCTCGACAGTCAGTTTTATAGTGAGTATAAGTGGCTCGGGAATTATACGGTTCAGTCAGATACGCTCGAGAAGCTGGAGACTATTGTCAATGAGCCAAGCGATAGCGGCCTGCAGACCGTGATTTCGAACTTCTGGAACAGCTGGTCGGACCTCAGCAAGACGCCTGAGAGCGCGGACGGCCGCGCCGTACTGGTTGAACAGACGAAAGCGATGATGGACGCTTTTAACTATACATACAAACAACTTACCGATTTGAAATCCGACCTGACGGAAAATGCCCAGATCAACCTCGACAACCTCAAATCGATCTCCAGCACCATTGCCAATCTGAACGGACAAATTCAGCGTATTGAAGGCATTGGCGATGATGCTAACGATTTGAGGGACCAGCGTGACAAGCTTGTGGACGAGTTGTCCGGTCTGGCGAATGTCAAGGTGTCTGATTTATCTGACGGTTATACGATTACAATGGGCAACGTATCTCTGGTTGCGGGCAAATCCGCTGAAGGGTCGCAAGGATTAACGCTCGACGATATGACGGCTGCAATTGAAAACGGTGATCTGAATAACGGGGCTATTTACGGCACGATGCAGTCGCGCGATAAATATGTTCAAGGCTATGTAGACCAGTTGAACCAAATGGCCAATACCATTGCCAATGGAGATATTGAAGTTACCATTCCTAAAGGCTCTGTTCTTCCGGAAGGTACCGTGCTTAACGGAGTTACGTATGCAGGAGCAAACCGTACGCTTACGGAGGACCTGAAAGTAACGGTTCAAGGCCTAAACGGCTTGCATCAGCTCGGCTATACGATGAACGGGGAGCAAGGCGAACCGCTTTTCACCGATGCGGACGGTAACACGGATAATTTGACCGCGGCGAATATTCAGCTCAATCCAAAAATTGCAGCAGATCCTACTCTGCTTGCAACCTCTATGAAAGTGACTCTCAACGCCGATGGCACCGAGACGGTTGTAGCGGGTAACAACTCGATGGCCGTTCTGATGTCGCAGGCAAGGGACACGAAGTTTGCTTTTGATGCGACGGACAAAAATACGATTAACGGATTCTTCCGCGCCGTAGTTGGCCAATTAGGCGTGCAGTCCAAGGAAATGCAGAGGCTGCAAACGAATCAGCAAACGATCGTAGATCAGGTGGATTCCCGCCGCATGTCGGTGAGTGGGGTTTCCCTTGACGAAGAAATGTCCGATCTTGTGAAATTCCAGCATGCCTATAACGCATCCGCGCGCGTGATGACCGTTATTGACGAGACGCTGGATCGCATTATTAACAGCATGGGCCGCGTCGGCCTGTAATCGACTAGATAAAGCCGGAGGTGCAGCCACATGGCATTACGCGTAACGCAAAGAATGATGTCTTCCCAAATGCTTGGCAACATAACGAACAATCTTAACAGTATGAATAAGCTGCAAAATCAGCTCGCTACGGGTAAAGCGATTAATAAGCCTTCCGATGACCCAATCGGGATTACGTTCGCTTTGCGTTATCGCGGCGAGATTGCATCTAATGATCAATATACGGATAATGCGGATGCGGCATTGTCTTCTCTGGAATATATGGATACGACGATCGGTCAAGCTACGGACATCGTGCAGCGTTTCCGCGAGCTGATTGTAAAAGGATCGAACGGCACGTTGGAGCAAACGAGCATGACCGCTATTCAAACCGAGGTTTCCCAGCTGTACAACCAAATGGTGGAGATCGGCAACAGCCAGTTCAACGGGAAACAAATGTTTAACGGCGAGCAGACAGGCGTTAAGCCTTATTCCACCCTTGGATTGGATCAGCAGTCCGATCCTTCGGCAGATCCTCCAATTCTGAAAGCCTTCAGCAACCAGACGGATACCGGAAGCATTCAATACGAGTTGTCTCCGGGAATGACGATGGACGTAAACATGACGGGCAACGATGTGTTTGGTGCTCCGGTTGCGAATGAATCCGATACGACAAGCGATAACTTGTTCCAGCTTATGCACCGTGCCTACGATATGCTGGGATCCGGTGATCAAGAAGGTTTGACGAGCCTGCTTGGCCAGATTGATACGCGAATGAATACGATGCTGACGGCGAGAGCCCAGATCGGAGCGCGGGTTAACCGTGTGGAGATCGTGCAGGGAAGGCTTTCCGACGTGGATATCAACCTCCAGCAAATGCAGCAAAAAGTAGAAGACGTCGATATGGCGGAAGCCATCACGAATATTACGACCTTAGAGAACGTATACCAAGCTTCCCTGTCGGCAGGAGCGAAGATCATTCAGCCAAGTCTTGTGGACTTCCTGAGATAGGGTGGTTATATGGCTATTGGACAAATTCAAATTCACCAGCAGCCTGCCCTTATTGGAATTCAGGTAAGGCCGGCGGAGCAGCATATCGAGCAGCCACAAGCCACAATTGACATGCGTCAGATTCCGGCTCAGCTGTCGATCGAGCAGCCTATGGGGGTTCTGGAGGTCAATCAGGACCGGGCTTGGGATGCGCTAGGGTTGGGGAATAACCTGGAAGTTTCGAGCAGAATTTATTCGCAAGCCAAAGAAATCGCGCTTCAAGGCGTTGCCCGCCGGATGGAAGAAGGACGGCAGCTGGCGGATCTCGCGCATGTGAAGAGTAATCCTGTAGCCAGCTTGTCAAAAGACTGGCGGATCGAAGGACCGCCGATGCCCGTTACGGGACCAGCGTCTATTGATAACGTGGATGTATCTTTTACGCCGGGCAAAGTGCAAATATCGGTTGAGCAGGGCGGAGTCGAGCTAAACGTTACGCCTAACCGCCCCATTCATGAATATACGCCGGGGAAAGCGGAAATTTACATGAGGCAGTATGCCTCCTTGCAGATTACGCCGCCAAGCATCGACACCGTTTTATAGGATTTTACATTGTTCATAGAATTAGGTTTAATAACTATAGGCCTCTTATGCGTATCTTTATACGGGGCCTGTAGTTTTCTTTTTATATATTGGAGACGAAGAGGGGATTCGATTGACTACATACCAGTTCGATAACGGAATACCGGGCTTTGAACATCTGCAGCAATTTGTGTTGTCCGAGGTTGAAGGGGAAATGCCGGTCAGGCTGATGCAATCCGTGGAGGATGAGAATATCGCGTTTCTTATTGCCAGTCCCTTTTTCTTTTATAACGATTACGAATGGGACTTGCCGGACTCGGTCGTGCAAGAGCTGAAGCTGGATGACGAGAAGGATGTCGAGGTCTGGTCCGTCGTTACTCTCAATAAGGATCCGAATAAATCCACGATAAATTTGCTGGCGCCGATTGTATTGAACAAGAAGACGAAACGCGGCAAGCAGCATATCATCCACGATCATGCTTATAGCTCAAGAGCGCCTTTATATCAAGCCTAAGGAGGAGCGTTATGCTCGTATTATCTCGTAAGACGGATGAGTCGATTATGATTGGCGGCAATATTGAGATTGTCGTGCTTGGTGTCGAGGGTGAGACGGTAAAGCTGGGTATTCGCGCCCCTAAGGATATTGAAATATTCCGCAAAGAACTGTATATGAACATTCAAGCTTCCAACCGGGAAGCAGCGAGCAGTCTGCTTGCTATTAACGATGTTGTTCAGCTGTTAAAACAAAATCGCTCAGACAAATAAAAAAGAACAAATTAAAATAGAAAATTTTGTTTTTCCTCTATAAAAAATCCCGAATGCTGTCGATATACATAATAAGCGCGGGGGAGGGGCGGCCGACCCTTTCACCGTAAGCTTCCGCAAGGATGCGGAACTAACAGACATTCAGGGAGGAAATAACAATGCGTATTAATCACAACATTGCAGCTCTTAACACTCTGAGCTCGCTGAACAACGCTTCTAGCGCTCAAAGCAAATCGATGGAAAAACTGTCTTCCGGTCTTCGTATCAACCGTGCTGGTGACGACGCTGCTGGCTTGGCAATTTCCGAAAAAATGCGTGGCCAAATCCGCGGTCTGGACATGGCTGCTAAAAACGGTCAAGACGGCATCTCCTTGATCCAAACAGCTGAGGGCGCTTTGAACGAAACTCATAGCATCCTGCAACGTATGCGCGAGCTGGCTACACAATCCGCGAACGGTACAAACACAGATACTGACCGCGCAGCTCTGCAAGACGAAATGAACCAATTGACTTCCGAAATCAACCGTATCGGCAACACAACTGAGTTCAATACTCAAAAATTGCTGAACGGCGGTATCGCTTCTACTGACGGTACTAAACTTACTAAAGCGACTAATGCATCGGTAACTGCTGGTACCGCAATTGCAGCTGGTGCTGTCTCTACAGCTAATGATCTGAAAGTGACAGTAGATGGTACAACATTTGATATCAGCTCTATCTCGGTAGGTAATGCAGCTGTAGCCGCTACTGACCCAGACGGCGTTCCTGCATCGGGTGACGAAACCCCTGCAATTGCTGCATCTACTGCACAAGAAAATGCTGATCAATTGATTGCTAAGTTGGGGGCAGTTACTTCTGGCGGAGTAAAATTATCTGATGTATTGGATATTACTGCTGATGCTACAGGAGAATTAACTTTTAAAGCTAAGTCTTCTGGCGACACTAGCAAAATTACATTTAGTGGTACAACAACTGCACTTGGTGTAGCTGCAAATGCTACTGATACTGGTAAACCGGCTACTGTAGAACGTGCTGGTCTTCAAGCTACTACAGCATTGAATGGTGCAGCTGTTTCTATCACAAAAGACTCTACATTTAAAATCACTGTAGGATCCGACAGTGCAGTTGAGGTTAATCTTGGCCCAGATGCAAAAACTTATGATACTAACAACGCAGATGCTAACATTGCGAAAGCAGCAACCGCTGATTTAGTAAAAGACCTGAATGCAGCATTGCAAAAAGCAGGCCTTGACGGCAAAGTAACTGCCTCCGTTTCTAGCGATAATAAAATCCAATTTATCTCTGAAGGCGGAAAAGATATTAAGCTCGAAAATGGAACGAATGCTCCATTGACTGCTATTGGTTTTACCGGAACTACTGCAGCTCCTGGTGACCTTGCAGCAGTTGGTAACATCGAGCAAGTAGTTGGACCTGGTGCTCAAGGTTCCGGCTTCAACACGAAATTCCAAATCGGTGCTAACTCCGGTCAATCGATGTCTTTGAATATCGCTGACATGCGTTCTGCTGCACTGGGTATCACAGGTAACGCTGGTCAAGCTGGCTTCACGAAAGCTAACTCGGTTACTAACGGTACTAACGATGTTCAATCTGAAGCTGCTCTTGACATCTCGACTAAAGAAGGCGCTTCTTCCGCAATTAAAGTTCTGGATAAAGCTATTAACTCCGTATCCAGCGAACGTTCCAAGCTTGGTGCTGTTCAAAACCGTCTGGAGCACACAATCAACAACCTGGGTACAGCTTCCGAGAACCTGACTGCTGCTGAATCCCGTATCCGTGACGTTGATATGGCGAAAGAAATGATGGAGCAAACGAAGAACTCGATCCTTGCACAAGCTGCTCAAGCTATGCTTGCTCAAGCGAACCAACAGCCGCAAGGCGTACTTCAACTTCTCCGTTAATCTTTAACCATAACGGAATAAAGAGAGACCTTAGGCGACTAAGGTCTCTTTTTTATAGGGCTTACTTGCAAGGTACCTATAATAATCGC
This sequence comes from Paenibacillus sp. ATY16, assembly GCF_003399985.2. Classification (NCBI taxonomy): domain Bacteria; kingdom Bacillati; phylum Bacillota; class Bacilli; order Caryophanales; family Paenibacillaceae; genus Paenibacillus; species Paenibacillus sp. ATY16. The sequence continues at coordinate 44,862 of NZ_NMOK02000006.1, read as the reverse complement.
TTTTTCATATGCCGATATAATAGGTAACATCAATCTGGCAGGAGGAAAATTCGGATGAGTTCAAATCTTTCTATATCAGGATCGAATTTTCCATCGGAACGAATTCCAGCATCGGATGCACCAAAGACGCCTAGCAAAGAAGTGTATGCGGAAACTTCGGTACAGATGGAAGCAGCTGTCCAAGGATCACGGTCCTATACCAGCTTTGAAGATGTGAAGATAGCTGAGCTGCAGGGCGAGAAGATCAGCGTTGGAGAGCAGCAATTATTCAAAAATATAGAGCAGGCCGTTAAGGCTATGCGCGGAAGACCAACGGAACTGCAATTTGACGTGCACAAACAAACCCATCTTGTCGCAGTAAAGGTAAAGGATAAAGAAACGGGCGAAGTGTTAAGAGAAATCCCTCCAGAGAAATCGCTGGACTTTATCGCAAAACTATGGGAAATGGCAGGCTTAATTGTTGACGAGAAACGGTAACGATCAGGAGGGATAAGAGTGAGTACTTTACGTGTAACCGGGTTAGCATCGGGTATGGATTATGAGAGCATGATTAAACAGATCATGGATGCCCAGCGCGTACCACTAGACAAGCTCAACCAGAAGAAGCAGATTAACCAGTGGAAGCAGGACGATTATCGGGCAATCAATAACAAGGTTCTGGATTTTAAAAATGCTGCATTCGATATGAAGCTGCAATCCGCTTACTTAACGAAAACTGCTTCTTCCTCGAATACAAACGTAGCGACAGTAACAGGAACGGGAACGGCGATTGAAGGTTCGTATACCTTGCAGGTCGAACAGCTGGCTAAAACGGCAACGCTGAAGAGCGGTACTTTAACGGGCGCAACCATCGGCAAAGATACAACGATTACCGTCAATGGCGTTGATGTTGAAGTTAAGAGCGCAGATACCTACCAAGATCTTGCCAATAAGATTAACGCGCAGTCCGTAAAAACAGGGGTAAAGGTTGCTTACGATTCTACTTTAAAAACAATGTTCTTCTCTTCTACCAAAACAGGCGCTGCTGCTGATATCGATCTGAGAGGCGCGGATGTAACCTCTATTTTAGGCCTAGCTACCAACGGCACGGCAACAACGACAACGGGTAATGTCAAACTGGCTGCAGATACATCGTTGGCCTCTTTAGCAGGGAAATCCATCTCCCTAACCATAGATGGACAAGCTGCACCATTCAAGTTCGACATTACATCTACCACAACCGTTGGAGATCTGATGTCTAAGATGAATGACTCGTTAAAGAATACGGGCGTCTCCGTATCTTTAAACAAAGATGGTAACCTGATTATTGATAACCCGGTCAAAAGCAAAGCGATTGATTTCACTACAGGTTCGGATACAACAGTTTTGGATGCTTTAGGCTTAACGGGAGCAACAGGCAAGGATACGGCATCTGTTTATCAAACGGGCCAAAACGCCAAAGTAAAGTTTAACGGCGTAGAAGGCGAATACGACTCAAACACTTTCACCATCGCCGGCCTTAGCATAACGGCAAAGTCGGAAGGAACCGATGTAACGAACATTGGCGTTACGCAGGACGTTGATTCCGTATTCAACAAGATCAAATCCTTTGTAGATAAGTACAATGATCTGATCAGCTCGATCAACTCGGAATTATCTGAAGAGAAGTATCGCGATTATGCTCCTCTGACCGATGCTCAGAAAAAAGAGATGACGGATGATCAGATTAAACAATGGGAAGACAAAGCAAAAAGCGGTATGCTGGCTAATGATTCCGTTCTGACAAGCAGCCTGTACTCCATGAGACAAGCTTTATCTTCTTCTATTAGCGGCTTGGCGTCCGGTCAATTAAAGAACCTGTCCGATATCGGGATTTCGAGCTCGTTAATTAGCGGTACATCGGTGAGCGGCAGCTATTTGGATAAAGGCAAGCTGTACATTGACGAGACAAAGCTCAAACAAATGATCTCGGAGAAGCCGGATGAAGTAATGGCTTTGTTCACTGCTGACGATAAGGATAGCAAAACGACTGCCGGTGACGGTGTTGCCACACGACTGTATAATCAGGCAAGTGCTATTTTCAGTCAGATTGTAGATAAAGCGGGAACAAGCACATCCGTCAAAAACACTTATGTACTCGGTAAAGAATCGTTAGAATACGATAAGCAAATTTCGGCTCTCCAGACCCGTCTCGACGACATGGAGACCCGCTATTACAACCAATTCACCCAGATGGAAACCTACATCAGTCAGATGAATTCACGCAGCTCAAGCCTTGCTTCGCTGCTTGGTTCCTAGGAGGCTAATAACCTATGCAATACCAACCGCGCAATCCATACATGCAGACATCGGTTCAGACGGCTAATCCGGCTGCTTTGCTTATCATGCTTTATGACGGGGCGATTCGTTTCTGCCGTCAGGGCATTGAAGCTCTCAAAGAGCGGCGGAATGCGGATGCGCATACGAGTCTCATGAAGACGCAGGAAATCATTAGCGAGTTCATTATTACCCTGGACCGTTCGAATCCGGTATCGGAAAGCTTGCTGCTGCTTTACGATTATTTCAACCACCGGTTAATCGAAGCCAATACCCGGAAGGATGCCGCACCGGCCGAAGAGGTGCTTGGGCACCTGATCGACCTGAAGGCAACGTGGGTGGAAGCGGCCAAGCAAGTCAATCAAATGGCGGGACAAGCTAATGGAAGCTCTTTTACAGCGACTCATTCTACTGTCGTCTAATTTGGTTGAGCGGTTGGACAGCGCCGATCTGGAACAGTTCGACGAGTACATGCGGCAGCGAGAAGAACTGTTCCTGGAGCTGGAGCAGCTGGTTGTCCCGGCGGAGCAAATGGCCGTGCTCCGGCTGGAAGCCGACCGGTTAATTTCCATCGAGTCCGTGATCGTGGCGAGGATGGTTACGCTTCGTGACGAAGCGAGGCAGCAATGGGACAAAATCCAGCAGGGACGCCGTTCCCAGGCTAGATACGACTCTGCTTACGGCGGCGGAGACAGCCTCTTTTTTGACGCCAGAAGGTAGAAAATGGGGCTGTCTAAAAAAAATGTATTCGCTTACAAGGAAATATTGACAATAGTGTGTCAATGGTGGTATATTCGACTTGTGGGCCATAACATAACTAAGACGCCTCACAGTATTTGAAGATGAAGGGACTGTTTATGTATGCAAGGTAAAGTTAAATGGTTTAACGCAGAGAAAGGTTATGGATTTATCGAGACTGAACAAGGCGGCGACGTATTCGTTCATTTCTCCGCAATCCAAGCCGAAGGCTTCAAAACGCTCGAAGAAGGCCAAGCGGTTGAATTCGACATCGTAGAAGGCGCTCGCGGTCCACAAGCTGCAAACGTAGTCAAACTGTAATCATCTAGGCTGACTCATTCAGCCACATTATATGGTTCGATTGACAAGTGCCTATTCTAAGCTCCGGGAAACCGGGGCTTTTCATTTTTATAGCCCTTTTTTTTAACTGTCATGATCCATAGCTTATCCACATATTAATGAAGAAACAGATTCAGGCTGATCCTCCGATAATATTATCTGAAAATTCATAATAAATAAAAAACTATTTTGAAATAGGCTCCGGCATATGTTATAATAAGAATACGTAAAGGAGGAATGCCCCATGAAATACATCATTCGAGGTCATCGTATTCAAGTGACAGAAGCTTTACGAGAGTATGCTGTGAAGAAGATCAGTCGATTGGAAAAGTATTTTGAAGCTCCTGCCTCCGAAACAACCGTTACGTTGTCTGTTACCAAAGGCAAACACGCGGTGGAAGTAACCATCCCGTTGGTCGGCGTCATGCTGAGGGCGGAAGACAAGAGCGAGGATATGTACTCCTCCATTGATGTTGTGGTGGACAAACTGGAACGTCAAATTCGCAAACATAAGACTAAGATGAACCGTAAGTTCAGGCAAGAAAGTGGCGTCAAGGCTCTGTTCAAGGAAGGCATCAGCCAGACAGCCGTATCCGTTATGGATGAGGAAGACGAACTTGAGCTCGTCCGCACGAAGCGCTTTATGCTAAAGCCAATGGACGTTGAGGAAGCCATTTTGCAAATGAACATGGTTGGACATAACTTCTTTGTATTCTCCAATATCGATAATAAGGAAGTGAACGTTGTTTATAAACGAAGCGACGGGAAATACGGCCTGATCGAGCAAGTATAAATCTGAACCCAGCCATTATTTCACCATTCTTACTTATTAAATTACCAATCACGGCCTTTTCTCCGACGGGGAAGAGGCCTTTTATATGGATGTATACCTGCTTATTGCTGGAAATGAACGCGATGCGTTGCGGGCGTCACGACAAACTGTTACAATTTAAGGCAAACAGGCGTATTTATGAAAGGGGAAGACCATGCTCGGACTAGTGAAAAAAATATTCGGTGATGCGAACGAGCGCGAGGTCAAGCGTCTCACGCGTACGGTAGAAGAAATTAACGGACTTGAGTCCAAGATATCGCCGCTGTCAGACGATGAGCTGCGTAATAAAACGGAAGAGTTCAAGGGACGTCTTGAAAAAGGCGAGGATATTGACTCGATTCTGCCGGAAGCTTTCGCGGTTGTGCGCGAAGCATCGAAGCGTACGCTTGGCATGCGCCATTTCGACGTACAGCTGATGGGTGGTATGGTGCTGCACGAAGGCAAGATCGCAGAGATGAGAACCGGTGAAGGTAAAACGCTCGTTGCGACGCTTCCTACTTATCTGAATGCATTGCAAGGCAAAGGCGTACACGTTATTACGGTCAATGATTACCTTGCATCTCGCGACAGCCAGATCATGGCTGAACTTTATAATTTCCTCGGACTGACTGTCGGCTGCAACCTGCACGGCTTGACGCATGAAGAGAAGCAAGAAGCTTATGCCTGCGATATTACTTACGGAACCAATAATGAGTTCGGCTTTGACTATTTGCGCGATAACATGGTGCTGTACAAAGAGCAAATGGTTCAACGCCCGCTTTATTATGCAATCATAGACGAAGTGGACTCCATCCTGGTCGACGAGGCGCGTACGCCGCTGATCATCTCCGGACAAGCACAAAAATCGACGGAGCTGTATTATGCCGCTGACCGTTTCGTCAGCCGTTTGAAAGAGGAAGAGGATTACACGGTTGATATTAAGCTTCGCAACGTAACGCTGACGGAAGCCGGCGTTGAGAAAGCGGAGAAAGCATTCGGCATCGAGAACTTATTCGATCATGCGAACGTAACGCTGAACCATCACGTGCAACAAGCGCTTAAAGCGCATGTCATCATGAAGCGCGACGTGGATTACGTGGTTAACGAAGACGAAGTCGTCATCGTCGACGAATTCACGGGCCGTCTGATGGCGGGCCGCCGTTACAGCGACGGTCTGCACCAAGCGATCGAAGCGAAGGAGCAGCTGAAGGTTCAGAACGAGAGCATGACGCTTGCGACGATTACGTTCCAGAACTACTTCCGTATGTACCGGAAGCTGTCGGGCATGACCGGTACGGCGAAGACGGAGGAAGAAGAGTTCAAACGGATCTACGGTCTCGAGGTTATTCAAATTCCGACAAACCGCGCTCTGATCCGTAAAGATATGCAGGACGTGGTCTACAAATCCGAGAATGGCAAGTTTAAAGCCGTTGTTGAGGAAATCGTAGAACGTCACAAGAAGAACCAGCCGGTACTCGTGGGTACAATCTCCATCGAGAACTCGGAGCGTCTGTCCGACATGCTGAAAAAGCGCGGCGTGCAGCATAAAGTACTGAACGCGAAGTTCCATGCGGAGGAAGCGGAAATCATCTCCCGCGCGGGTCAAGCGGGCGCGGTTACGATCGCGACAAACATGGCGGGACGCGGTACGGACATTTTGCTCGGCGAAGGCGTTCATGACGTAGGCGGTCTGCACATTATCGGTACGGAGCGCCATGAGAGCCGTCGTATCGATAACCAGCTGCGCGGTCGTGCCGGCCGTCAAGGCGACCCGGGCTCCTCGCAGTTCTATCTCTCCCTTGAGGATGAACTGATGCGCCGCTTTGGCGCGGAGAACATTATGGGCATGATGGACCGTCTGGGTCTGGAAGAAGACCAGCCGATCGAGAGCCGCCTCATTACGCGTGCCGTTGAGTCCGCTCAGAAGCGCGTAGAGGGCAGCAACTTCGATACCCGTAAAGTCGTCCTGCAATATGACGATGTCATGAACCAGCAGCGGGAAGTGATTTACAAGCAGCGCCGTGACGTATTGTACTCGGAGAACATCCGCGAGATCGTTATGGAAATGATCATACCGGTTATCGAGCATGTGGTTGAAGCCCATACGGAAGGCGATATTCCGGAAGAGTGGGATCTGCAGGAAATCGCGGATTACGCGAACTCGAACCTTCTCCCTGAAGATACGTTCTCGAAGGACGATCTGTGGGGCAAAGAGAAGGAAGATATTATCGAGCTTATCAAGGATAAGGTTGTTGCTTATTACGATGAGCGCGAGGCTGAGCTTGGCGCCGAAACGATGCGCGAATTCGAGAAGGTTGTCGTACTGCGCGCGGTAGACAGCAAATGGATGGATCACATCGATGCGATGGATCAGCTCCGCCAAGGTATCCACCTCCGTGCATACGGCGGTACGGATCCGCTTCGCGAGTACCAATTCGAAGGCTTCGAGATGTTTAAGGAAATGATCTACAGCATCCAGGAAGAAGTCGCGAAGTACATCATGAAGGCACGAGTGGAGAGCAACCTGGAGCGTCAAGAGGTTGCGCAAGGCCAGACGACGACCAACAGCCCGGCGGAAGCGGAAAAACGCCCTGCGAAGCGTGAAGAGCGTACGGGACGCAACGACCTTTGCCCATGCGGCAGCGGCAAGAAATACAAAATGTGCCATGGCATGGGCAAGTAACACCTGGCCTGAGCTATTTGCATAAGGTAACATACACGGTTAACGCGCCGGTCAGCCCTTAAGCGGGCGAACGGCGCGTTTTATGCGGTCTGCACGGATTTACCGTGGTCAGTCCGCGCATACTTAATTTTGAGGTGAAGCTACGCGATGATAGAAACAAACGTAAAACAGGATTTGCGTGAAGTGGCGAAGCGGCTCCAAGAACTCAGGGGGTCTCTTTGACTTAGATCTGAAGCTGGAGCATATCGCAAACTTTGAAGAGAAAATGACTGCCCCGGATTTCTGGGACGATAATACGAAAGCGCAGGGCATTATCTCGGAGTTGAATGCGATTAAGTCGGTCGTTGAGCATTACGAACGGCTGAATACGGAATGCGAAGATCTACAGACATTGATTGAACTGGCTGACGAAGAAAGCGATGATTCGCTGGAGGCCGAAGTCATTGGAGGCATTGCTTCCCTGAACGAAAAGGTGAACGGCTTCGAATTGCAGCTGCTGCTGAATCAGCCGTACGACAAGCTGAATGCCATTCTCGAGCTGCATCCGGGTGCGGGCGGTACCGAGTCGCAGGACTGGGGTCAGATGCTGTACCGGATGTACACGCGCTGGGCGGAGAAACGGGGTTTCAAGGTTGAAGTGCTCGATTATCAGGATGGCGACGAAGCGGGCATTAAAAGCGTAACGATTGCGGTCAAAGGCTACAATGCCTACGGATATCTGAAAGCGGAAAAAGGCGTTCACCGTCTTGTCCGCATCTCGCCGTTCGACTCGTCCGGCCGTAGACATACGTCGTTCGTATCCTGCGACGTGGTACCGGAGATTACGGAGGATATTGAAGTGGAGATCCGTACCGAGGATCTGAAGGTTGATACGTACCGCGCGAGCGGCGCCGGCGGCCAGCACGTCAACAAGACGGAGTCGGCTATCCGGATTACGCATATCCCGACAGGGATTGTCGTAGCCTGCCAGCAGGAGCGTTCGCAGATTCAGAACCGCGAGCGCGCGATGAATATGCTTCGTTCGAAGCTCTACGAGCGCAAGATCGAAGAGCAGCAAAAGCATCTTGCCGAAATTCGCGGCGAGCAGTCGGATATCGCATGGGGCAGCCAGATTCGTTCGTACGTCTTCCATCCGTACAGCATGGTGAAGGATCACCGGACTTCGGTGGAGACAGGCAACGTTGGCGCCGTAATGGACGGCGACCTGGATGCTTTTATCGACGGCTATTTGCGCAGTCAGATTCGTCACGACTAAGGAAACGGCAAGTTTATATGCATAGCTTTGGGGAAGAGCTCCAACACTTATAAAGGTTGGAACTCTTCTTTTTTGTGCGTAATGGGAACTACATACGATGGAAAGTCATGCGCGGCATGAATAACATAACAGAGGTTGAACGACAGAGAGGCGGCATGGTGATCCATGGACAGCAAGAATAACGAAGTAAAAATTTCAAAACGCAACCGGCGTCCGGCAGGCAGGAAAGCAACGCCGCTTGATGTCGTCTGGACCTTTTTGCAGGTCATAATTGGTTCTTTTGTAGTAGCGCTCAGCTTTAATCTATTTCTCGCTCCGAATGGAATCGCTTCCGGCGGCGTATCGGGCATATCGATCCTTGTGCATAAAACGCTTGGCATTACGCCGGCATATACCCAATGGGCGCTCAATATTCCGCTCTTCCTTGCGGGGCTGCTCCTGCTCGGCAAACGGTTTGCGCTCAAAACCTTGCTTGGCACCATCGTGCTTCCTTTATTTGTGCTGCTTACGGCAGACTGGTCGCCTCCTACCGATAATATGCTGCTTGCGGCAATCTATGGCGGCATTGGCGTGGGTATCGGGCTTGGTATCGTATTTCGCGGACGTGGTTCAACCGGTGGGCTTGATCTGGCCGCGCAGATTCTGCACCGGTATACCGGCATTCCACTGGGGCTTGCGGTAGCCTGCTTTGACGGTTGCGTAATAGCGGCGTCTGGTATTTTAATTTCGCCGGAGGCGGCCTTGTATGCCTTGATCGGACTGTTCGTAACCAGCAAGACGATTGATATTATTCAAAGCGGCATTCCGCTGTCGAAGGTTGCTTTTATTATAAGCGATCAGGCCGATCTGCTTGTGAATGCGATCCTGCATGACCTGGACCGCGGAGTGACGAGGCTGGACGCGCATGGCGGCTACACGAACGAGAAGCGCCAGGTGCTGATGGCCGTTGTCGGGCAGATGGAAGTAGCCAAGCTGAAGCAGCTGGTAAGAGCGGTGGATCCGGGCGCTTTCGTCATTATAAGCAACACGGCGGAGGTTGTGGGACAGGGGTTCAAATCGGAATAAATTGTACGGAAAATGACATCTTTTTTACATTGTATTAATATGAATACGACTGTATAATAATACGAAACAACGTAATATTTCCATGTGAACCTGATTCATGTACAATATAGATTTAGATGATCTACGTAAGTTGAATCCATGCTTCGGGTTCAACTTCTTTTAAGGGAGAGAACGTGTATGAGCGAGAAATTGAAGGTTGCGATCGTCGGCTCTACCGGTTATGGCGGTATTGAGCTTATTCGTTTGTTGGCTAGCCACCCGTTGGTGGAGATTACGTCGGTTATTTCCTCGTCCAGCGCGGGAATGCCGATTGCGGAATGGTTCCCTCATTTGACGGACATTCAGACGGCTTTGCTTGATGACGTGGATCCGCAAGGGATCAAAGCGAAAGCTGACGTCGTCTTTACGGCAACGCCGGCCGGAGTTGCGGCTAAGCTTGCTCCGCAGCTGCTGGATGCCGGCTTGAAGGTCATTGACCTGTCCGGCGACTTCCGTCTGCAGGATACGGCTTTATACGAGAAATGGTATAAAAAAACACCGGCGGATGAGCAATACCTGAAGCAAGCTCTCTATGCTCTCCCTGAGATTAACGGCGACAAAGCGCAAGGCGCTTCGTTTATTTCGAACCCGGGCTGTTTCGTAACGTCCGCGCTGCTTGGCCTTGTCCCTGCCGTGAAGGCAGGCTGGATTGATCCGGCGACGATTATTATCGATTCGAAATCGGGCGTATCCGGCGCAGGCCGCGGCGCAAGCCTCGGTACGCATTACTCCGAGCTGAACGAGAACTTCAAAGCCTACAAAGTAAATCAGCATCAGCATGTCCCTGAAATCGAGATGGTGCTGTCGGAAGCAGCGGGCCGGGAGGTTGTGACCACGTTCACGCCGCATCTGGTGCCGATGACAAGAGGGATCCTGTCGACCATGTACGCTACGGTGAAGGGCGAGCATAACGCCGCTGATTTTATTGAACTCTATAAGCAATTCTATGAAGGCCGCCAATTCGTCCGCATCCGCAAGGAAGGCGTTCTGCCGCAGACGAAGGAAGTATGGGGCTCCAACTATTGCGATATCGCTTTTAACTACGATGAGAGAACGGGCCGCATTACGATTATTTCGGTCATTGATAACCTTGTGAAAGGCGCTTCGGGACAAGCGATTCAGAACCTCAACCTGATGATGGGCTGGGATGAAGGCCTTGGCCTGCAGTTCGTGCCTGTATATCCGTGATCTTGAACATATGGCGTTAAGAATTTTCTTTATACTTATAAAGTTTTAAATTGAGCAATTATTCGTACAAGGTGAAGGAGAAACGAGGAGAAATGGGACAGGTGCAACAAGCTAAAGCGCTGTATTCGGTCGTCACGGACGGATCGATTACGACTCCTAAAGGATTCAGAGCCGGTGGTCTCCACTGCGGCCTGAAGAAGACAACCCGCCATGATCTTGGCGCAATCGTATGCGAAGTGCCGGCGGCATCCGCCGGCGTTTACACCACAAACGTGTTCCAGGCAGCGCCAATCAAGGTGACGCGGGAGAGCATTGAATCGGATGGCTTCCTGCGCGCCGTTATCGTGAACAGCGGCAATGCCAACGCGGTAACGGGCAAGCAGGGCGAAGACGATGCTTACGAGATGCGTTCGCGTTTTGCCGAGTCTATTGGCGTGTCCGCGGATCAGGTTGCGGTCGCTTCGACGGGCGTGATCGGCGAGAATCTGAAGATGGATAAGGTGCGTGCGGGGATCGACGCGCTTCCGGCGAAGCTGGAGGCGGACCGCGATGCGGCGGACGGCTTCTGTCAAGCAATCCTGACCACTGACCTTGTGCAAAAAATGGTATGCGTCTCCGTTGAGATCGACGGCAGGGCGGTACATATTGCCGGCGCGGCCAAAGGCTCCGGCATGATTCATCCGAACATGGCCACTATGCTTGGCTTTGTGACTACGGATGCGGCAATCGGCAGCGAAGCGCTTCAAACGCTGCTTCGCGAAGCGACAAACTATACGTTTAATATGATTACGGTTGACGGCGATACAAGCACCAACGATATGCTGGTGGCTATGGCAAGCGGCCTTGCCGGCAACAGCGAGCTGACGCCGGAGCATGAAGGCTGGGCAGCTTTCTCGGCTGGCCTTCGTTATGTATGCGAAGTGCTGGCGAAAGCAATCGCCCGCGACGGCGAAGGCGCGACAAAGCTGGTTGAAGTGCAAGTGCACGGAGCCGTGAATGACGAAGCGGCTACGGCGATTGCGAAGACGGTTATCGGCTCTTCCCTGGTGAAATCGGCGGTATTTGGCGCCGACGCGAACTGGGGCCGGATTATCGCGGCGGTAGGCCGCGCAGGCCAGCCGGTTAACCCGGATACGGTAGACGTTCGAATCGGTGATATCGTGACGCTGGAAGGCTCCCGTCCGGTTGCTTTCGACGAAGAAGCGGCACTGGAATATTTGAAGGGCGATACGGTTGTAATCCGCGTCGACCTGCATATGGATAACGGCACGGCAACGGCTTGGGGCTGTGACCTGACGTACGATTATGTCCGCATCAACGCGGCATACCGTACGTAACGCTAGGGCAGAGGAGAACGGATTAACTTATGGCACAACGTTTTGTAATGAAATGCGGCGGCAGCACGCTGGCCGCGCTTCCCGATTCCTTCTTCGGCGAGCTGCGCGAGCTGCAAGAGTCCGGCGTTCATCCGGTTATCGTCCATGGCGGCGGTCCGGCGATCTCCGAGACGCTTACGAAGCTTGGCATTGAGACGGAATTCGTAAACGGCCTGCGCAAGACCAATGATGCCGTGCTCGACGTGGTTGAGATGGTGCTTGCGGGCCGAATCAATAAAGAAATCGTTCGTAAAATCCAGACAAACGGCGCGAAGGCGCTAGGCCTCTCCGGTGTAGACGGTTTGCTGATCCAGGCTAAGCCGGTGGCAAACAGCGCGGAAATCGGTTTTGTCGGGGATGTAACGGATGTGAATGCGGAAGTGGTTGAAGGCGTTATGGCTATGGGCTATATGCCGGTTATCGCTCCGATTGGGATTGATGCAGGCGGTCAGCGCTACAACATCAATGCGGATACGGCAGCAGGGGCTGTTGCTTCCCATCTTGGGGTTGAGCAGATGATCGTAGTAACGGACGTTCCGGGCATTATGCGTACGGTAAACGGCAAGAAGCGGGTTTTGCCTTCCGTCACCGTCGCCGAGATCGAAGAGATGATTGCAAGCGGCGAAATTTACGGCGGCATGATTCCGAAGGTACGCGCGGCGGTGCAGTGCATTCAAGGACGCGTTCGCGAGGTTGTTATTGTCAGCGGCGAAGAGCCGGGTGTTCTTAGCCGGGCCGTGCGCGAAGGCGGCGTAGGTACAAGAATCGTACAGGAGTAGAGAAAGGCGGTTAAAGTCGATGAGCGAGACGAAAGTAGCGGCAGCGCCCGAGCAATCCTTGCTGCCAACGTATGCGAGATATCCAATCGCGCTTGTGAAGGGCGAAGGAAGCTGGCTGTGGGATGATCAAGGCAACAAATACCTCGATTTCATGAGCGGTATTGCCGTAACCAACCTTGGCCATGCGCCTCAAAAAGTAAAAGAAGCGTTGATCAAGCAGCTGGATGAGCTGTGGCATGTGTCCAACCTGTTCCGCATTCCGAATCAGGAAGAGGCAGCGCATTTGATCACTTCGAACAGCAGCGGCGATGCCGTCTTCTTCTGTAACTCCGGTGCGGAAGCGAATGAAGCCGCGATCAAGCTGGCTCGCCGTTACCAGCAGAAAGTGCTGAACAACGGGCGATACGAAATTATTACGTTTGAATCCTCCTTCCACGGCCGTACGCTGGCAACTCTGACTGCAACCGGACAAGAGAAGGTGAAGGAAGGCTTTGCGCCTTTGCCGGAAGGATTCAAATATATCCCTTATAACGATATCGAAGCTTTAAAAGCGGCGATCTCCGATAAAACGGCGGCAGTTATGCTCGAATTGATCCAAGCGGAAGGCGGTATCTTCCCGGCGGATCAGGCATTTGTTGATGATCTGGTGAAGCTGTGCGAAGAGAACGGAATTCTGGTCATCATCGACGAGATCCAGACCGGTATGGGCCGTACGGGCAAATTGTTCGCCTATGAGCATTACGGCATCGAGCCGGATATTTTCACGCTGGCAAAAGGTCTCGGAAGCGGGTTCCCGGTAGGCGCGGCGGTTGCGAAGGAAAAGCTTCGCGAAGCTTTTGGCCCGGGCAGCCATGGCTCTACCTTTGGCGGTACGCCGATTGCGACGGCAGCGGTGAAGGCAACGGTGGAGACGATTGTAGGCGAGAACCTGCCGCAGCGTGCGGCTGAGATGGGCGCTTATCTCATGGATGAGCTGAAGAAGGCGCTCGCGGGCAATTCGTTCGTGAAGGAAGTTCGCGGTCAAGGTCTAATCGTGGGAATTGAATGCGTGGAGCCGGTTGGCCCGGTTTTGACGGCGGCGCAAGAGCAAGGGCTGCTCGTCATCTCCGCAGGACCAAACGTTGTGCGTCTTCTGCCTAACCTTCTGGTGACGAAGGAAGAGATCGACCAGGCTGTGGCAACACTAAAGCAATTGTTGGTTAACGCGGTTAAAGCCTAAGGCTTGAAATATAAATAGAGGATTTAGGAGGGTTACACAATGGTTGATACAGTAAAGGAAGATTTGGCGGCAAGCCTAAAAGGCCGGGATTTCCTTATGCTTTTGGATTACACGCCGGAAGAAATCCGGTACCTGATCGATCTTGCGATCGATCTGAAGAAGAAGCAAAAGGCCGGCGAGGTTTATCAACCGCTGAAGGGCAAGACGCTCGGCATGATTTTCGAGAAATCGTCCACCCGTACCCGCGTATCGTTCGAGGTTGGCATTTACCAGCTGGGCGGCCAAGGGCTGTTCCTGAGCGGCAACGATCTGCAGATCGGCCGCGGCGAGCCGATTCTGGATACGGCGCAAGTATTGTCCCGTTACCTGGACGGCATCATGATCCGTACGTTCGCTCATCGCAACGTGGTGGAGCTGGCGCGCGGAGCAACTATCCCGGTTATTAACGGCCTTACGGATCTTTCCCATCCATGCCAGGCGCTGGCGGATTACCAGACGATCCTCGAGCACAAAGGACGTCTTGAAGGGCTGAAGCTGGCTTACATCGGCGATGGCAACAATGTTGTTCATTCCCTGATGATGGGCGCCGCGAAGCTGGGCGTTGATATTTCCATCGCGACGCCGGAAGGCTACGAGCCGGACGCGGATCTTCTGAAGCAATCGATCGACAACGCGAAGGAAACCGGCGCTCGCATTCACCTGTGCCGCGATCCGAAGGAAGCGATTGCCGATGCGGACGTGGTATACTCGGACGTTTGGGCAAGCATGGGTCAAGAGTCGGAGCAGAAGGAGCGCGAGCTTGCTTTTGCCAACTTCCAAGTGAACGAAGCGTTGGCGAAATACGCGAAAAAGGATTACCTGTTCATGCACTGCCTGCCTGCGCACCGCGGCGAAGAAGTAAGCGAAGGCGTTATCGACGGACCGAACTCGATTATTTTCGACCAGGCGGAAAACCGTCTGCACGCGCAAAAAGCGATTATGGCAGCAATCATGTAGCATTGAAATAGCTTTTAATAACTCAAAGGGGTGCTAGGAGAAATTATGGCGAAGGAAAAAATTGTACTGGCCTATTCCGGCGGTCTGGATACGTCCATCATCTTGAAATGGTTGAAAGAAACTTATGATGCTGAGATCATTGCTTTTACGGCTGACATCGGTCAAAAAGAAGAGCTCGACGGCCTTGAGGCTAAAGCTCTGGCAACCGGCGCATCGAAGGTGTACATCGATGACCTGCGCGCTGAGTTTGCGAGCGACTTTATTTTCCCAATGTTCCAAGCGGCAGCGCTGTACGAAGGCCAATACCTGCTTGGCACATCTATTGCCCGTCCTCTGATCGCGAAGCGTATGGTTGAGATCGCCCGCGCGGAAGGCGCAACGATGATCGCGCACGGCGCAACAGGCAAAGGCAATGACCAAGTGCGTTTCGAGCTTGGCGTAGCCGCTCTTGCACCGGACATCAAAGTAGTCGCGCCTTGGCGTGAAGAGCGCTTCCGGGAAGAGTTCCCTGGCCGCGCGGAGATGATCGCTTTCGCCGAGAAGCACGGCATTCCGGTAACGGCATCGGCTTCCAAGCCGTACTCGACGGACCGCAACCTGCTGCATATCAGCTTTGAGTCCGGTATGCTCGAGGATCCTTGGTTCGATCCAAGCGCAGAGTCCAACGAAGAGATGTACGTGCTGAGCGTATCCCCGGAGAGAGCTCCGGATCAAGCGGAATACGTAGAGCTTACTTTCGAAGCAGGCAACTGTATCGCGATCAACGGCGAACAGCTGAGCCCGCTGCAAGTGATGGATAAATTGAACGAACTGGGCGGCAAGCATGGCGTAGGCCGCGTGGACATGGTGGAGAACCGCTTTGTTGGCATGAAGAGCCGCGGCGTCTATGAGACACCGGGCGGTACAATCCTGTTCACCGCACACCGCAAAATGGAATCCCTGACCATGGACCGCGAGGTTATGAACCTTCGCGACTCCCTGATCTCGAAATACGCGCAGCTCGTGTACAATGGCTTCTGGTTCGCGCCTGAGCGTCTTGCGCTTCAAACGCTTGTAACCGAGTCGCAAAAGAACGTAACGGGCGTTGTCCGCCTGAAGCTGTACAAAGGCAATGTAATCGGCGCAGGCGTGAAGAGTCCGGTGAGCTTGTACAATCCGGATATCGCGACAATGGAAGCCGATCCATCCCAAGCGTACGACCAAGGCGACGCTACGGGCTTTATCCGCCTGAACGCTCTTCGTCTGAAAGTATCGTCCGGCGTAGAACAAAGCAAGAAATAATATAAACCGAATATTCATCTAGGCCGTTATGTGCGATGCATCTAGCGGCCTTTATGGCAATTTCGGGAGGGAGTGTACCAAGTGAGCAAATTGTGGGGCGGACGGTTTACGAAAAAGACCGACCAGTTGGTAGAGGAATATACGGCATCCATTATGTTCGATAAAGAGCTTGCCGAAGAGGATATCCAAGGCAGCCTGGCGCATGTAACGATGCTGGGCAAGCAAGGCATTTTGCCTGCGGACGACGTTGAGACGATCAAGGACGGCCTGCACCGCGTGCTGCAGCGCATCAAACGCAATGATATCGAATTCTCCATTTCC
The DNA here is from genome assembly GCF_003399985.2 of Paenibacillus sp. ATY16. Lineage (NCBI taxonomy): Bacteria > Bacillati > Bacillota > Bacilli > Caryophanales > Paenibacillaceae > Paenibacillus > Paenibacillus sp. ATY16. The sequence continues at coordinate 28,477 of NZ_NMOK02000006.1, read as the reverse complement.
GATGAAGACATTCATATGAATATCGAAAAAACGCTGATCGACGATGTTGGTCCGGTAGGCGGCAAGCTTCACACCGGCCGCAGCCGTAACGACCAAGTAGCAACGGACATGCACTTGTACCTGCGCAAACGCGTCGTTGAGTTCGTGGACATGCTGCATAAGCTGCAATCCGCGCTGATCGAGCAGGCAAAAGCAAACATCGATACCATCGTGCCGGGCTACACGCATTTGCAGCGTGCGCAGCCGATTCTGTTCGCTCATCATCTGATGGCTTACGTTTCGATGTTTGGCCGCGACCTGGAGCGTCTGCAGGACAGCTACAAACGCATCAACATGCTGCCGCTGGGCGCCGGCGCTTTGGCGGGAACAACGTTCCCGATCGATCGCCATTTCGTCGCCAGCCAGCTGAAGTTCGACCGCGTATACGAGAACAGCCTGGATGCGGTAAGCGACCGCGACTTCATCCTTGAGTTCCTGTCCCACGCTTCCATCATTATGATGCATCTGTCGCGTCTGAGCGAAGAGCTGATCCTGTGGTCGAGCACGGAGTTCCGCTTTGTTGAGCTGGATGACGCATTCTGCACGGGCAGCAGCATTATGCCGCAGAAGAAAAACCCGGACGTTCCGGAGCTTGTCCGCGGTAAAACAGGCCGCGTTTACGGTAACCTTGTTGGTCTCCTGACGGTACTGAAATCGCTGCCGCTTGCTTACAACAAGGATATGCAGGAAGACAAGGAAGGCATGTTTGATACAGTGAAAACGATGCAAGGCGCGCTTCAACTGTTCGCTCCGATGATCGCTACCATGAAAGTGAACAAAGAGCAGATGCGCCAAGCCGTTAACCAGGACTTCTCGAACGCGACGGACATCGCCGACTTCCTCGTTGGCAAGGGTCTGCCGTTCCGCCAAGCGCATGAAGTTATCGGCAAGACGGTATTGTACTGCATCGAGCAGAACAAATACCTGCTTGACCTGACTCTGGAAGAGTTCAAGCAATTCTCGCAGCTGTTCGACGAGCGCATCTACAACGTGCTTCAGCCGGAGCAAGTCGTTAATGCCCGTAACGTCTACGGCGGCACGGCAAAAGTACAAGTCGAGGCGGCAATCGCCCGCGCCGAGCAAGTGCTGGAGCAAACAGCCGCTTGGGTAACCGAATTCGCCGAGAAGAGCCGTTAATTTCTATTGAGAGAAGACTGTCAGTCCCGCCTTAGCGGTGCTGGCAGTCTTTTTATTTGGTCTTGTCAGCTTAGGGTACTGCGTCTCAAGTTGCTTGAAGAATCGCCATGCTCGCTCCTACGTTGCACACAATACAGCATAATGTAGCATTCCAGCCCAGTAACAAAAGATATCCTGCACAAAGTGCAGGATATCTGGCTAGTTTAGTATTTCTGGGCTCCATATTGAGCGGATATCCTGCATTTCGTGCAGTATAAAGTGTCTGTATGATCTAATGGTGATAAGTATAATGCATTTCGTGCAACGTGATGATACACAGCATCATAAAGCATTCGAGCTTAGTAACACTTATCAAATCCCATCCTCAACCACGCCGCCGGAGTTTTGCGAACCGGACGAACCGCCGGCGCCTGCGGCGACGTGAACAACGATTGGCTGCGCTCTGTACGTGTCATGCGAGATTTTCTCGCGGGAGACCTGTTTGCCGTCCTTGTACATCGTGCGGTACGTATCCACGACATAGCCGATAGAGCCTTTCTGGACGGTAACGCTTTGACCGGCGCCAAGCGATTTGTCCGTTACCTTTTGTACGGCAGGCTGCACCGTCTTGACGATGCTCGAGTCAATGTCGTAGCGGATATCCTCCGGCATCGTACCGAACAGCTTCACTGTCAGCTTGCGATTCTCCACAACCGTGCGGATGATCAGCTGCTTGCCGGTCGAGTTGCGGAAGCGAAAGTCGATGGAGCCGGACGCGAAGGTCGCATCCTGGCCTTTCGGCAAATAAGCGACCGGAAGGGAGTGATTGCGCCGTTCAACGATATCAATCCCCGCCGTGCGGATAATCGCGTTGTACAGCGTGCTGGATACTTGGCAGATCCCGCCTCCGATACCCGGCACAAGCTTGCCGTTAGAAATAACGGGCGCTTCCTTATAGCCGAATTCTTTTTCGGTCTTGGCTACAACATCTCCGTAGGAGAATACTTCGCCGGGTTCAAGCACCCAGTCATTTAATGCCATAGCTGTAGAGGTTACGTTATAGGCCCGGCCCTCGGCGCTCGTCTTAAAGTCGGTCGTGAACTCCATGATTTTACGGTCGATGCCCTCATCCTTCAGCTTCTCAAGCGTGATCTCCGGATGAACCGTCTTTACGCCAAGCTGAACGGTCAACGCCTGTTCCGGCTGTCCACCGAGCTGACTGTCGGGCACGGTGATCCATGAAGCGACCTTTTCCTCGATTGGAGCAACGTCGATCCGGTAAGCGTCGGTATGGGCGGTATAGACGACCTCATCGTTGTCCGTTATTTTACGCGTGGCATTTACGGGCTTATTGGAGTCAATCCAGTCGAACTCCGCGCGGACAAGCTTGTCGAAGACGGCCGGATCATAGCTTTGCTTCAGCTCAAAGGAAGTAGGGAAATGATAGCGGAATTTCGAACGGGTCCATACATTTCCGGCGCGAAGCTTTTTAAGCTCCTCCTTCACCCCGACAAATTCGGCGTTATAGCCAATCTCTGCCGCCTTCCACGTTTGACTGCCTTCCGCTTTGGCTTCGGCGTTTCCTTCGACGGTAACCGTACGGCTCTCCAGCTGCTGTTCGTATTGGTCCAGCTTTTTCAGCGCATCGTCAATGGACAGCCCCCCGATTTCTACCCCTCCGGCCGTAACCCTCTCGGGTACGGTATCCTGCCCGGAATAATAGGATAGGGCGCCGTAGCCGACGGATGCGACCAAGAGCAGCGCAAACACGATAATGACCCACAAGTGCAGCTTTTTCCACATGATAAGACCACCCTTTCCGTTCAAAAATGGCAATGTTTCATGTATATGCAGGAGTTGAAAGGTACTTGTCATTTACCCGTTATTGTTCAAATTCGCCAATAGACGACAAGCCCTGTTTGTCGAAAAACAGGCATATTTCCGGGGAAATCAACGGTGAGAACGTTTATGAGAATTGTGAAAAATGAGGAAATAAGACCCAAAATGAAGGATTTCGTATATCCCTGTCGAATAACTAAGACTGATAAAAAACAGGATGTGATAATGTTGATAGAGATGCAAGACATATGGAAGACTTACACCGACGGTACTCACGCCCTGCGCGGCGTATCCGTTCGAATAGATCGCAATGAATTCGTTTACCTCGTCGGCCCATCCGGCGCCGGCAAATCTACCTTCATGAAGCTGATTTACCGTGAAGAAGTGCCAACGAAAGGCCAAATCTCCGTCAACGGTTTCAATATTGGCAAGCTCAAACCCCGCAAAATCCCGTACGTTAGACGCAATATTGGCGTTATATTCCAAGATTTCCGGCTGCTTCCGAAGCTGACGGTCTACGAAAACGTAGCTTTCGCCATGGAAGTTATCGAAGCGCCTCGCCGCCTCATCAAAAAGCGGACGATGGAAGTGCTCGACCTTGTCGGACTTAAACATAAGCATGCCAGCCTTCCGGCCCAGCTGTCCGGCGGCGAGCAGCAGCGCGTCGCTATCGCGCGCGCCATCGTTAATAACCCGACCGTGATCGTAGCGGACGAGCCGACGGGCAACCTTGATCCGGAGACCTCATGGGGCATTATGAACCTGCTCGAGGAGATCAATTTCCGCGGCGCGACAATCGTTATGGCTACGCACAACAAAGAAATCGTGAACACGATGCGTAAACGCGTGATCGCCATCGAGAACGGCAACATTGCCCGTGACGAAGCCAGAGGGGAGTACGGGTATGAGAATTAGCACGCTCCTCCGCCACTTTCGGGAAGGCTTCAAGAACATCATCCGCAACGGGTGGATGTCCTTCGCTTCGATCAGTTCGATCTTTTTCTCGCTGTTTCTGCTTGGCGTATTCGTCTTGCTCGCGCTGAACATCAACAGCATGGCCTCGAATATCGAGAGCCAGGTGCAAATCCGCGTCTACCTGCAGACCGATATCGATCAGCAGAAGACTAACGAGCTGGAGAACAAAATCCGCAAGCTCTCCGACGTCAGCAAAGTCGAGTTCGTGTCCAAGGAAGAGGGACTTGAGCTGCTCCGCAAAAATCTCGGCAAAGACGGCGACGCTCTCTTGGACGGCTACGACAAGGAAAGCAACCCGCTGCCGGATTCTTTTACCGTGGAGGTGTTTGATCCTCAGAACATAGCTGTCGCGGCAAGCGAGATTTCGGCGCTGAACAACGGCGATGAAGCGAAGCCGATTACAAGCGTCAAATACGGCCAAGGCACGGTCGAGAAGCTGTTCAAGATTACGAACGCGATCCGTAACATCGGTCTTGTCATTGTTATCGGTCTAGGCGTAACCGCGATGTTCCTGATCTCCACAACGATCAAAATGACGATTCTGGCAAGACGGCGCGAGATTGGCATCATGAAGCTGGTAGGGGCGACGAATTCGTTCATCCGCTGGCCGTTCTTCGTGGAAGGCGCCTTGATCGGGCTTGTGGCTTCGGGCATTACAACCATCGTTGTGTTGCTGGCGTACACGAAGCTGGTGAGCATGAACGAAATGGAATTGGGACTGCTGATGATCAAGCTTATACCGGTAGAGGAATTGGGATGGAAAATCACCGTTCTGCTGATGGGCCTCGGTACCTTGATTGGCGTCTGGGGAAGTACGTTATCCGTTCGAAAATATTTGAAAGTGTAGGTGACCGCGCAGGTGAGTGTGAAAAAAGGGTTTATCGTCCTAACGATGTTGACTGTATTTTTGTTGCAGCCTGTTGGCGGAAATGCCGCATCCTCCATAGATAAAATCAACAAGGATCTTGCCGCGGCAAAGAAACAGATTGAAGAGGCGCAGAAAATCGCCAAAAATGCCGATGCCAAGAAAGCGGATATTGCCGTGAAGAAGGAAGATGCCCAGCAGGCCATCCTTAAACTAAACACGCAATTGGATCAGGTTGCGGACAACCTCAATTACGTGCAAGGCCAAGTGGATGCCAAGGAAGCTGATCTTCAGGAGGCTGGCGAGGAGCTCGACAAAGCCATTGAGCAGGTGAAGGAGCGGGACGAGCTTCTGCAATCCCGTCTGAAGCTGATGTACGAGAACGGCGCAGTTTCTTACCTTGAGGTACTGTTCAGCGCCACCAGCTTCTCGGATTTTCTCGACCGGTTCGATTCGCTGCACTCCATTCTGAGCCAGGACCGCACGATTCTCGAGCAGCACAAGAAGGATCAAGCGCTGGTAGAGGAGAAGAAGGCTAACGTCGAGACGGCTCTTGGAGAAGTAAAGACGATGTATACGAAGCTCCAGAAGTACAAATCGGAGCTGGATGAGAAAGAGGAAGAAAAAGAAGTCCTCATCGCTAACTACAACAAGGAAATAGAGGAGCTTGAGGATATCAGCGAGGATCAGGAGCAGCAGCTGCTTGCCCTTGCGAAGAAAGTGTCCGATCTGAACAAGAAGAAAAACGCGATCAAAAAGCCATACTCCGGCGGTAAGCTGGGAATGCCGCTTCGCAGCAGCTACCGAATCAGTTCGAACTTTGGTTACCGCATTCATCCGATTACCCATGTGAGGAAGCTTCATACCGGCATTGACTTTGCGGTGCCGCAAGGGACCGATGTTTACGCGGCTGAAGCGGGTGTAGTAATCGTTGCCCAAACATGGAGCGGTTACGGCAATGCGATTATTATTGACCATGGCAACGGTCTATGGACGCTCTATGGTCATCTCCGCAATGGCGGTATCATGGTAGAGAAAGGCCAAACCGTGAAGAAAGGCGAAAAAATCGGGGAATCAGGAAACACCGGCAATTCCACGGGACCGCATCTTCACTTCGAAGTCCGGAAAAACCAAGTCGCGGTTGATCCGGCGGGCTATTTGAAATAATTTTTGCTTGGAAGGCATACCGGGAATGCGGAACTGTTCCGTTTATTCACGAGTATGCCTTCTCCTGCATTAGGAAGAGTTCTAAATAAATACGGACAACTTATCATATACTAATGAGGTTCACTTCAAAACAGGTTAGGGTTAAGGATAGGATGGTGTCGAACGTGTACTTTAAAGGAAGAACCGTATTTGTCCTTCTGCTGATGACGATGGTGGCATCAGTGCTCGTAACATTAACGATAGGCGATCAGGTCTTCTGGGCGTCTAACGGGAAGCAGGCTTCCGTGTCGGCTGCCGCGGCAAGCGAGGGAAGCGGGCTCAGCAAGAAGGAAGAGTCGAAGATTAATGCGGTTCTGGGGTTAATCGAAACCAAATATTTCAAGGATATCGACCGGGATGAGCTGGTTGACGGGGCGGTAAGAGGGATGATGGAATCGCTTGACGATCCTTATTCCGTCTATATGGAAAAGGATGTCGCCAAGCAATTTTCGGAGTCTATTGAAGGGTCGTTCTCCGGCATAGGTGCCGAGGTTACGCTCGAAAAAGGAAAAGTCGTGGTTGTCGCGCCTATCAAAGGCTCGCCGGCAGAACGCGCCGGGCTGCTCGCCAAGGATATCGTCTTATCGGTCAACGGCGAGAAGCTGGACGGCTTAACATTGAATGATGCTGTCGCCAAGATCCGTGGTCCCCGGGGGACAAAAGCGAAGCTTCGGATCGAGCGTGCAGGCAATACCCAGCCGATTGATCTCATCCTTGTCCGCGACGACATTGATGTGGAGACGGTGTACGCGAATCTGCGTAGCGACGGAGTAGGCGTGATTGAGATCCGCCAGTTCTCCCTTAACACGGCGGACCGTTTCAAGGAAGAGCTCGCCAAGCTGGAGAAGCAAGGCATGAAAGGTCTTGTTATTGACGTGCGGAACGATCCGGGCGGCATCCTGCCGGTTGTGGTTGAGATTGCTCAACAGTTCGTACCGAAGGGTGAAACGATCGTACAGGTCGAAGACCGCGACGGTCACCGCGAGAAAACAACTTCGCAAGGTGGCGGCAAAACGTATCCGATTGCCGTTCTGATGAACAAAGGCAGCGCGAGTGCTTCCGAGATTCTCGCCGGGGCTTTGCAGGAGCGGGCAGGGGCAGCTCTTGTCGGTGAAACCTCTTACGGCAAAGGAACGGTGCAAGTTAGCTATAACAAGACGCTTGGGGATGGCAGCCTGGTGAAAATGACGATTGCGAAGTGGCTCACGCCGGACGGCAATTGGATTCACCAGAAGGGCATCAAGCCAACCGTGGAGGTACAGCCGCCGAAGCTGTATACGGTAGCAAGGCTTACTTTAACGGAGACCTTGCGCAAGGATATGCTAGGCGAGCAGATTCGGAATGCGCAGGTCATGCTGTCCGGCCTTGGCTATGCGACGCAGCGGGAGGACGGCTACTATAACGATTCGACCGAACAAGCCGTGAAGGATTTCCAGAACGCTTCCGGACTTCCGGTTACAGGCGAGATCGATACGAAGACGGCGTCGTCTTTGGAGCAGGCCGTAGTGAAATGGATCAAAGATCAGAAGAACGATAAACAGCTGCTGGAGGCAATCCAGGCGGTCAGCAGGAAATAAAGAGGAAACGGCGAATTTATAAAAGGTTGGCTCTAAAGCGGAGTCAGCCTTTTATTTTGGATGAGGATGGGAGTGTAGCGATTGGATGCAGCCAATGCTTTACTAGACCAGTTCGGCCGGGCAATTGTACATTTGCTTGCGCAGCCTTTTTATTATATTGCGGTATTATTTATTATCCTTCAATATACGAGACAGATCAGCTTGGAAAGACGAATGTTCGCCGTAAGGCTGCACATCTGGCCGCGGCTCGTGGCTAAAGCGATGCTGGCCGGGCTTGCAGCCGGGGTGCTCGCATCCGTTGCCGGTGCTTTTATCGGCATAACCTTAACCGGCGACGCCGTTTTATGGCTATGGGGTTCGGCGGTTGTGCTGCTCTTGTTCCGAATTCGCTATCTATGCTTTGCCTACGGCGCGGGAGCGCTGGCGCTTCTGCAGTGGATCGTTGGTTTTACTTCGCTCGCAAATAGTGAGGGATGGCTCGGAGATGCGGCGAATTCGCTTGCCGGACTTGATATGCCGGGGATTTTCGTATTGGTGGCGCTGCTTCATCTGGTAGAAGCTTTCCTTGTCCGGAGACAAGGAAACAAGCTAGCTACTCCGCTTTTCCTGGAAGGGAAGCGGGGGAAGCTGGTAGGCGGCTATATGCTGCAGGGCTTTTGGCCGGTTCCGCTGCTGCTGCTTGTGCCGGCAGCCGGGGGGACATCGGTTGTTGATCTGCCTTGGACGCCATTATTCGGCGGCGATTGGACGCAAGGCTGGACGGTTGTCGCTCTGCCGATGATTATCGGCTTCAGCGAAATGACGCGCGCGATGCTGCCCGAGGCCAAAGCCCGCCATGCGGCAAAAGGGCTTATGTGGTACAGCCTGCTGCTGACCGGTGCGGCGCTTCTCGCCTGGTGGCTGCCGGCGCTGCTCCCGCTTGCCGCTTTATGTTCGCTGCTGCTGCATGAAGCTATCATCTGGCGCAGCCGGGCGGTGGAATCCACGCAAAGTCCGCTGTACGTGAATGATCAGCGGGGCTTGCGTATTCTCGGTATCGTGCCGGGTACGCCTGCTGAGGCAATGAAGCTGCAGGCCGGCGAGATTATTTCGAAGGTGAACGGCATCAGGGTGTTCACGAAAGAGGATCTTCATGAGGCGCTGCAGAACAATTCGGCGATGTATAAGCTCGAGGTGCTGAACAGAGAGGGCGAGATCAAGTTTGTGCAGCGGGCCCGTTATGAAGGGGAGCATCATCAGCTTGGGGTTATTTTATCTCCTGACGAGCGGGCGACCTATTACGCATCGGCAGAGCCGGCTACGCTGATTGACCTTTTGCGCCGCGCGAGGACGGCAAAGCGGAGCGGCGGCGTTTACGCGGAAGAGGAAGACCGTTCGGGTACTTTGAATGTCTAAATAGAAATGGGGCTTTTCCTGGGCAGCCGCTTAGGGAAAGCCCTTTGATTTTATGTTTGCATCAGCCTCTATAGACGTCTATAATAGAGGGGAACACACATTCGGATAGGCTATGCGCGTATGGATTCGACCGCGGGACGGTGCTGCTTCTTCTAAGTTTCAAGGACGCTGATGCCGTTTACGCTTATATATATTGACTATAATGATTGATGAGTAAGGGAAACGGGGTGGATGACGCAAGTGAATGAGATTTCAGAGCAATTATTTCAATTAAAGTCGAGCTACACGCCGCAGGGCGATCAGCCGGGAGCCATCAGAAAACTTGTTGAAGGCGTGAAGAACGGCGAAGCCAAGCAAACCTTGCTTGGCGCGACGGGTACGGGCAAGACGTATACGATTGCCAATACGATAGCGCAGCTTAACCGGCCGACGCTGGTTATTGCCCATAACAAGACGCTCGCGGCACAGTTGTGCAGCGAGTTTAAGGAGTTCTTCCCGGACAATGCGGTAAGTTATTTCGTCAGCTATTATGATTATTTTCAGCCTGAGGCTTATATCCCGTCTACGGACACTTACATTGAGAAGGATTCCAGTATTAACGATGAGATCGACAAGCTGCGCCACTCCGCGACCAGTTCATTGTTCGAACGCAGGGACGTTATTATCGTAGCGAGCGTTTCCTGTATCTACGGTCTCGGTTCGCCTTCCGAGTACGGCAGTCTGGTGCTGTCGCTGCGGGTAGGCATGGAGAAGTCCAGAGATACGATTCTTCATAAGCTTGTTGATATTCAGTACCAGCGCAATGACATTAACTTTATCCGCGGTACGTTCCGCGTGCGCGGCGATATTGTAGAGATTTTCCCGGTTGCCAATAATGAACGGGCGATTCGGGTCGAGCTGTTTGGCGATGAGATTGAACGGATTACGGAAATCGACGTGCTTACCGGCGAGATCGTAAGCGAACGCGATCATGTTGCTATATTCCCGGCGTCTCACTTCGTTACCCACGAAGAAACGATGAAGGTTGCGCTTGGCAATATCGAGCGTGAGCTGGAGGAACGTCTTGCGGAGCTGCGGGAAGAAGGCAAGCTGCTGGAAGCGCAGCGTCTGGAGCAGCGTACCCGTTATGACCTCGAAATGATGGCGGAGATGGGCTTCTGTTCCGGCATCGAGAATTATTCCGGACCTTTGACCTTCCGCGAGCGCGGGGCAACGCCGTATACGCTGATGGATTATTTTCCGGACGATATGCTGATCGTCATTGACGAATCGCACGTTACCCTGCCGCAGATTAGAGCTATGTACAACGGTGACCGCGCGCGGAAGGAAATGCTCGTTAATCACGGCTTCCGTCTGCCGTCCGCACTGGATAACCGGCCGCTGCGCTTCGAAGAATTCGAGGAGAAAGCGAAACAGCAGATTTATGTGTCGGCGACACCGGGACCTTATGAACTGGAACATTGCCCAACGATGGTTGAGCAGATTATCCGTCCGACGGGCCTGCTGGATCCGATTATTGAGGTGCGTCCGACAAAAGGGCAAATCGATGATCTGTTAGTCGAGATCCGCGACCGGATAGCCAAGGATGAACGCGTCCTTGTCACTACGCTGACGAAGAAGATGGCCGAGGATCTGACGGACTATTTCAAAGAAATCGGCATTAAAGTGCGTTATCTGCACTCGGATATCAAGACGCTGGAGAGGATCGCCATCCTTCGCGACCTGCGTCTCGGTACATTCCATGTGCTAGTGGGTATTAACCTCTTGAGGGAGGGCCTTGATTTGCCGGAAGTATCCCTTGTTGCGATATTGGATGCGGACAAAGAAGGCTTCCTCCGTTCCGAACGCTCGTTGATTCAGACGATTGGCAGAGCTGCGCGTAATAGCGATGGCCGGGTTATCATGTACGGGGATAAGATTACCGATTCCATGGATAAGGCGCTGAAGGAGACGGAGCGCCGCCGGACTATCCAAATTGCTTATAACGAAGAGCATGGGATTACGCCTCAGACGATCCGCAAGAAAGTGCATGATGATATAAAGGCAACGAAAGTGGCCGAGGAGAAGTCGGAATATTTGACTGGCGTAGGCTCCGAGAAGATGACGAAGAAGGAACGCCAAGCTTTGCTGCAAAGGCTGGAAGCCGAGATGAAGGATGCGGCGAAGAATCTGCAGTTCGAGAGAGCCGCAGAGCTGCGTGACGCGTTGCTGGAACTGAAAGCGGAGATGAGCTAGAGACAAGGAATGGGAGGAACGTAAGAAGTGGCTAGTGACAAGATTGTAATCAAAGGGGCTAGAGCCCACAATTTGAAAAATATCGATGTTACCATACCCCGCGACAAATTTGTCGTCCTGACGGGACTGAGCGGCTCCGGTAAATCCTCGCTTGCTTTCGATACGATTTATGCCGAAGGCCAGCGCAGATACGTAGAGTCGTTGTCCGCTTATGCCCGGCAGTTTCTCGGGCAGATGGAGAAGCCGGATGTTGATTCCATTGACGGCTTGTCTCCGGCTATCTCCATTGACCAGAAGACAACAAGCCGCAACCCGCGATCGACGGTGGGTACGGTAACGGAAATTTACGATTATTTGCGTTTGCTCTTTGCCCGGGTCGGAAGACCGCATTGCCCGGATCATGGCATCGAGATTACTTCGCAGACCGTAGAGCAGATGGTTGACCGTATTATGGAATATCCGGAGAGGACGAAGCTGCAAATTCTGGCGCCGCTTGTTTCCGGCCGTAAGGGTGAGCATACGAAGCTGCTTGCCGACATTCAGAAGCAAGGCTATGTCCGTGTCCGGGTAAACGGCGAGCTTCGGGAGCTTAGCGAGAAAATCGAGCTCGAGAAGAACAAGAAGCATAATATTGAAGTCGTTATCGACCGTATCGTGGTGAAGGCGGATATTCAAGGCCGGTTGGCGGATTCCCTGGAAACCGCGCTGAAGCTGGCTGAAGGCCGGGTTATTGTTGATATTATTGACCAAGAGGAGCTCTTGTTCAGCTCCAACCTGGCTTGTCCGGTATGCGGATTTAGCATTGAAGAGCTGGCCCCTCGCATGTTCTCTTTCAATAGTCCGTATGGTGCCTGCCCGGATTGTGACGGTCTTGGCGTGAAGATGATTGTTGACCCGGACCTGCTTGTTCCGGATCTGAGCAAAGCCATAAATGAAGGGGCATTCGAAGCATGGGCGGGAAGCACGTCGAATTATTACCCGCAATTCCTGAGCGCAGTGTGCCAGCATTATCATATTCCGCAGGATGTACCGGTATCGGATTTGTCAGCCGATCAGATGAAAAAGCTCATGTTTGGTACGGGCGGAGAGCGAGTACGCTTCGTGTACGAGAATGACTTTGGCCACCGGAAGGAAGCTTACGTTCCTTTCGAGGGTATTGTTCATAATCTGGAGCGCCGCTACCGGGAGACGGCTTCCGATGGCATCCGCGAATATATTGAAGCTTACATGAGTGCCAAGCCATGCGGTACTTGCAAAGGCCATCGTCTGAAGAAAGAAAGCCTTGCCGTTACGATTAACGAACAGAATATTTCCTTTGTGACTTCGTTATCGATTGGCGAGGCGCAACGTTTCTTTGATTCCCTTACCTTAAACGAGAAAGAGCAGAAGATCGCTCACCTCATTCTGAAAGAGATCAACAGCCGCCTGGGCTTCCTTGTGAACGTTGGCCTGGAATATTTGTCGATGAGCCGTGCCGCAGGCACGTTATCCGGCGGAGAGGCACAGAGGATTCGTCTGGCTACTCAGATTGGTTCCAGTCTGATGGGCGTTCTGTATATACTGGACGAGCCAAGCATTGGTCTGCATCAACGCGATAATGACCGTCTTATCGAAACCCTGGAGCATATGCGCAACCTGGGCAATACGCTTATTGTCGTCGAGCATGATGAAGATACGATGCTTGCCGCCGATTATATTATTGATATTGGCCCTGGCGCAGGTATTCACGGGGGAATGGTAACCGCCGAGGGAAGTCCTGAGGAAATTATGAAGGACGATAACTCTCTGACCGGCCAATATTTGAGCGGGAAGAAGTTTATCGAGGTTCCGCTTGAGCGCCGTAAGACAGGAGAGAAGTGGCTGGAGATCCGCGGTGCCAAGGAAAATAACCTGCGCGGCGTTAACGTGAAGATTCCGCTGGGTATATTCACGGCTGTTACCGGCGTATCCGGTTCTGGTAAATCTACACTCGTGAATGAGATCCTGTACAAGACGCTGGCCCGCGACCTGAACAAGGCGAAGGTTCGTCCAGGCGAATACAAGGAATTGCGCGGTCTTGAGCATTTGGAGAAGGTTATCGATATTGACCAGTCTCCGATTGGCCGTACTCCTCGTTCGAACCCGGCTACCTACACGGGAGTATTCGATGATGTGCGTGATCTCTATTCCACAACGAATGAAGCGAAGGTTCGCGGCTACAAGAAGGGCCGTTTCAGCTTTAACGTAAAAGGCGGCCGTTGCGAAGCGTGCAGAGGCGACGGTATCATCAAGATTGAGATGCACTTCCTGCCGGATGTGTATGTCCCTTGCGAGATTTGCAAAGGCAAGCGTTATAACCGTGAGACCCTGGAAGTGAAATACAAGGGCAAAAACATTGCCGAGGTGCTGGAGATGACGATCGAGGACGCAACCAAGTTCTTTGAGAACATTCCCCGTATCCACCGGAAGCTGCAAACTTTGCTTGATGTTGGTCTCGGCTATATGACCTTGGGCCAACCGGCGACAACCTTGTCGGGCGGCGAAGCGCAGCGCGTGAAGCTGGCTTCCGAGCTGTACCGTCGCAGTACCGGCAAGACGCTGTACATTTTGGATGAACCAACAACAGGGCTTCACGTCGATGATATTGACCGTCTGCTTACGGTCCTGCACCGCCTCGTTGATTCCGGAGAATCCGTCCTTGTTATCGAGCATAACCTTGATGTGATCAAGACAGCCGATTATCTGATCGATCTTGGACCCGAAGGCGGCAATGGCGGAGGTACCATTGTTGCCTCGGGTGCACCCGAGGATGTTGTTAAAGTATCCGGTTCCTATACAGGCAAGTATTTGAAGCCTATTATGGAGCGGGACCGCGAACGCACGGTGAACCGGCATCGCGCAGTCCAGGAAAGCGTAGCGGCAGGCGCTGTGGAGTAAGTAAAAGGCAAAGGAGACTCTTCTTATCCGATGGAAAGGGAGTCTCTTTTGTATGTTTAGTTATAAATAGAGGCAGAACTGGACAAATTAACTTGCAGAGTATACTGGTATGACAACGTTTTTAAGAACAAATGTGGGAAAACGTGACAAACTTGTTACGAAATCTGAATCGGACTTGCATGATTTGCCACTTGAAGATAACATAGAGGTAATATAGGCTACGTGCGAATAAAAGGGGGTCACTCGATGTTTTTGGCAGCAGAGGAAGCAGCTAAATCCACCAGCAACATCAATACATTTGACTGGTTCATGCTTGCGTTCACCATTTTAATCTTGATTGGCTTTGTACGTTTAGTAAAAGCTCGCCCTAAGAAAAATGTATTTGCAATCGGATTCACTACGATAGCGTTGCTTTTGTTTCTTTACATAGACTACATTATGATTTTTAAAGTTTGGATGGCATAAATACAAGGCCTGCCGGTTCGCCGGCAGGCTTTATACATTTATAAGCGCCAGCTCATGATCCTAGAGGAAAATGGGCTGGCGCTTTTTGATTTGCCAATTGACATTTGTTAGGTGATCCTTTATTATCTTATTTAATAGTTATCTAATTAGATATTTGTTAAATTAGTTTGTGGAAGGAAGTGAAGTTTCCATGCAATTAGATAAGGTAGTGAGCTATCATAAAGCATTAGCGGATCCGACACGTATCCGGCTTCTGATTCTGCTGGCAGAAGGGGAACTCAACGGGCAGGTGCTGGCGGAGAAGCTTGGCGTAACACCGGCTACAGTCACTCACCACGCGGCCAAGCTTCGTGAAGCAAGCTTGATTAATGAACGGAGAGAGAAGAACACCATTTACTTCTCGCTCAATGACTATTTTATTAAGAATGGCTCTAACGCTGCGGCTAATTTGATTTATCGGACATCGCAACAGAAAGGAGGAGAAGAACAAATGAACGAGGAATTTGAGCGCGTAAGGCAGTCCGTGATCAAGAACTTCTTCGCTGCTACAGGTCAACTAAAGTCAATTCCGGCTCAGCTTAAGAAGAAGCTGATCGTACTCGAGTATATGGTATCCAAGCTGGAGAAGGGGCGCAAATACACGGAAAAGGAGCTCAACGAATTTATCAAAGGCTTCCACCCGGATTTCGCGACCATCCGCCGTGAATTTATCATGCACCAGTTCATGTTCCGGGAGAACGAAATTTACGAGCTCAATCCACCGGAGATGTGGGCGAAGTGGGAGACGTTGTCCTAGCCTTTATCTTTGCCTTTATCTTTATCGCATGCAAAAACAGCCTGCCCGGCATAAGCCAGGCAGGCTGTTTTACTGCTCATTTCTTTAATTCAATTGTTTGGTCTTTGTGGTAAATGAGCGGAGCGAAAGTATGTTTCTGGAGAAACGGAGTATTCGCCTTTGACCGAGGATTTCAACCGCTAAGCGGTTATATTCGAAGAAATCCACGGTCAACAGCGATCGGAAGAAACATACTTTTGCGCAGCGATTGCTTTTACCGCATCAATCAACCCATTGAATTATACCCACCACATATCCCCAACAGGCTCTTTAATCAGAACTTGCTGCAGGTTTTGAACAGCTTTCGAGAAGCCTTCTTCAACGGACATCAGGCCGTCTTCATGCTCGATGCTGACAACGTAGTCGTAGCCAACGAGACGCAGCGTGCTGATGATGTCTGCCCATGTTTTCAGATCGTGACCAAAGCCAACGGAGCGGAACTGCCAAGCGCGGTCCAGCATCAGTGTGTAAGACTGCATGTCCGTTACGCCGTGTTTGTTCACGTTGTTGAAGTCAATGGAAGTATCCTTCGCATGGAAGTGATGGATCGCGTTTTCGCGGCCCAGGATTTTGATCGCTTCAACAGGGTCAATGCCTTGCCACCACATATGGGATGGGTCAAGGTTAGCGCCAATCGCTTTGCCTGCGGCTTCACGAAGGCGAAGCAGCGTAGCAGGCGTATGAACGGAGAAGCCGCCATGCAGCTCAAGGCCGATTTTTACGCCGTTTTGCTCAGCGATACCGCCGATTTCAGACCAATATGGAATAACTTTTTTCTCCCATTGCCAAGCAAGGATTTCTTGGAAATCGTTCGGCCATGGAGCAACCGGCCAGTTCGGATATTTTGCATCCTCATGGTCGCCAGGGCAGCCGGAGAAGGTGTTTACAACCGGTACTTCAAGGCGGTTAGCCAGCTCGATTGTTTTACGGATAATCGCGTCGTCTGCGCTGGAAATCGCTTTTTGCGGGTGAAGCGGGTTAGCATGGCAGCTCAGTGCGCTGATAATCAGTCCGCGCGAATCTACCGCTTGTTTAAACGCTTTCAATTTGCCTGCGTCAGCAAGCAATGTATCTGGATCGCAATGTGCGTTGCCAGGGTAACCGCCTGTACCAAGCTCTACCGCTTCAAGACCTTTGGCAGCGATGTAGTCGAGTGCTTCTTCAAATGGTTTTTGCGAGAAAAGTACGGCAAATACGCCTAATTTCATTATTATTACCTCCTAAGGTTTGGCTGTCCCTATTATAGCATTCTAGTGGTGCGTATACCTCATTTTTACGAAAGAAAAACCAAAATCGCATACAAACTAGGCAATTCGAATGAAAGCAATCTTCCCGCCCGGAAAGATAAGGCATTCCTCTTGCGACAGGTGTGAAAAATCACGTCAAATTTAATGGAATAAGAGACTTACGTTTGTCGTGTTTTTGGATATTTAATCAATTTGAAAAAAGATGTTTGCCTCGCCTATTTATTTACTTATTATTTAGGTTTTTATCTTACAAATTCTTCTTGTTGTCTAGTACTTTGGCATGATACATTTAGAACGTGTTTCCTATAAATGGATTCTTGTTTTTGATTGGATCTGGGAGAGTGATAGAGTGAAACGTAGTATGCTTCGCGCAGGCGCCATTGTCCTAACGGGAGGACTGTTGGTAGCCGGATCAGCGTTTGCAGCGGGAACGGCAACAAGTCCCGGAACAATGAAAATGAGCGCGACCAAGATTAACGGAGAGGTGTACGTCAAGGCATCGTCACTGACGAGTACTTTGGGAGGTACGGGTGCTTACGATGCATCAACCAAGACTTATGCCTACACTCCTCCGGCAGATGTTCCGTCTGTCGTCAGCAAAGTCTCTCCTTCCGTTGTAGGAATCATCGGCAAGCCGGCGGACGGCGGCGATCAGCGTTATGTTCTGGCACATGGGACAGGCGTTATTATGAAAGCCGACGGCTGGATTTTGACCAACGCCCATGTTGTAAAAGACTTGACCAACATTACGGTTGTAACCGCGGATGGCAAGCAATACAGCGGGAAAAGAAGCAATGTCGACGAAGTAAGCGATCTGGCGCTTGTCAAAATCAACGCGACCAAGCTGCCGGTAGCAAAATTTGCGGCATCGCCGCTGCAAGCAAAAGTCGGCGAGACGGTGATTGCAATCGGCACGCCTGTCTCTTTCTCGCTTCGCAACACGGCAACAACCGGTGTATTAAGCGGCATGAACCGCTCGGTATCTTCCTATTACCGTCTGCTGCAGACGGATGCCGCGATTAACCCGGGGAACAGCGGCGGCCCGCTCGTCAATATGAAGGGCGAAGTGATCGGCATCAATTCCATGAAATTCGTGGATGAGGGCATCGATAACATGGGCTTCTCGATTCCGGTGGATACCGTATCGTACGTAACGGGACATTTCTTCAAGTACGGCTACGTGAAGCGCTCCTCCCTTGGAATCGGGCTGGAAGAGAGCTACGCGGCTATCGTTGGTTTGCCAACCGACGACGGTTTAACCGTTACTTCAGTCAAATCGGATTCGGCCAAGAAGCTTGGCATTCAGGTCGGTGATGTGCTGTATTCCGTTGCAGGCCATCAGATTTCTTCTATTGTAGAAGTGAATGAGCTTTTGAAATCGTATTTGCCCGGCCAACAGGTTGAAGTAACAATGATGATGGATGGCGATTTGGTTACCCGTAAACTGACGCTAACAACGGCTTAATCTTTTATTCCGTTATAAATAGGGAGAGTAGAGAGAATGAAGATGAAACGATTTATGTTTATGCTGTTAGCGGTACTGCTGGTCGTAACGTTCGTGCCGGCAGCGGCTTTTGCGGCAGACTCCGCGAGCGGTAGCGTCGAAATCCGCCTCAAAACAAACAGCTCGACCGTTACGATTAACGGAAAACAATCGACTGTACAGGCTCCTTTTGAAAAAGCGGGAACAACCATGGTGCCCCTTAGCGTCATCACGAAAGCCTTTGGCGCAAAGTTGAAGCTTCAAGACAACAAAATTATTACGCTGACTTATAACAATAAGACCGTAGTCGTAACGATTGGCAGCAAAACCGTAAAAGTAAACGGTAAAGATCAAACGGTTGCGGTTGCTCCAGTTGTAATCAAAGGTACAACGATGGTGCCGGTACGCGTCATCGTTGAAGCCTTTGGCGCGAAGATCGGCAAAGATAAGAAAACGGGAGAAATCGTAATCACCGGTACTATTGCTCAGTCCGGCACTAGTAATTCGGGCGGCGGTTCGACGAACCTGGACCCTGACTATGGCAAAACCAAGTTCGGCGACAGCTACTACGGCTGGACAATGAACTATCCGCCGGGTCTCAAGCTCTTGAATCAAAATGATGATGGTTCATTCGTAATTTGGGGAAGCGCAACAAGTGACACAAGCGTAATTATTTCAACGGAGAAGGTTACCGATGTTCTGACCAAAAGTGAAATCCAAGACAAGATCGTATCCGGCTGGTTAGGTGACGATGAGGTTGTTATTGATAAACGGACGATCACTGTCAATGGTCTAAACTTCGAGAAAATGGTTACCAGAACGACTGAACGCGGTCTGCTGTTCGAATACCGCGCTCTGCAGAAGGGCGATACGCTTTACTATGTTATGGGCGGAGTAGCCGGCACGGATAAAACCGCTCTGGATCCTTACCAATCGCTGCTTGACAGCTTTGTTCCGTCCTTCGACAGTAACGATAAAACAATCAAGGATATCACTAAGGTTTCTAATGGGTTAATGGCTATTAACAATAAAGAGTACGGATTGTCGCTCAAGCTTCCGGCAGGCTGGTACAAGGATAAGGACAGCAGCAATCCGACTTACGTCAGCGAGGACGGCTATTTCTCCTTCAGCATTTCTTCCGTGAAAGAGCAGGACAGCCCACAGCAATGGCTTGCGCGGAGACAACAGCTCTTGCATGAAGATTTTCTGCCGAACTATATTAAAAACGAGAAGAACTCCTCCATTGTATTAAAAGACGGCAATGCGCTTGTTTTAACCTACGAATTCACTTACGACCAGAAATTGTGGTATACCGCTAACGAAGTACTGCTGATCGCCGGCAAATACCGTTATGCGATTGACTTCAACTATGATTCCAAAACTGGATCGCAAGGGGAAGCGTTATACAAGTCCACAATGGCAACGGTAGATATCGATACCGCTTATGTTGAAAAAAATTATGGCCAAATGGAAGACGAGTTTGATTTAGACCGTACTGAGGTTACAGTCAAAACAAGTACCAAATTTGGCTACTCGATTGCTCTTCCTGCTTATTGGTTCGGCGTTAACACCGACTTTAACAAGGAAGCGGCTGCTTATGTTGATAGTTTTGGGCACATGATTCTTCAAAATATCGAGGGCATGAGTGCTTCAAGCGTGGCTCAATCCGTTCAGCAATCCTTGCAGAAAGAAGGGGTTACGGTCTCCGGCAGCACTTCCTTCCAGATTGGAACCGCGAATGTCATTAAATTCTCGGTTCAAGACGTTACGGAGGACAATATTCCGATTACGGATGTATTTTACTTCGTAGAGAACAAAGGCAATACAATCATGCTCCTCTTCGGAATTAATAATGCGAATGCAACAACCAGTGCTTTAGATCGTTTTGACACCATTGTCAAATCGATCAAATTCCAATAATTAAGACATTTATTTGAAAGAAGCCGGTTCTCGCCAAGAGAATCGGCTTCTTTTCTCTTCCCTGCCAGTATTGGGTGGTGGCATCTGCTGCCGCGGTTTGATAAACTAGCAATAGCAGGTTTACAAATGGAGGAATGAATGTCGAATGACGATTGATATAAAACGAGAGGATATCGAGCTGCTGGCACCTGCCGGCGACTGGGATTGCATGCGCGCAGCAGTGGCCAACGGCGCGGATGCCATTTTTTTTGGCGTAGAGAAGTTTAATGCCCGTGCTCGAGCAAACAATTTCCGGAGCGAAGAGCTGCCGGAGATTATGGCGTTTCTTCATACCTATGGCGTAAAAGGTTTCCTGACCTTTAATATTCTCGTATTTGAAGACGAGCTTCGCGATGCGAAGCAATTGATAGAGATGTGTATTAATGCCGGCGTAGATGCGGTGATCGTGCAGGACTTGGGTCTTGTGAAAATGATTCGCGAGCTGTCTCCGGACTTCCCGATCCACGGCTCGACGCAAATGACGATTACATCGCCTGAGGCTGTGGAATTCACGAAGCCTTTTGGCATGGAACGCGTCGTTCTCGGCCGCGAGAATAACCTGAAGCAAATTCAAAAAATCGGCGAGCAGGCAAAGCTTCCGATGGAAGTATTCGTGCATGGCGCGCTTTGCGTATCGTACTCGGGCCAATGCTTGACTTCCGAAATGTGGGGCGGCCGCTCCGCGAACCGCGGGGAATGCGCGCAGGCCTGCCGACTTCCTTATGATCTGATGGTAGACGGTGAACACAAGCCGATGGGCGATGTTGCTTACCTATTATCTCCGAAAGATCTGGCGGCTATCGACCTGATTCCGGAACTGATTCAAGCCGGCGTAACTTCTTTTAAAATTGAAGGCCGTCTGAAAAGCCCGGAATATGTAGCTAACGTAGTAAGCAAATATCGCCGTGCGATTGACAGCTATTTTGCCGGTGATCTTACGGGTCCTTCCAAGGAGGAAGTCCGCGAGTTGCAGCAAAGCTTCTCCCGCGGCTTCACCCATGGGTTCCTGAAAGGTACAAACAACAAACAGCTGGTAGACGGAACCTTCCCGAAAAGCCGCGGCGTTTATCTGGGCCGCGTGGAGCGTATTCTCCGTGATGCGGTGACGATCCGCCTGGAAGCTCCGCTGAAGCGCGGTGACGGTATCGTATTTGACGCCGGCGATCCAACGAAGAAGGAAGAGGGCGGACGCGTCTACGACCTGCGCCGTCATGGCCAAAAGATCGAAGGCGAAGCGCAGGAAGGAACTCTTCTTGAGCTGGTTGCCGGACGTAATGACGTTGACCTGCGTAAAGTCCATGTCGGCGATAAGATCTGGAAGACGAATGACCCAGCTCTCGACAAGCGTCTTCGCGCGACATTCGAGACCGAGAAGCCCTACCGCGTATTCCCTCTGCATCTGAAAGTAACCGGTGTGGTTGGCGAACCGCTCCGCACCTGGTGGACGGATGTACAGAAGGGGATCACGGTAGAGGTTGAATCCGAGCTGATGCTGGAGCAAGCGAATAAACGCCCGATGGACGCTGCGCTGCTTGAAGACCAGCTTGGCCGCCTTGGCGGCTCGCTCTATCAGCTGGACCAACTGGAGGTCGCGCTTGAGGGCGATGTTATCGTACCCGTACGCGAACTGAACCGGATGCGCCGCGAAGCGGTTGAGAAGCTGACGGGCGAACGTCCGAAACCGCCGGTATACGTGAAGCATATGATCGATCCGCTTGAAGATGCGCCGAACGCGGCCGCAAAAGCCAAGCCATCCAAACAGCAGGTATCCGATCCGAAATTGACGGCTCTATGCCGCAATCTGGAGCAGGTGGAAGCGGCTGTTCAAATGGATGTCGAGATGATTTATGCCGACTTTGAATTTATTAAGCAGTTCCCTGCGGCAATTGAAGTGGCTAGACGCGCAGGCAAGCCGATTGCGCTGGCTACGCCGCGTATTCATATGCCGGGAGAGAACGGCTACCATGCGAATATACTGAAGCTCCAGCCGGATGCCGTGCTTATCCGCAATACGGGTGCTTTGTACTACTACCTGCGTGCGCGCGCGGAGAACCCGGGCAAGCCGTTTCCTAAGCTGATCGGCGATTTTTCGCTTAACGTAGCGAATCACAAAGCCGTTGAAGTTTTTGCGGAAGCGGGTCTGGATCTGATTACCCCGTCTTACGACCTGAACATTCAGCAGATGGTGGATATGCTCGAGCAATCCGA
The DNA here is from genome assembly GCF_003399985.2 of Paenibacillus sp. ATY16. Lineage (NCBI taxonomy): Bacteria > Bacillati > Bacillota > Bacilli > Caryophanales > Paenibacillaceae > Paenibacillus > Paenibacillus sp. ATY16. The sequence goes on along the minus strand of NZ_NMOK02000006.1, from coordinate 6,117 downwards.
TACAACGCGTCTGGAAGTCGTGATTCAGCAGCATCTGCCGATGTTCCATACCGAACATTGCGTTTATTGCACGTTCATGAGCGAAGGGACCGACTACACAAACTGCGGACGTCCTTGCGAGGATCACCGCGCATCCCTGCAGGACCGGATCGGCATGTCCCACCCGGTACGCGTAGACGAAGGCTGCCGCAATACGGTGTACAACGCAATCGAGCAATCGGGCGCCGAATATATTCGCAACTTCATGGAGCTTGGCGTGCCTTCCTACCGCGTTGAGTTTTTGGAAGAGACGGCGGACAAAGTACGCGAAGTGCTTGGCTTGTACCGCGACGCTCTGGACGGACGCATTAGCGGCACAAAGGTATGGAAAACGTTAAAAGCAACGAATCAGCTCGGCGTTACGCGCGGGCAGCTCGTGAAATAAGGAGAACCGCCTTTATGAGTGGAGCATGGTACAGCGGCTGGAGACATGTGTTCAAATTAGATCCGGAGAAGGAAATCTCGGATGAGGCATTAGATGCCGTCTGTATGTCCGGGACCGATGCGATCATAGTTGGCGGCTCCAGCGGCGTTACGTTTGAAAATACGGTTGACCTAATGGCGCGCATCCGCCGTTATGAGGTGGACTGTGCACTCGAGGTTTCGACCCTCGACGGTGCCGTTCCCGGCTTTGACGGTTATTTCGTCCCGATTGTCCTCAATACGGACAAGTCGGAATGGATCATTGGCCGGCAGATCGAAGGGCTCAAGGAATACGGCTCTTTTGTACCTTGGGAAGAGACCGCTTCGCAGGGCTATATTATCCTCAACGGCGAAGCGACGGCCGCTGCTGTTACGGGCGCCGATACGGAACTGGACGAGACGGCTTTGGTGGCCCATGTGCGCATGGGTGCGAGGCTGATGCATCTTCCGGTTATTTATATCGAGTATAGCGGGCGTTTTGGCGACATGTCCTTGGTCCGCGCAGCGAAGGATGCGGCACAAGGGGCGCAGCTCTTCTACGGCGGAGGCATTCATAATGCCGATACCGCCGAGCAGGCTGCTCAAGTTGCCGATACGATTGTGGTAGGCAATATCATCTATACCGATTTGGAAGCGGCGCTGTCGACCGTGGAGGCTGTACGCGCCGCAGCGCGGGGATGAATGAACAAAGCTTGCGCGAAGCAAGCTGGTGACAGAAGCTTTTCCAAGAGATGCAGGGCATCGCAGAGCTATTCCGAGAGCGTAATGACAAGCTTTAGGAATAGCTTTTTATTTGCAAATTGACACATTACTGGCCGTTGTCTACACTATCAGTAAGAAGCGAACAAATGCGAACAGAACTTATAAATAAGGAGTACATTCATGTTTAATCCGATAAATATTGATCAAGCCGTACAGAAGCTGAACCCTCCTCAGAGGGATGCCGTTCAAGCGACGGATGGACCATTGCTTATCATGGCGGGAGCGGGCTCCGGCAAGACCCGCGTCCTTACTCACCGTATTGCCTATTTAATCGAGAAGAAGCGGGTTGCCCCTTGGAGCATTCTGGCCATTACCTTTACGAATAAAGCGGCCAGGGAGATGCAGGCGAGGGTGGCGGCGCTTATTGGCCCTTCCGGTCAGGATATTTGGGTCTCTACCTTCCACTCCATGTGCGTACGGATTCTCCGCAGGGATATCGACCGCATCGGCTTTACCTCCAATTTCTCGATCCTGGATTCCGCCGACCAGCTGTCGGTCATTCGCAATTGCATGAAAGAGCTTAATATCGACGTGAAAAAGTTTGAACCGAAAGCCGTTCAGGCTGAAATCAGCGGCGCGAAGAATGAGCTGATTACGCCGGAGCGTTATGAGCAGAAGATAGGCGACTATTTTACCGATATTGTGGCGAAAGTATTTAAGATGTACCAGAAGCGGCTGAAGAGCAACAACTCGCTGGACTTTGACGATCTGATCATGACGACGATTCAGCTGTTCAAGGAAATGCCGGAAGTGCTTGAGTTCTACCAGAACAAATTCCGTTATATCCACGTGGACGAGTATCAGGATACGAACCGCGCGCAATACATGCTTTGCCGCATGCTGGCTGACAAGCATCACAATATTTGCGTTGTCGGCGACAGCGACCAGTCGATCTACCGCTGGCGCGGAGCGGACATTACGAACATCCTGAACTTTGAGGATGACTATCCGGAAGCCCGTACCATTATGCTCGAGCAGAATTACCGTTCTACGGCCAACATTCTGGAAGCGGCCAATGCCGTCATCAAGCTGAACACGGGCCGCAAGCCGAAGAAGCTGTGGACCGACCAAGGAGAAGGCGACATGATCACCTTGTACCAAGCCGACTCCGAGCATGATGAAGGATATTTCGTAACCGGCACGATCAGCAAAAACGTGAAAAGCGGCCGCAGGTACGATGACCATGCGATTCTGTACCGCACCAACGCCCAGTCCCGCGTAATCGAGGAAATACTGATCAAGTCGGACATTCCGTATCAGATTGTCGGCGGCATCAAGTTCTACGACCGCAAAGAGATTAAGGATTTGCTCGCTTACCTCAGACTGATCTCCAATCCGGACGACGATATCAGCTTGCAGCGGATCATCAATGTTCCGAAGCGGGGAATCGGCGATACGACGGTAGCGAAGCTGGCGGAAGAAGCAGTTCGTCAAGGCACGTCTATCTTTAACGTGCTTGGCAATCTGCAAGGGATAGATCTGAACGCCCGGGCACAGGGCCTGCTGCATGAATTCCGGGATATGATCGATAATCTAACGCAGATGGTCGATTATCTGTCCGTAACCGAGCTGACGGAGAAAGTGTTGGAAATGTCGCAATACCGCATGGAGTTGCAGCGCGAGAAGACGCTTGAGTCGACTGCCCGCCTCGAGAACATCGACGAGTTCCTGTCCGTTACGATGGACTTCGAGAAGCGCAACGAAGACAAGACGTTAGTCGCTTTCCTGACGGATCTTGCCCTTATCGCGGATATTGATTCCATGGACAAGGACGATGACGGAAAACCGGCGGACAACAATTCCGTTGTTCTCATGACGATGCATAGCGCGAAAGGCCTGGAGTTCCCGGTTGTCTTTATTATCGGGATGGAGGAAAGCATCTTCCCGCACAGCCGTGCGTTAAACGATAACGAAGAGCTCGAAGAAGAGCGCCGCCTTGCTTACGTAGGGATTACCCGCGCGGAGAAGCAGCTTTACCTGACTTGCGCGCGCAGCCGGACTCTCTTCGGCCGCATCAGCGCCAACCTGCCTTCGCGTTTCCTGCAGGAAGTGCCGGACAACGTGAAGACGCTGGCTTCGCCGGGCGGTACGATCGGCCGCTCCGGCAGCTTTGCCGGCGGCGCAAGCCGCGCAAGCTTCGGCAGCAGCGGTAGCGGAGCCAGCTTTGGCGCAGGGCGCGCGCCATCCTTTGGCGCTTCCGGCGCCGGAGCCCGAACCCCGGGACCATCGGGGGCGGGAGTGCGCGTGAGCACGCCGCTTGACGCGGCCGCGAAAGCGGCGTCTACCGCCGGATCGGCCGCGGGGAATGCCGCGGACCGGAACTTCGTAGCCGGCGACAAGGTTGCGCACGGCAAATGGGGCGAAGGCGTCATCGTTTCCGTCAAAGGGACGGGCAACGATATGGAGCTGCAAATCGCTTTCCCTGCGCCGGTTGGCGTCAAACGGCTTTTGGCCGGATTTGCACCAATAACAAAAGTCTAAATGGATGGAAGGATGGGACCCTCCCATGGAAAACCAGACGGCAACGCCTGAGCAGCTGACCCGCATGCAAGAGCTGGCGGCGGAAATCTCCGCCCATAATTATTCGTATTACACGCTTGACCAGCCCACTATTAATGACGCGGATTACGACAAGCTGTACGATGAGCTGGTGGCGCTGGAAGCCGCTACCGGCATTGTACTGCCCGATTCCCCTACGCAGCGCGTTGGAGGAGAACTGCTCAAAGGCTTTGAGCCCCACCGTCACCGGGCCCGCTTATGGAGTCTCGACAAGGCGCAGGATACCGAAGACCTCCTGGCTTGGAATCAGCGGGTATTGAAAGCCATCAATGACTATAACGCGAAGCATCCGGAGGAGGAGCCTCTTCCGCAGCCCAACTATGTCATTGAACTGAAATTCGACGGCTTAACCCTTAACCTGACTTATGAGAACGGCCAGCTTATTCAGGCATCCACCCGCGGCAACGGAACCGTTGGCGAGGGGATTCTGGCACAGGTGAAGACCATTCGCTCCGTGCCGCTGACTATACCTTTCAGAGACGGAATTATCGAAGTGCAAGGGGAAGGCATTATGAACCTGTCCGTTCTGGAGCGATACAACCAGACGGCGGCAGAACCGCTTAAGAATGCGCGCAATGCAGCTGCAGGCGCTCTGCGCAACCTGAATCCGAAAACAACGGCGGAGCGAAAGTTGAATGCTTTCTTCTATAATGTCGGATTTGCGGAAGGCGTTTCGTTCTCGAACCACCGGGAGATGCAGCAGTTTTTGAAGGATAACTTGTTCAAGGTGAACCCGTATGCCTTGTATTTCGATACGATTGAAGAAGTGCAGGAAGAATTGCTGCGGATTGCCGAGAAGCGCCTGGAGCTTGATTTCCTGATCGACGGCGCGGTAGTGAAACTCACCGATATGCGTACTCGGGAGGCGCTTGGCTATACGGATAAGTTCCCTCGCTGGGCGGTCGCTTTCAAGTTTGAGGCGGAAGAGGCGGCAACGGTGCTGGAGTCTGTCTCCTGGGAAGTCGGCCGTACGGGCAAAATCACGCCGGTAGCAAGGGTTGAAGCGGTTGAGCTGGCGGGAGTAACGGTACAGAACTGTACGCTTAACAATATCGGAGACATTGAGCGTAAGAACCTGAAGTATGCCTTGGGCACGCTTGTATCCATCCGCCGCTCGAACGACGTAATCCCTGAAATACTAGGCAAAATAGACGAAGAGCCGGGGCAAGAGATCGTATTTCCAACCGTCTGTCCGGCATGCGGCACCGAGCTGGAGCAGCGCGGGGCGCATCTATTCTGTAATAATAAGCTGGGCTGCCGTCCTCAAATTATCGGGCGGATCACCCATTTCTCCTCCCGCGACGCGATGGATATCGAAGCCTTCAGCGTAATGACGGCGGAGCAGCTGTATGCGGAATGCGATGTTCATGATCCAGCGGATCTTTATGCGCTTGGCTATGACGATTTGATTAAGCTGGATCGATTCGGCGACAAAAAAGCGCGCAAGCTGCTGGATGCCATCGAAAAATCCAAAGACCGCGATTTGGCAGCCTTCCTCTTTGCCTTGGGAATTCCGAATACAGGGAAAGCAACGACCAAAATGCTGGCCGACCACTACGGAAGCCTTGATGCGGTTATGTCGGCGACGGCTGAAGAGCTTGTAGGCCTGCAGGATGTCGGCGCCATTGTAGCGGACAGCATCGTGAACTATTTTGCCGATCCGGTTATCGCTGCAAGCATTGCCCGTATGCGCGAGCTTGGCGTAAAAGCGGAAGCCGAACAGCCGGTTATTGTTCGCCAGGACAGTATCTTCAGCGGCAAGACCGTTGTATTAACGGGAACCTTATCGAAAATGTCTCGGGATGAGGCGGCCAAAAAGCTTGAAGCTTTTGGCGCCAAAGTCAGCGGCAGCGTCTCGAAAAAGACGGACTTCGTTATAGCGGGCGAGAGCGCGGGCAGCAAGCTGACCAAGGCCCGTGATCTTGGAATTACCGTAATAGAGGATGAAGACGAATTGCTCCGCTTGTTAGGCGAAGCATAAGTTTTCGCAGAATACCAGAGCGCCGCGGGTCTTTGAAAAAAGGCTTGCGGCGTTTAACTTATGACGCGAAAGTTAAATGTCATTTATTACAAGTTGTATTTCAAAATCAGACATGGTATATTATCTCTTGTCGCTTCGGAAGACACGACATCAATAGCGAAACACATCGAAATGAATAAAAATGTGAAACAAGCTGTTGACAAAGGATGAAGAAGCTGATAAAATTACATCTTGTCACGAAAAATTGTGACAAACAAGTTCCTTGAAAACTGAACAAATGAATCACGTCGATTCAAACAAGTTTTAAATAGCTAGTTAAGTAATGAGCAAGTCAAACACTTTAATGGAGAGTT
>NZ_NMOK02000059.1:0-34515 GCF_003399985.2 Paenibacillus sp. ATY16 | reverse complement strand
AGATCTTGGTACACAGACTATTTTACGTCATCATGGAGGGCGATCAATAAGACCCTGGCGGGGTCTTATTGATTCGTAATAGGCACAAATTGGTGCTGAAACGGGCTGCGTGCAGCGAGATAAGACCCTGGGAGGGTCTAAAGCATGGCAAGAACGGAAGAAAACCAATCAATAAGACCCCAGTAAGGCCTTATCGCTGCTATAGTGGCAGTCTCAAGCGCAAAAGCGGGCGCTGGCATGGAAGTTAAGGTCCCTAAGGGATCCTAAGTAAGCCAAAAAGAGTAGCTAGTTAGACGGTTAAGGTCCCCGAGGGACCTTAACGCCGCTGAAGTGGTAGTCTCGAGCGCCAAAGCGGGCATAGGCATGGCACCGAGGGATCAGGTTGCACGGCAGCTTCGGTCATGGTCAGGAGTCAGCCGGTCTTTGAGTTACCTAACCGTTTCCTCCATGCTCATCCAATTATACTGCTTGACCTCCGTTTGGGAGACGAGCCTTCCATTCTTGTAAACACGTTCGCGTTCCGGGCGTTCATATAACAGGGATCTTGCATCTTTGGCGCTGCAGACGACTAAATCCGCATCGGCTCCAATGCGGATTCCGTAACCGGAAAGGCCTAGAGCTGCAGCGGATCCGTCCGTTGCCATGCTCACAAGCCGCCTGGCGTCTTTCGCACTGCCTAAATGAGAGGTCTGCGCGAGCAGCAGCCCAACATCCAGCGGGTCCGTCGTCCCGAATGGCGTAAACGCATTTTGGACATTATTGCTTCCGTAGATCACATTTACGCCATGCTTAAGGAGCAAGGAGATTGGCGTAAGTCCGCGGTAATCCCCTTTATGTTCTCCTCTACCATTTAAGTACAGGTCGGTTAAAGGCAGGCTGATGACATGAATGCCTGCCTCGGCAATGCCAGCGGCAATTCTCTCGGCTTCCGCATGCCCGGCAGCCCCTAGGGAAGTCAGGTGGCCGACGCTCACTTGGCCATTCATTCCGAATTTCCGGGTGGCCTCAATCACTTCTCTAATGGCAAGCTGTTTGGGGTTATCGGAGAAATCGACATGCAGGTCAACCGGAAGTCCGTATTGCTGCGCCAGACGGAATACGAACTCCAGATGAGCCTCTACCTCCGCATCCATATAAGTAATTCCGCCAATCGCATCGGCCCCAAGCGCCACGGCCTGCTTCATTAACAAAGGCATTCCCTCGTCATGGAACAAGCCATCCTGCGGAAAGGCGACAACCTGCAGATCGATGATTCCTTTCAGCTGCTTCTTAAGATTCACCATGGCTTCCATAGAAGTTAACCCAATGACCGGATCCACCTCCGCATGGCAACGCATATGGGTAATTCCTTTGCGTACCGCCTGCTCGATAATGCGCATAGCCCTTTCATAGATATCCTCCGCCGTAAAGGATTGCTTCAGGCATGAGGTTACCTCGATGGCTTTGCGAAGCTCCGTGATATCCTCGGACATTCGCTCAAGCAGCAACGCTTTATCCAAATGAATATGCGGCTCTACCAGACCGGGCAACAGCAGCTTTCCATCCAAGCTGCACACCTCCTTGCTCTCGGGAGCAGCATCGGAATGATTAGCGATATACGTAATTTTCCCGTCCTTTACACCAATATCTCGAAGCGAGTCCGAATGCAGGTCAGCCGATTTGACGAATAAAATATCCAGCATAACGATCATCCTTTGTGTGAGTTTATATTACATATAAATATGCTAATTAACATTATGCCGAGGGGGAGAGGAGCTGGAAAGGCTGGGAAAAGCGATTTTTAGCTATGCACAATTGAAAGGGTTTCCTTTATGTCGTGTTATAAAAGTTAACATACATAATTGACGGATTACAGCTGTCCCCCGCATAATTCGAGTAAGACAAAGAACGCAAGCCATTTACCTCACACAAACAAATAGTAAATTGAGCGATAACGGTATCAGGGGGAAATCGCATAATGGAGAAACGACTGCTTATTCAGCAAATAAACATGAACGGACGCATAGGAACGCTGATCATTGAAAAGGGCCGTGTTGCGAAGTTTGATTCCTCCGAGGTTGCTTCAGAGCGGGAGGATTCCGTGTGGAACGCTCGAGGCATGCTGTTGCTGCCGGCTTTCCGGGACGCCCATGTTCATCTCGATAAAGCCTTTCCGCCGGATCGCTGGATTTCCCGGACGCCCGTCTCCTCCATTCTGGACCAGTTCCAGCTGGAAAAGGAGCTGCTGGCAAGCTGCAAGAACCGCCGCAAGGAGCTGGCCGTCAGAACGCTTGAGGCTATGCTTGCGGCGGGTACGGTGGAAGCAAGGGTTCATGTAGACATCGATCCGGATATTGGCCTGTCCCATCTGGAACTGATGCTTCAATTAAAAGAAGATTTTGCTTCAAGGATGGCCATTGAGCTTGTTGCCTTTCCGCAGCAAGGCCTGCTCCGTTCGCAATCCACGCCTTATATCCGGGAAGCTCTGCGAATGGGTGCCGACCTGGTCGGCGGAGTGGATCCGGCTGGCGTCGACCGCCACGTGGAGCTATCCCTGCACACCATGTTCGAGCTTGCTGCGGAATTTGATAAACGGATTGATCTGCACTTGCATGATCCGGGTCACCTAGGCGTGTATACCATCGAAAAAATGCTGGAGTATTCCGCAGAGGCCGGCATGAAGGGCAAGGTGACCGTCAGTCACGCCTATGGGCTTGGCGAGGTAGATACCGGGCTTGTTGCGGAACTTGGAAGCCGAATGGCGGGGGAAGAGATGGATCTGGTGACAAGCGTTCCGATCGATACCGCAATGCCGCCGGTTCCGCTGCTTGCGAAGCAGGGTGTAAAGGTATCGCTTGCAACCGATCATACCGGACTGGACGCATGGACGCCGTACGGTCATCCGGATATATTGCGTCGAGGCAGACTGTTGGCGGAGAAGCAGGTATGGAATGATGACCTCCGCATGGCTTCGGTCTTTCAATGGATGTCTAACGGCTCGCTGGAGCTCAAGGCGGGCGATGCGGCGGATTTCGTCCTTGTGCATGCGTTGAACGCGCCGCATGCGCTGGCAGCTTTGCCAAAGCGGCAGTTGGTCTGCAAGGCGGGCCTTCCGGTTGCCGGAGCCCTGTGGCAAGGCAAGAGCAATGATAACGCTTGGAACAACATTCCCGAAAGGAGCGAATCGCCCGATGAATACGACAGCTTATTTGGAGACAACCGCTGAGGCGGAGGCTATCCGGATTCATGACGTTGTTAAGCAATACGAGAATGGCACGCTAGCGCTCAGCGGCATTCATCTCTCCATCAAAGAAGGCGAGTTTGTTTCGCTGGTCGGTCCGTCCGGTTGCGGCAAATCCACTTTGCTTCGCATTATGGCTGGTCTTGATCAAGCGACTTCAGGCCAAGTGCAGCTTCAGGCCGGTTCCGCTGCCAACAAAGAGCAAGCAAGCTTCGTTTTCCAGGAAGCGAATCTGATGCCTTGGCGTACGGTTCTGGCCAATGTTGCCCTACCTTTAGAAATAAGCGGCGTCCCGTCTGAGGAACGAAAAGCCCGGGCTATGGCCTCCTTGGAAAAGGTTGGCTTGGCGGGGTATGCGAACAGCTATCCGCGCCAGCTGTCCGGCGGGATGAAGATGAGGGTATCCATTGCCCGGGCGCTTGTGTCCGAACCTAAGCTGCTGTTCATGGATGAACCGTTTGGCGCTTTGGACGAGATGACGAGGCACCGGCTGCACGAGGAGCTCCTCAGCATCTGGAGCCAATCCAAGCTGACGATTGTTTTTGTTACGCATAGCGTATTTGAGGCTGTGTATCTGTCGGGGCGCGTGGTAGCGATGGAGGCGCATCCGGGGAGAATCAAGCAGGTGGTTCCGATTGAAGAAGCATATCCGCGAACGAATGCCTTTATGACTTCTCCTGTATTTGGAGAAAAGGTTCGATTGATAACCAATACATTATCCTAACGGCCCGGAAAGAGGTGGACAGTAATGATGCAGGCAAACGGACAAGCGACAACGACTTCCGTGAACATGATGGCTAAAGACGGAGTCCCGTCCATAGGCGGGTCTACGAAGAAACACCGTCAGCTCGTCTATAAGACCGCAACACCCGTTGTTTTTATTCTTTTTCTGCTGGCGATATGGCAGCTTGGCGTGCGGCTTTTAAATACGCCCAAATATCTTCTTCCGGCACCCTCCGATATTTGGCGTGCGGCGCTAAAGGGATTCCCGGATCTGCTTCAGGCAGCGGGCAATACGTTTGCGGCGGCGCTGCTCGGCTTCCTGCTTAGCGTATTGCTTGGCACCGCCGTCGCTTTGCTGATGATGGCGTCCAAATGGATCCGATGGGGGATTCAGCCTTACGCGGTTGTACTGCAGACCATTCCCGTCGTCGCGATCGCTCCTCTGGTCGTGATCTGGCTGGGCCCGGGGATGAACTCCATCGTTTTCATTTCGCTTATCGTCGCGATCTTCCCTATTATTTCGAACACGAACCTGGGATTGTCCTCCACAGACCGCAATCTGGTTCAGCTTATGCGGATGTATAAATCGGGTACGTGGACGACCGTCTGGAAGCTCCGTTTTCCGTACGCCTTGCCCTATATGCTCGGGGGGATGAAAATCTCCAGCGGCATGGCGGTCATTGGCGCTATTATTGGTGAATTCGTAGCCGGTATCGGCGGGGGGAAAGGCGGATTAGGCATGGCCATTACCTCGGCTGCCGTGCAGATGCAGACCTCGTTCCTGTTCGCCTGTACAATTGCGGCTTCGCTGCTAGGAATGGCTTTCTATCTGAGCGTTGCAGCGATCTCCCATTTCACCCTGCGCCATTGGCATGAGTCGGCGATTGGATCGGATAAGGATTAACCGCGCGAGGAATAATCGGCATCCATTAAATAAGGATATAGGGGGACATGACAATGAAGAAGTCGCTATTATTCAAAACCGGGTTTATAGCTGCGATAGCAGCGGCATTAACGGCCTGCTCCAGCAATGGAGGCAGCAGCACGGCTTTCTCGCCGGATAAACCGGCCAAGGTCATTCAGCAAATGAGCTGGTTCGCGCAGCCGGAGATGGGCGGTCACTTCGCGGCGTTATCCGGAGACATTTACAAAAATGCCGGGCTGGACGTAACGATCCAGCAAGGCGGTCCTCAAATATCCAACGTGCAGCTAGTGGCTTCCGGCAAAGTCGACTTCGCCATGTCCCAAGCCGACGAGGTCATTCTGGCTAGACAGGAAGGCATCCCGGTAGTGGCGGTCTACGCGGATTTGCAGACCAATCCTCAAAATCTGATTTTCCATAAGGGGTCGGACATTAACAAAATCGAAGATCTGAACGGCCATAACGTCTATGTGGCGACAGGCTTCCCGTACTGGCAGTATCTTGCATACAAATACAAGCTGAACAATGTAAAGATCCAAGCTTACACTGGCTCGCTGGCAGGATTCGTGGCGGATAAAAATGCCGTGCAGCAAGGCTACGCGACGAATGAGCCGTTTGTGCTGAAATCACAGAATGTGGACGTGGATTGGTTCCTCAACGCCGATCTTGGCTATAATCCTTACGGCAACGTAGTCATTACGACGGAGAAAATGATTAAAGAAAAGCCGGAAGTGATTAAAGCGTACTTAAAAGCCACAACAGAAGGCTGGGATTACTATTATAAGCATGGCGATGAAGTGAACAAGGTTATTAACAGCTACAACAAGGATTACGCCCTCGATCACCTTGCCTATGCGCAAGGCGTGGCGAAGGATTTCGTATTCGGCGGGGACGCCGCTTCCCACGGTACGGGTTACATGTCGGAGGAGCGCTGGACAACGCTGCTTGGCCAGATGAAGGAAGCGGGCCTGGTGACAAAGGATTTGAAAATAGATCAATTCTACACGAATGAATTTTTGCCTGAAAAATAGTCAGGGCTTGCATAGTACGGGTTCCTCCAAATGGGGGAGCCCTTTAGGCTATTTAAGCCGCTAGAGCTAGCGGGAGGGGATTCTATGTTGTTGACTATTGAAGAAGCCATGCGCGTCTATCCTTTATCAGAAGGAAAGCTGGTCGCCGGAAGGGCCGGAGGCTCCCGGCCGCTTAAATCGCTTAATATTATTGATGCTCCCGACTTTGTGCAATGGGCAAAAGACGGGGATATGTTTTTTACGACGGCCTACGTATTCAAAGACTCCGTAGATGATGCCATTGCTACGATAAGAAGCCTGCATCAGCGGCATTCCGCCGGTCTTGGCATTAAGCTGGGCAGGTTCTGGTCGGAGATGCCCGCTGCGCTTATCGAAGAAGCGGATGCGCTTGGATTTCCTTTAATCGAGCTGCCTTACCCGTTCGCTTTCTCCGATCAGATCAACGGGCTGCTGCAGGACGAGATCAACCGCAATACGTCATGGCTTAAGCGAGTCGTCGAGAAGCAAAAGCGATTAATGAAGGTTGCTCTCTACCAAGACATCGCGGATAATCCGTTTCAGCGCATAGCTTCGGTCATGGAATACCCGATGGCGATTGTGGGCGGAAGAGGCCACATTCTATTTAATGACTCCGACTGCTCGGAGGGGGAGCTGATGGGCGAATGGCCCTGGAAGCCAGAGCCGCGCAGAATAACGAAGACTGACCGGCAATTATATCGGCTGCCGTTATTTCATGGGGATGATTGCATTGGATTTGCCATCTTTGTGCTGCCGATCGATTACTTGCCGAAGTCCGAGGAGGGATTATTCCATCAAGCCTCGGAGATGCTCGCATATTACTTGTCCAAGATGATGGAGAATGGCTCGGAGACATTCTGGCATCAGGAGCTTGGCGCAATCATCAATCATTATCTGGAGGCAGGCGCCTCTCTGGATACGGTGCTTCATCAGGCGGAAAAGGCTGGCGTGCATGTATTGGACAGCCGATTCGTCTGCGTATTATGTACGGCCGAAGAGGTGGAAGGAAACCGGTTGAAGCCGACCCGGCTTAAGGCTGTGCGGCAGGAGCTGGAATTCAATCCGGCCATTCGCGATAAAAGAGGCTATCATGTTGTAACGGAGGCAGGGCTATTGTCGATCTATCCGGTGTCCAGCGCAGGGACGATTCAGGCGCTGGCGTCCTCTCTTGAGGCGGTGAGCCCAAAGGATAGGTTGATTCAATTTGCCTTTAGTACGCCAAAGGATACAGCCATGCAGTTTGCCGAAGCGTTTGACGAATGCAAGGAAACGATTAAGCTGAGCCGGAAGCTGCGGTCGCGGGAGCAGATTTTGCATTTCGACACGATACAGATGGCTCATTTATTCCAGTTTGTTCCGGAGGACAGCATGCGTCATTACTGCAGGCATGTTCTGGGGCCGCTGCTCGACAGCGATTCTACCGGGGCGCAGGATATGCTTCAAACGCTGGAAGCGTTTGTGGGGAACGAGGGTTTGCTTGGCGACACGGCTAGGCAGCTATATGTTCACAGGAACACGGTAAGCTATAGGCTGGAGAAAATGAGCGAACTGCTTGGCCTGGACTTCAAGAAGCCGAATGATTTCATGAAACTTCGCCTGGCTGTACTGTTTTTGCGAATGACGGATTAGCGGTAGCGGATTTCTAACCCTTTCTTAAGGTTCGTCCTGTACAATGGGGCGAGCGATTATGATTAGAAGAAAGGGCAGATAGCCTTGCGGATACTAATGGTGGAAGACGAGAGACCGCTTCGCGATGCCATCGCGACGGTTCTGAAGGAAGAAGCTTATCAGGTCGATGAAGCCGATAACGGGCTGGAGGGGCTGTATTTGGCCGATCAGCGCATTCATGACTTGATTATTCTGGATATTATGCTGCCGGGCATGGACGGGGTAACCGTGCTGAAGGAGCTACGCGAAAAAGGAAATGCGGTGCCTATTCTGCTGCTGACGGCGAGGGACGGCGTAGAGGACCGGGTGCTTGGCCTGGATGCGGGCGCCGATGATTATATGATTAAGCCTTTTGCCATGCGGGAGCTGCTGGCCAGGCTTCGCGTGCTCATGCGGCGGCAGCTGCGGGGAGCAAAGGACGGGGAGCTGACCTACGGCAGCCTCTCGGTTAAATGTCACTTCATGGAAGGATACGCGAACGGCGAGGCGCTGAAGCTGACGGCCAAGGAATTCGAGCTGATGGAGTTTCTGCTGCTGAACCGGGAGCAGATTCTGACGAAGGAGCAGCTGCTTGACCGCGTATGGGGGATAGATTCGGATGCGAGTCCGGGGGTAGTGGATGTGTACGTCCATTATTTGCGGAAAAAGCTCACGCCTTCCGGCTGCGACCGTTATATCCATACGATCCGCGGAGTCGGGTATATGCTGAAGGAGAGGGCCCAATGATTAAGCGTACCCGAATGCAGCTGACGATCCGCAACGCGGCGGTTTTATCCATCATTCTTATTTCGCTGAACGCGTTTGTATATTTTGTGATGAAAGACATGATGTTCTCGCAGATTGACAAATCCCTGACGGGAGTGAGCAATCAGTTAACGGTGGCGGGGATTGCCTCGAAGACGACCGTGCAGGCTCTGCCGTCGCTTCAGACAAAGCCGTCCGTCATTTATCAGGTGGGCCAGATGAATCGCCCGGTGTTCCAGCTGTTCTGGACGGAGGACAATAAGCCAATCCAGATACCGACGGCGGGCATGTTTGGGGAAAAGGATCTGAATCGCCTGCAGCCCGACAACTTCGGGGATCATCCCGAGACGGTCAAGCTGGGGGATCAGTATTACCGGGTATTTAACGGCAGCAAGGAAACGGCTGCTCCGCTGATATACAGCAGCATTGGCGGAGAGGTGCAGGTTGGCGTGAAGCATCAGCTGCTTACGAACATATCGGCGGAGGTAAGCATGCTGAACCGCCTGCGGATGATTCTGCTCCTCGGCGGTTTTATCGGGCTGCTTGTCGCCGTTGCGGCGGGTTATTATTTGGCCAACCGTTCGCTTATTCCCATCCGCAACTCAATGGAGAAGCAGCAGCAGTTCGTCTCGGACGCCTCGCATGAGCTGCGCACGCCCTTGTCGGTAATTCAAGCCCATGCGGAGCTGCTGCTCCGTCATCCGGAGCATACGATTGAGCAGGACAGCAAGCATATTTCCATGGTGCTGCAGGAGACAAGGCGGCTGGGCAAGCTGGTCAGCGGACTGCTCATGCTGGCGCGCTCCGATTCCAACCAGCTGGAGCTGGATAAGAGGCCTATCTATATGGAGCGAGTTGTGCAGGACGGGATCGGCAAGATGACGATGCTGGCGGAAGTGAAGGATATTATTTTGCGCGGCGAAGTAGAGTCGCCTGTCCTGCTCCAGGCCGATGAGGAACGGCTGCACCAGCTGCTTATGGTGTTAATGGATAATGCCATTAAATATACGCTGGAGGGCGGCGTAATAAGGGTAGCCTGCCGCAAGCTGGCGCATACCGTTTACCTCGAGGTCGAGGATACGGGAATCGGCATCCAGCCGGAGCATCTCCCGCATATTTTCGACCGTTTCTACCGCGGGGACAAGGCACGGACGAGACAAGAAGGCGGAACGGGATTAGGCCTTGCCATTGCCAAATGGATCGTCGAACGCCACGGCGGCAAAATCCGCATCGAGAGCAAGCCCGCCGTCGGCACGCGGGTATTGGTGACTTTGCCTGCTGGATGAATGATAAATAAGAGAACGTCCTTACTGTTCAAGTGGACAGTTGAGGGCGTTTTTTTCGTTCATCGCCGGCGAATGCCGCGCGCCCAACCACGAATGGATTAGTCGTGGTGTCGCCATGCGCCTACGTTGCACGAAATGCAGCGTATGGGCTCGTTTAGCCCGGTAACCCCAAATACGCTGCAAGAAATGCAGGATATCGGAAGAAAACGGCGCAAAAAAGCTCCAACAGGCGAGTTATCCTGCATTTCGTGCAGGATAGGTTCTCCAATCGGCTATAAGCTGATTGTTATTGTGCAAAATGTGCAATGTGTATGATGAAGGGCGCCTGCAAGCGCGAGCTGCGACGGGATCCATGCAAACGAAGCTTACGCCGAAAGGGGAGATGCTGCCCTGTGCCCCGAGCACGGAGCACGGAGCACGGGGCATGGAGCACGAAGCATGCCGCACGGAGTATGGAGCAAGGAGCGCTGTGCCCCGAGTATGTAGCATGCAGCATCATGGAGCAAGCAGCGCTGTGCATGTTGCATGGAGCATGGGGCACTCGCCGATGCCTGCGCTGGAGCAGCGCAATGCCGCTTGGCGGCGGTCCCGAACTTTTTACCTCCCTTTAATCGTCCTTTAAGCCTGCTTTCAGCTTCTCTAACGGTTTTCTAAGAAACGTTAATCATACTTACCGTTGAAGCTACTAAACGAAAGAAGGGTGATCGGTAGTGAGAAGAAAAAGAAGAGGGCTTGCCACAAGCCTGCTGGCCTTGTCCCTGACTTTGACGGCTTGTACATCCGGGGGCGGCAAGGAGGCCGGCTCGGCATTCGGCAGTCTCGACAGAGAGGATAAAGGCACGCTGAAGGTCGGCTATTTCAACGAGGAGGCCTTCTACATGCAGTACGGCAACGCCTTTCAGGCGATGTTCCCGAATGTGGAGCTCGAGGTCGTATCGACGGAGGAGGCGATGTCGGCGGATGATCCGGTAGCGGCGATGGAGAGCTTTATCGAGGAGCAGCAGCCGGACGCCGTTCTGCTGACGGAGGAGCAATACGCGGAGCTTGCAAAGGACGGCAAGCTGTACGATTTGGATGCCGCGGTCAAGCAGGACAAATTCGATCTGGATTCGTTCCTGCCTTCGGTTATCGATCTCTTGAAGGCGCGCGGCGGGGGCAAGCTGTACGGGTTAAGCCCAAGCTTCTCGAGTCAGGCTCTTTACTACAATAAAGACCTGTTCGATAAATACGGCGTCCCTTACCCGACGGATGGCATGAGCTGGGAGGAAGTGCTGCAGCTGGCGGCAAGGTTCCCCGCGAAAAAAGGCAGCGACAACGTATCCTTGGACAAAGTCGGAGCGGATGACGCTTTGTACGGCTTGTCCCTTCCCATGCAGACGCGGGACTCATTCGAGCTGATCCGCGAGATTGGCGAAGCCAAAGGCCTGCTCTATGCGGACGGCGAAGCCAAGACGGTATCCTTCGATACGCCGGAATGGAAGGCGGTCGTCCAGTCGGTCGTGGACGGATATAAGTCGGGCAGCATTTCCACGGTTTCTTCGCAAGGAGGCGGTGGTCAGGGAGGGCTGATGATCCGCGGAATGGGCGGCGGGAAGTCGACCTTCTCGTTTGGGCCGGCAACGATGCGGTTTATGTCCGGACAAGCGGCTATGACGGTGGATGGTCCGATGCTGATGAACATGATGGGAATCGGCGGCGTCAAGATAGCCACAGCCACAGCAACCAAAGCGGCGGGAAGCAGCGGCGGAGCCGTTAAAGCGCCGGGTCAGGACGTGAATTGGGATCTGGTCACGATCCCGACCGATCCTTCCCAGGAAGGGGCTACAGGCAGCATGAGCCTCGATACGATTTTCGCGATTAATGCTTCTTCCGAGAACCTGCCTGCCGCTTGGGAATTCCTGAAGTACGCAAACGGCGAACAGCTTGCGAAGACAAGCTCCAAGTCCTCGCCGGCTCTGTCGGCCAGAACAGCCTACAAGAATGAAGCGGATGGCAAGAATATCGACGCCTTCTATAACGAGAAAATCAATGAGCAGGCATTGCTGCAGGAGGACTCGCTGCCGGCAGGCTTTGCCCAGTCCTTCGGGAACATGGCGGCCGGTCAGATCGATCAGGCGGTAAAGGGCACGCAAACCGTTGACGAGGCGCTTAAGGCGATTCAGTCGCAGGGGCAGGATTTGCTGACGAAGGCGCTGGCTGACGAGGCGGCGGAATAATGGCGGTTCAACTTTTGCAGCCTGCGGGACCGTTGCTTGAGGTGCGCGGCGTTCACAAAAGCTTTATTAGCGGCGGTATTCCCCTTCAGGTGTTGAAGGGGATTGACCTGACCGTCGAATCCGGCAAGCTGACGATGCTTCGGGGGCGATCCGGTTCGGGGAAAACAACGCTTCTTAATCTGCTCGGAGGATTGGATCAGCCCTCCGAGGGGGAGGTCTTCTTCCGAGGACGTTCGTTCCAGAACCAGAGCGACAAGCAGCTGACCATGCTTCGGCGCAGGCAGATCGGCTTTGTTTTTCAATCCTTTGCTTTGCTGCCGCTCTTCTCCGCCTGGGAGAATGTCGAGCTGTCGCTGCGGATGGCCGGGGCGCGCCGCTCGGAATGGAAGCCAAGGACGGCCCGATGCCTGGAGCTGGTGGGACTAACGAAGCGGGCTAATCATCGTCCTTATGAGCTGTCGGGCGGTGAGCAGCAGCGGATTGCGATAGCCAAGGCCATCGCCCATAAACCGGCATTGCTGCTGGCCGATGAACCGACAGCGGAGCTGGACTCGCAGATGGCGGCCAGAATTATCGCTATCTTTCGCGACATTATCGAAGCGGAAGGAATCGCCATCTGCATGACGACACATGATTCTACGTTATGGGAGGCGGCGGATGTTGTCTATCAGATGGCGGACAGCCGGCTGCAGGAGCCGGAGTAAGAAAGGACGGGCGGCAGGCCTGGCGCTTGCGGTAGTTGGGTTCGCCTTGCTCGCGGGCTGCTCGCTGATGCCGCAGGAGGAAGAGAAGGAGGCATTGCCGGAAATCAAGGTGCCGAAAATTTCGCAGAAGCCGGAATATCCGGTCAAGAAGAAGACGCTTGAGCTGAAAGCGACCGGTTCGGGCAAGCTGTTGTCCGCTCAGGAGGAGAACTTATTTTTTGAGACGGATAACCGGCGGATCACGGACGTCTATGTGAAGGCCGGGGATAAGGTAAAGCAAGGCCAGGTGCTGGCAGAGCTTGATCCTGGAGACCTGAACAGTCAGATCCGGCGTAAAGAAATCGATATCGAGAAGACCGAGCTGGATTTAAAGGAAGCGATGCGGGGCGACTCCGAAACCGCGGATAGCGTACTCCTGCGCAAGCAGCAGCTGGATTACGAGCTGATGAAGGAGGAGCTTTCCGAGCTGAGGGAGGAGTTAGGCAGTCTGAAGCTGGTCGCCCCGTATTCGGGAACAATCGTTAGCTTTACCGCGGAAAAAGGGGATCTGGCGAGGGCTTACGAATCGATTGGCCGCATAGCCGATATGGATTCGCTTGTCGTTGCCGTACAGTTCAACACAAACGATATGGACAGCATTGCCCCCGGCATGGAAACGATCGTGGATATTAACGCCGCGGGCGAGTTCAAGGGCAAAGTCAAGAGACTTCCGGTTGAGGACGACGGGCAGCAGGGCGGTAACGGAGACGAGGAATCGCTTGACGCCTACACCCTCATTGAACTCGATAAGCTGCCTGTCGGCCTTGGCCGGGGGACCCCTCTGTCAGCCTCCGTTATCGTGCAGCGGAAGGAAAACGCCCTGACCATTCCCCTATCCTCGCTAAGAACGCAAAACAGCAGGCATTACGTGCTTGTCGCGGGCAAAGACGGCAGCAAAGGCGAGGTGGACGTCGAGACCGGCATCCAGACCTCAACGGATGTTGAGATTATTAAAGGGCTGGAGGAAGGCCAGAAGGTTGTGGGCAAATAATGCGCATTCTCCAGTTTCTATTTCTGAAAATGTGGCAAAACCGCTGGTTTACGCTCAGCACGCTGCTCGGCTTAACCGTCGCGGCTTCCTTTGCCATGAGCATTCCGATGTACGCGGACGGCACGCTGAAGCGGGTCGTCGCGAAGTCGCTGCAGGAGGAGACGGAAGGCCTGCCTGCCGCTTCCTTGTATATGAAATACCAATCGGACGGCAGCGCTGACGCGGATTGGTCCGGTCTTGGCGAATTGGATAATTGGATGAAGAAGGTATTGCCGGATCGTATCGGGTTCCCGGCCCAAGCCTACTCCAGCCGGATTAGTCTTCCGTCCTCCACGATTCGGAGCGGCGGCTCTGCGCAGGCCGGACGTTTGGTCCGCATGGAGCTTGCCGCGCAGAGCGGCGTGCCGGATGCGGTGAATCTAACGGATGGCAAGCTGCCAAGAGACGGGATTCAGGACGGCGCCATCGAGGTGCTGGCTCTGCACGACACGATGGAGCGGTATGATTGGAGGATTGGCGATACCTTTACTTACGACGCCAAAAACGAGGACGGCAAGACAAAGCGGCTGACCCTCCGCATCACCGGCTCCTACATCCTGAAGAATGAGACGGATCTGAACTGGGCGATTGACGGGAAGGACAAGCTGGCGGATACGCTGTGGGTCAGCCCGAAGACGATGTCCGAAACCTTGCTTGGCGTCGATAAGCTGATGCCGGGCGACGGCGGCTGGTACTATGCGTTTGATCTGCAAAATATCCGGATCCGCGACCTGGCTCCTCTTATCGGCGAGCTTGGACGGCTGGACATTACGCTGCATGGCATGCTGGCAGGCACAAAGGTGAATCTCTCCTTCGCCGCCATGCTGCATGAGTTCCAGAAGCAAAGCCTGCTGCTGCTCGCCATGCTGTTCGCGCTGGCTGCTCCGGTGCTGGCGATGGTGCTCTATTTCATCACGCTTAATGCGCAGCAGGCGCTGGAGAGGCAGCGCAGCGACATTGCGGTTTTGCACAGCCGCGGGGCGAGTCCCCGCCAGATTACCGCCTTGTATGCGCTGGAATCGGTCTTGCTGGGGATATCGGCGTTGCTGCTCGGCATGGGGCTGGCCTGGTTTATGGCGAAGGTCATCGGATCGTCCAGCGGGTTCCTGTCTTTTGTCGACCGAAAATCGATACCGGTTGGCTTTACCGGAACGTCTCTGCTCTTCGGGGCTGCCGCCACGCTGCTCGCCGTAGTGGCATCCACGGCTCCCGTTCGCAAATTTGCGGAAGCCTCCGTTGTCCAGCATGCCCAGAAGCGGGCGAGCTCCGCGGACAAGCCGTTTTGGCAGCGACTGTACATAGACGCGGCTTTGGCTCTTTTGTCCGCCGCAGGCTGGTATATGCTGCAAAGCGGCAGCCTTGTGTCCGCGGGAAGCGGGGGAGACACAACGCTGCAGACCGTTATATTTGTCCTGCCGGCTTTAATGATTTTTGCTGCCGGTCTGCTCTGCCTCAGGCTGTTTCCGCTTTTGCTGCGGTATTGGAATAGGCTTATGCGGAGCCGCATGCCGGTTACCCTTTACGTGACGCTGACGCAGCTGTCCCGTTCCGCGGCAAGCTTTTACCCGCTGATGATTCTGCTTATTCTGACGATCGGGCTAGGCGTGTACAATTCGTCGGCTGCACGGACGATGGATCTTAACGCCTCGGACCGCACGCAATATGAGTATGGCGCCGACGTGGTGCTGGAGACGGCATGGGAAGGCGTGCAGGACGAGAATGACCAGAACAAAATCTATTACACGGAGCCGTCGTTCGGGGCATTCCGGGACCTGCAGGGCGTAGAGGCTGCGGCCAGGGTATGGAAGGCAAACGGCAAGGTGGAAGTAAGCGGCAAATCGGCTGGAAGCGGGCAGGTCGTCGGAATTGACAATGCGGCTTTTGCCGGAACCGCCTGGTTCCGCAGCGATTTGTACAAGATGCATCCTTATTATTATTTGAATGCATTAGGCACGGCCGAGCAGGCGGTGCTTGTATCCGAAGCTTTTGCGAAGAAGCATAGCCTGAAGGAGGGAGATCCGCTTACCATTCAGATCGGTTACGACAATACCCCCGTGGAATTCGTCGTTGTGGGCGTGGTTCCGTATTGGCCCAGCTTGTACGAGGATGAAGCGCCTTTTTTTATCGGGAATCTGGATTATATTTATCAGCAGGTGGAGAAAACGCCTTATGAAGTGTGGCTGAATATGAAGGAAGGCACGAAGCTGGCGAACGTGCTGGACACGCTTGCCAACCGGGGAATCGAAGTCAGCTCGGTAAGGGATGCGCGGGGCGAGCTGATCGACCGTCGCAATCATCCCGCTCAAGGCGGTTTGTTCGGGATTCTGAGCCTCGGCTTTCTGATCTCGCTGCTGGTATCCTTGCTTGGTTATCTTATCTTCTGGTTCTTCGCGTTGTCGCGACAGGCGGTTCAGCTTGGCATCCTGCGGGCGATGGGGCTGTCTCGTCTGCAGCTGACGAGCATGCTGCTTCTGGAGCAGCTCTTCACGATGGGACTGTCCGTTGCCGCGGGGATCGGTCTGGGCCAGCTCGCAAGCCGCCTGTTCCTGCCGTTCCTGCAGGACAAAAGCCTGGAGAACGCGAGGCAGGTACCGCCCTTTAGAATTGTATTCGAAGCGGAGGATATGCTTAAGCTTTATGCGGCCGTTGGCTTCATGCTGGCGGCGGGCGCTTGTCTCCTGCTCTGGCAGCTAAGAAGTCTCCGCATTACGCAGGCTGTTAAGCTGGGGGAGGAACGTTAATGGAAGCAACAGACGATAAGGCGCCAATGATTTATTGCGAGGGTCTGGTCAAAATCTATAAAACGGACGAGGTGGAAGTGGTGGCCCTCCACGGGCTGAACCTCACGGTGGAGCAGGGCGAAATGATGGCGATTATCGGCAACAGCGGAAGCGGGAAATCAACTCTGCTTAACATATTGGGCGGGCTTGACCGTCCTTCGGCGGGCCGGGCGCATGTCGGCAAATGGGACTTGCTGAAGATGACCAAGGAGCAGCTGATCGCCTACAAACGGGAGACTGTCGGGTTCATCTGGCAAAATAACGGGCGCAATCTGGTTCCCTACCTGACCGCATTGCAAAATGTCGAGCTGCCCATGCTGATTCACGGCAAGCCCGACCGGGCTTATGCAAAGCAGCTGCTTGCGGCTGTCGGGCTGGAGCGCCGGATGGGCAGCAGGCTTACCCAACTGAGCGGCGGCGAGCAGCAGCGCGTCGCTCTTGCCATTTCCCTGGCGAACCGGCCGCAGCTGGTGCTGGCCGACGAACCAACCGGTTCGGTGGATCACGCCACGGGGGAACAGATCCTGCAAATTTTTCGCCGCTTGAATCGGGAGATGGGAGTGACGATTGTCATCGTTACCCATGACCTGTCCGTAGCCGATCAGGTCGACCGCGTCGTGGCGATCCGCGACGGGCTGACCAG
The DNA here is from genome assembly GCF_003399985.2 of Paenibacillus sp. ATY16. Classification (NCBI taxonomy): domain Bacteria; kingdom Bacillati; phylum Bacillota; class Bacilli; order Caryophanales; family Paenibacillaceae; genus Paenibacillus; species Paenibacillus sp. ATY16. Next base: position 17,491 of record NZ_NMOK02000059.1, on the reverse strand, counting down.
CACGGAGTGGATCAAGCGGGAAAGCGATGGGCAATCGGATGAGCCCGAGGGGCAGGAGCAATCGGAGCAGGATGCCCGGTTTGGCTCCCGCCACGAGCAGTTTGTCGTTATCGATCAAATCGGGAGGCTGCAAATCCCGAAGGATTATCTGGAACAGATGCAGGTAGAAGGCAAGGCTGTGCTTTCGTTCGACGGGAAGCGGGTGACGATTGGGCCGCCTGAAATTGTCGAGGAAAATAGCGATACCTCATAGAGTTGCGGATCTACTCCTGTTAATATGAGATTAAATACGAGCTCATGGAAAGCAGAAGATATTTTGAATCGGGACAGACCTAGCTGCTTCACTAACTCTGAGTTTGTTCTGGCAGGGGAATACGAATATTACCGTGACTTGAAAAGGATTTGCCCGCCGCAAGAATGGGAGACGGTTGAGCATCGAATTTTGGAACAGTTAAAAAGCTCTAGCAGCCGTAGTTGGAAGGCTCAAACACTCTACACGCATATTTTGGTGGAAGAGAAGAAAACGGCAAGACTGTTGGAATATGTACGTTCAAACAAATCAGAAATTACGGAGTACTACCCTCTGCTTATTGGCGAGTTTGCCGATGAAGTTTACTCCTTATTCGTCGACTGGATTAAAATATCAGCTGCGCATGCCTCAAATCGAAAGCAATATAAGAAATTATGCGGAACGATCAAGCACCTTGCAAAAGCAGGCGGAATTACTCCAGCGAAGCAGATTGTCGAGCAGCTGCTCCGGGATTACCCGTCACGCTCGGCGCTTAGGGAGGAACTGAATAATTTTAATCTTGCCTAAAAACAAGACCCAGCGTTGGGTCTTGTTTTTTGTCATCACGCGGTCCAACTACAGTGCTTTTATAAAAAATAATGGATCAAGCCCCCTCCCGAGATAAACGTTCTTAGAACGACCGCCAAAGCCATATATTTGCTATATAAGCTTATTGGGGGGTGTGAGACATTGGGGGTATTGATCACAGCCTTACTCGTATGCGCCTCAGCCATGGGGTTTGTGCTTTTCCGAAGAAATACGGTGCCTGTCAGCAGCGAAGGTCCCTTTCAAGAAAGAAAGCTGTCGGTTATTATCCCAGCCCGTAATGAAGAGGGCAATTTGCCTTTTTTGCTGGGTTCCCTTAAGGCTCAGTCCTATAAACCGTTTGAGATTATTGTGGTGGACGATCATTCGGAGGACCGTACGCAGGCCATTGCGGACAGCTATGGCATAAAAGTCGTCTCGAACCCGGAACTCCCGTCCGGATGGACAGGCAAGAACTGGGCGGTATGGAACGGTTACCTGCAGGCCGAGGGCGACCTAATTCTGTTCCTGGATGCGGATGTCCGCCTGGCGCCCGACGCGGTACGCTCCCTGCTGGCTGCGAGAGAGAAGGAGGGCGGGGTCCTCTCGGTTGTTCCTTTTCACGTGGCGGAAAAATTTTACGAGCGTCTGGCGCTTATCCCGAACCTGCTTGGCTTGTTCGCTTTTACGTCTCCCATGGAGCGGACAAACCCGGATAAGGGTTTATACGGCTCCTGTATTCTCGCCACAAGGGAGGATTACGAGCAGGCGAAAGGACATGAAAGCGTCAAAGGCGAGGTGCTTGACGATCTGAACCTGGGAGCGCGGTTTATCCAGGCCGGGGTGAAAGTGAAGAACTATATCGGCCGGGGAATGGTGTCCTTCCGCATGTATCCCGGCGGGATCAAAAGCGAAATTCAAGGCTTTAGCAAAGGGGCCGTGCTCAGCACAAGCAAGCTGCATATCGGGACAACATTGCTCATAGCGGTCTGGCTAATCGGACTTATCTCGGCGGAAGCGGCCCCTTTTGTCATCGGAACGTCCGCGCTGCTGCCCTTAGCCATCGGTTATGCGATCTACACGCTGCAAATTTATTATTTCGTCGGCTATACGGGGCGCTTCGGCATCTGGCTTCCGGCCGTTCATCTGTTAAGCACGGTCTTCTTCTTGTACGTTATGCTTTATTCTCTGTATCAGGTAGTGTTTCTGCGGAAGGTAGCCTGGAAGGGCAGAAGCATTGAGGTAGGGGGGCGTGGCAATCCATGATCATCGGATGGACGGCATTAGCGTTTCTGGCGGGTTCCTTAATGTTCTCGTATTGGATCGGCAGGCTTATGAAGATTAATCTGAAAACCTATGGAGACGGCAATCCGGGTGCGATAAATTTATGGAAGGCAGCGGGCTACGGATACGGCTTCGCCGGTATCGTGCTGGATTTTGCGAAGGGTTATCTGCCTATGGCCTTGATGCAGCACGGCGACTCGGTTACCGGGTTCGGTATTATTTTTCCCGCGGCGGCGGCTATCCTTGGCCATATGTTCTCTCCGTTTGCCGATTGGAAGGGCGGCAAAGCGATTGCCGTGACCTTCGGCGTCTGGAGCGGGCTTACCGGCTTTGCGGCATCTCTCGCCTATGCGATTATATTGGCGGTGCTGCTATTGGCGTCCAGACGGCTGAGCAAGGGCAGGCCTATCTCCTCGGAGACCGACGCCTTTCATGTTGTGCTGGGGATGCTGCTGTTATCCATCTATCTGGTTCTGGACAATTATTCCTGGCCTTACGTGCTTCTGGGGCTGATTAACTTTCTTCTGCTAGCCTATTCCCACCGGAAAGAGCTGATAGGCATGAAGGACACGAACTGAGTTGCGACTTTCAATAAAAAAGGAAAGCCCTTCTGCAGGCTGCAGAAGGGCTTTTTGCGCAAGCTTTATTTTTGAACCTGCGGCTTTTTGAAGGTAAAGGCCTTGTGCCAGGTCTTGCCTCCGTCGGAGGACGTGTTCAGAACGGCTGCACTGGACGCGTCCGTCGTGATGAACCAGACATGGCTGGCATCCGATGCACCAATAAATTGCGTGCCGTAGCCCGTAAATTCGGACTTGCTGATTGTCCAATGCTTGCCGCCGTCCGTTGTTTTCATGATAGTGTTAGGTTTGTCGCATGCCGAGCATTGTCCGCCCATAATCGCGGTCTGCGGATTTACGACATACAAGGTGCCTGGCGCCGAGCTGGTCATGCCTTTAGGAATCGATGCGTCGTCCATCGTGAAGCCTGGTGCCGGACCGGAGCCTGCCCCGTTCCTCACGATGGCAGGAAGCCAGGTTTTGCCGCCGTCTGCCGTATGGAACAGCGAGTAGGAGGTTTGGGACATGCCGGAGCCTCCGATCAGCTCAATCCAGGCGTCGTTAGCTGCCGTGGAACGGATGATGACGTTGTTAGGAGCCTCTTCCGTCTTGCGGGTCATCACGGTATTCCAAGTCTTGCCGCCATTCCCGGTATGCATGAAGAGAAGCCGTCCGTTCACTACTTGCACCGCCCAGCCGTTGTTCACGTCATGGAAGTATACCTCGCCAATTTCTTTGCCCGGCGTTTGCAGCTCCGTCCAGGTTTTGCCGCCGTCTTTGGTCATTGCATTGCCGCTGAAGGCCGTTTTGTCGTTCGTGAAATGGAGGAAGCCATGATTAGGCACGGTGCCGGCCTTCGTCCATGATTTGCCGCCATTCGTCGATTGAATGAGGATTAGGCTTTTGGCATTGCTGTCGCCAATGGTTGCCCACACTTTATTGCTGCTAAGGGCAAAAATCTGATTAATCGGCTTGCTGCCGGAATATTGCAGCCTCCAGTGTGCGCCGCCGTCATCGGTTCTGGCAATTTGGCCATTGCCGGCTACCCAGCCCGCCTTCGAATCGGCAAGACGAAGTGCCGTAACATTGCCGATCTGAACGGTTTTCTCATTCGTGCTGATCGGAGTTGGATTCTCGGAAGTGCTGCCGCCGTTATTGCTTGGCTGCTGCGAAGGAGTGTTCTCCGGTTCGGTGCTAGGCGCATTCGTGCTCGTATTCGTCGAGCCTGTATCGGTATTGTTAGAGTTTGACGTCTGGTTGGTGGAGTTGTTAGAGGATGGTGTGTTAGCCGAGTTATCAGCCTTCGAACAGCCTGCCATAAGCAGGGTCAAACTGAGCGTTACGAGTAAAACAAGGGTGCTGATTTTTTTCATGATGTTCACCGCCTGGTTTTTTATTATTAGCTTAACCTTCCTCCCCTTAGACGAACCATGTTTCTGCAGAGTTGCAGGGAATTTTAGTAATAAAGTAATTTAGTCATTCGGTAGGGGAGATTCGACAATCAAATGTGGAATTTCATGCCTTAATATAAAGGATTATGGCAAAACGTGTCGAATAATGGGCTTAAAGACTCATATAAGGGTGCGAAAATATAGTTCTTTAGTCATTCTCGGTTCGCAACGTAGAGTCCAATCACCAGGAAGGGAACGATGACATGAACGTACGAATGAACAGCTCTCGTCATTCGAAGAGAGCAGCTTGCGCCTTATCGGCTTTCCTGCTTACAGTGCCGCTAGTTGGCGGACAAACCGTGCATGCGGAGCCGGTCAATACGTTGTTGACGCCGGTAACGGGGGACAGCGGATGGCTGAGCGCCGGCATGGCGGTGAACGGAGACTCTTTCAGCTTTGACGTCAACGGCGTATTCCCGCAGTTTACGGGTCAGGTCACCGTAACGGCCTCCTCGAGCAAATCAAATGTGGCAACGGCAACAGCGGCTAATGGCCGGATCGAAGTCCGCGTCAAAGAGCCTGGTGTTACCCGTCTTGCGATTACGGGCAGTGATTCTAATTCGCTTGCTTTAACCGATTACGTAGATCTAAACGTAACTCTCCTTGGGGATACAACGGGGGACGGTCTATTAACCTCAGCCGACGTGCTGTACATCTATAAAGTGATTAATTCCAAGCTTCAGATAACGGATCAGGAGAAAAACAGGCTCGACGTTAACCGCGACGGCGTCATTACAACGGCCGATGCAACCGTGCTGATGAATAGCTATGTCGGCAAAACGCCGGCAACGGGCGGAGTAAAGTTTATTGCCGAGCTGAAAGACAGCAACGATGCGCCGGTCGCCGACAAGGTTGCGATTACGGGAACGGTGCAAACGGGCAGCGCGCTAACGGGCGGATACCGTTATGCCGATCCGGAGAACGATGCCGAGGGCGCGACGCTTTATCAATGGTACCGCGGCACGCTTGCTGACGGCTCCGACAAGGCGCCGATTGCCGGTGAAATAACAACAACGTACACCGTTCAGGACGCGGATGTCGATCATCACCTCTTCTTCGAGGTTACTCCGGTTGATTCGAACGGAGCAGCCGGCTCTGCTGCCCGGGCAGGCACCATCGGCTTGGTTCCCGATACTTCGCCGCCTGTCGTAACGGGAACGACGCCGGCAGCTCTATCGAATGCCGCAAGCCGTACCGAACAGCTGCAGATTGTCTTTAATGAGCCGATCAAAGCGGCAGCAGGCAAAAGCATACATATATACCGTGCGTCGGACAATCAACCGGTGACGACCTACCTCGCATCGGATCCCTCGAAAGTGACGGTGACGGGCACCACGGCCGTTCTTGTTAATCCGGGACTCGGCAATGCAACGGCTTATTACGTCACGATTGATGCCGGCGCCTTTACCGATCTTGTCGGCAATCCGTTTAGGGGTATTTCAGGAAGCTCAGGATGGGGCTTTACAACCGTAGATACGGAAGGGCCGGTTACGGCCGCGTTATCCCCGGCGAACGGAGCGGCGGATGCTAATAAAGCGTCGAACTTCATCTTGACGCTGGATGAGAACGTACAAGCCGTTAGCGGTAAAAAAATTACGATTCTCAACGCGGATCATAGCGAGCTTGTCTCCTATGACGCTGCGGATGCCTCGAAAGTGACGATCAGCGGCAAGTCGGTGACGATTCATAATTCGGGCTTGGCCGAGACGACGTCTTACTCCATCGAAGTGGAGGCGGGGGCGTTGACTGACCTTAGCGGCAACAACTTTGCGGGAATCAACGGTACGGATTGGTCGTTCGCCACGCCGGATACGATTGCGCCGGTTCTTCAGTCAACGACGCCTGCGGACGATGCCTCCGGCGTAAACCGGACAGCCGATATCTCGATGGAATACTCTGAGCCCGTACAAGCGGTAAACGGCAAGACCGTTCGTATTTACCGGGCTTCCGACAACAGTCTGTTCAAGACCTATAACGCGACCGACACAAATGCCGTCCAGATTAACAGTAATACCGTGACGCTGCTTAATCCGAATCTGGCCGACGGTGCAGATTTTTACGTGGAAATCGACGCGGGAGCATTCCGGGATGCTGCGGGCAACAACTATGCCGGCTTGCAAGGAATTTTGGCATGGAATTTCTCCACGCCGGATACGATTGCGCCGGTTGTGAGCAGCTTCAATCCTACGGGTAACAGTACGGGGGTAGAACTGGCGGATAAGCTTACGGTGACGTTCAGCGAACCGGTCGTGCCGGTGAATGGGAAGACGGTCAAGATTGTTAATGCCAAGGATCACACCGAGTTTGCCGTTTATACCTTTGGCAGCGATTCGGAGGTATCGGTTAGCGGTGACACGCTAACGATTCAGCATGCTCCGTTTGATGCGTTGAAGGGGTATGTCATTCAGATTGAAGCGGGGGCAGTGAAGGATGCGGCGGGTAATCCGTTCGCGGGTGTATCGGATTGGGCATTTACGTCCAAGGATACGCGTGAAATGCTGGCTGCCGTAGATCCGGGCGCACCACTGGTTGAAGGCATCTTGAATGCCGGAGCTTTCGTCACATTAACCCTGACCGGGGATACGTTCTTGAGTAATGTCGACATGAATGATTTTGCATTGAACCATGCACCGGCGGGCTTATCGATTATCGGTGCGGGAGTGTTACCTGATGGATCGGCTTATGTCATGTTCGATTATGACGGTACGGATTTTGATGCGGACATTACGGATTTCTCGGTTACCGCATCATCTTCGGCTGTCGCAAGCGGGCATGCGATTACCTCGCAGAACCTGACGGTTAAGGCGGAAATCGAACCGGTCTTAATCAATACGGTTCCTGCAGCGGGAGCAACCAAGGTTAAGAAGGTAGATCCGCTTACGATGACCTTTGACAAGAATGTCACGGCCGCAGCGGGGAAAAAGATTACGATCTACAAGAAAGCCGATAACAGCGTAGTCGAGACGATAGACGCGGCGAACGGATCGAAAGTTTCCGTGAACGGTTCAACCGTAACGATTCAACATAATGCCTTCACGGCAAATACGGAGTATTATGCGGTGGTCGAAGCGGGAGCCTTCGTGGATGCCAGCTTGATCGGCAACAAGACGGTTAACGCTTTTGCGTTCAAAACAACGTCCGTTGAGATCGTGCCGGAGATGTATATTTCGGAGTTTCTGCGCGGTTCTGATTCTCAAATAGCCATAGAACTTTATGCGCCAACGGTGGCTCCAGGCGGGGACAAGATCCCTGCGAATACCTACTCGGTGTCGGTGTACCGCTATGACACCAAGAGCCATACCACCGTAGTCAGCAACTATCCAATCGCTTTTGAGTTCTATAAAAACATGCCTTTTATTTTTATAGACCGAACGTTTTACGACTTCTTTGACGTTACGCACGCAACGTATTACAACGATGAAGTGATTATTAACGACCCCGACAAGATTCTAAAAGCAATCGTTTTAAAAAGGGGCACTCAAACGATTGATGTATTGGGAGATCCAACCGAAACAGGTCCGGGCGGGTTATTAGCCAGCGGCAAAACCCTTGTCCGCAAATCCGGAGTGAACGGCGCATCGATTGAATACGACGAAGACCAATGGAACGTTTATCCAGCAGGCTCATTCCAGTACATGGGCAATCATACGCCATAAAAATTGATCGGAGGCTCAACATGACCTTACAGCGGAAGATATTTAACCCTTTACTGACGGCTTTGCTGGCTGTTACCCTGCTGCTGGGCGGATTGTCGCTAGGCAGCCCTTACGTTTTTGCCGCGAAGAGCTCCCCCATCGAGCTGAAGATTGGCGACGTGTCAGTTAATACCGGCGGGACAGTGGATATCCCGGTATCGATCAAGCAGCCGGAAAGAGGGATCGGCTCGTATAACGTTCAGCTGAATTACGACTCAAAAGCCCTCGAAATCATTAGCGTTAAGCCGAAATACGGCGACGCGAATACGGAGACATGCAGCGAATCGCAGGAGGGCTGCTTTGTCTCCAATATTGATCAGGAAAACGGATGGCTGCGCGTGATCTGGGTTGATACAACGGGTGGCGACCGGTTGATTAACGAGGGCAAACAGCTGTTTACGGTACAAGTGAAAGCAAAATCCGGCTCGGAATCCGCCAAGCAGAAGCTCACGGTTGATAAGGAAGATCCCGCCAGCCTGACCTTTACGGACGGGGACATGCACTCCTTGCCTGTGGCGGTAACGGAAGGCGAAGTTACGGTGTATCCAAATCTGCCGATCGATACCGGTAAAGTGAAGGTGATTGTGGACGGCAAGGAGCAGGGCGAATCGGCTACGCTGACAAGCGTTGTCGTAAACGGCCGTGTTGTTACGACCATCAGCGTGGATAATGAGAAGGTTGCCGAGCAGCTGAAACAGAATCAGATCAAAACGCTGACGCTTCCAGTGGAAGGCAGCCGCGAAGTCGTCGTTGGCGAACTGAACGGACAGCTGGTCAAGTTGATGGAAAATAGGGATGCAGCGCTTGTCATCCAGACCAATCAGGCCAGCTATACGTTGTCTGCGTCGCAGATGAATATCGATCAGGTTGCTAGTCAATTAGATGCGGGAACGGCTTTGCAGGATATTAAGATTCAAGTAACCATATCGGTCGCGAAGGATAAAGAAAGCGTGGAGCAAGCCGCCGCTAACAGTGAGGCCGATCTTATCGCAACGCCGGTTCAGTTTGAAGTTACGGCAAGCTACAGAGGCAAATCGGTTACGATAGACCGCTTCTCGAATTACGTAAGCCGCACGATTGCGATTCCGGACAGCGTTGACCCTTCCCGTATCACGACTGGCGTTGTAATGGCAAGCGACGGTATGATCACTCATGTGCCTACCGTCATTACGCAGTCGGAGGGTCACTACTACGCGCAGATCAACAGCTTGACGAACAGCACGTACGCGGTGGTAGGGCATTCCAAAACCTTTGCCGACGTAACGAAGCATTGGGCGAAAGCCGACATTAACGATCTGGCATCCCGCATGGTGATCCAGGGCGTATCCGCAGACCGCTTTGCGCCTGACCGCTCCGTAACGCGAGCGGAATTCACCGCTATTTTGCTGCGGGCACTCGGCATTCATGCTCCCAAGGACGATACCCGAGTATCCTTCCGCGACGTGGGTGCGACAGCATGGTACCACGATGCGGTAGCGAGCGCCATGTCGTACGGTCTTATTACGGGATATTCGGACGGAAGCTTCCATCCGAATGCTTCGATCACCCGGCAGGAAGCGATTGTGATGATGAACCGGGCTTCCGGCATGACTGGCCTGGCACAAGCATCGGCCAGCGAAACCGCGGGACTACTCAGCGCGTTCAGCGATAAGAAGGAGATCGACAGCTGGGCTCTTGCGGCGGTAGCATCCGGAGCGAAGCAGGGCATTATAAAAGGAACAAACGGCAAGCTTCTGCCGAAGTTGCCGATTACCCGCGCGGAATCGGTTGTTATGATGAAGCGCGTACTGGTTGCGGCCGGGCTCATCAACGAGTAAGCGGCAATGGAAAAGGACTATCCCCTTGGGTGGGAATAGTCCTTTTTTGCTTCATTAAGCCTTCTTCTTCACCGGAACATAGATGTCCATCTGAATCTCCGCCAGCTCAGGATTGCTGCGCTCGTCATACAGCTCGAACTCCGGCGTGCCGGCATGCTCGTAGCCCGAATGAGGGAACCATTCGCCAAAGACGGTCATCCACGTATTCTGAATCGAGGAGGAGAACTGCTCGCGCGGCACCTTTGGCGTAGTGAACACGGCGTATTCGGCGCCGTCGAACTCACGGCATACGAGGCCTTCGCCTTCCACGCCGTCAAAGGTTTCCGCTTCCATGCCAATCAGGTAAGAGAAGCTGTCCGAGCCCATATCGAAGTTGTAGCAGATGCCAAGCTCGACCGGGGAATCCTTGTGCACGCGGTTCGGAATGTTTTTGTACAGCTCTTTTTGAATATATTCCTGCCAGAAGGCCGGAATCTCTTTGTGATTGTCTCCGTTTGCCCGGGTACGGATCTCGTAGCCGATGACCTTGAAGGCAGGCTTGGTTATGATCTTGTATTCCATTCGTATTCCTCCTAAATAGGGATTGTACTTGCGCTGCAGCATGTTCAGCCTGGAGTAGGCAGGAGGCTTGATCTCCCGCTTGCGGTACTCTCCCGGCGTCATTTCGAACATGCGCTTGAAGGCACGGGTGAAGGTTTCATGGTTCTGAAACCCGGCATCGAGAGCGATATCAATCAGCTTTGCATCCGAATAAGCCACCTGGTAAGCGGATATCGCAAGACGCCTTTTACGCACATATTCCATTACGGTCTCTCCTGCCATGGATAGAAAGACCCGGTGGAAATGGAAGTCCGAGAGCCTCGCAACCTGCGCCAGCCGCGATAAAGACAGCTCCTCGCTTATATGGGCTTCAATGTAATCAATCGTCTGCTGAATCTGCACCAGATAATCTTGCTTCACTCGAATGATTGCCTCCTTGTTCTCCGGGTGATCTCATTGTATACGAATGGAAACGGATGTTCTTGATGATTCTTGCTATAGGAAAAGAAACAGCCCCCGGCGTTGAACCAGAGGCTGTTGAGGATCTTGAAAGCTTCTTAAGGCAAAATGTTGCCTGCCGCGCGGTAGATTTCATACCACTCTTCGCGGGTAAGCGTAATGTCGGCTGCTTTTACGCAGTCCTTCAGACGCTCGATGTTCATCGAACCGATAACCGGCTGCATGTTGGCAGGATGGCGAAGCAGCCACGCAATGGCGATCGTAGTGTTGCTTACGTCATATTTGCCGGCGATCGCGTCGATCGCTTTGTTCAGTTCAGGGAACTTGTCGTTGCCCAGGAATACGCCTTCGAAGAATCCGTATTGGAATGGCGACCAAGGCTGAACCGTAATGTCGTGCAGGCGGCAGTAGTCCAGGATGCTGCCGTCGCGGTTGATTGCGGAGCTGTTCTCCATGTTCACGTTAATGCCGCTCGAGATCATGTTCGCGTTGGTGATGCTGAGTTGAAGCTGGTTCGCCACGATCGGTTGTTTTACCGATTTTTTCAGCAGCTCGATTTGCATCGGGTTTTGGTTCGATACGCCGAAGTGGCGTACTTTGCCGGAGCTTTCCAGACGGTCGAACGCTTCAGCCACTTCATCCGGCTCAACCAGCGCATCCGGACGGTGCAGAAGCAGAATGTCGAGGTAGTCGGTTTTGAGGCGCTTCAGGATCGCATCCGTCGAAGCAAGGATATGCTCCTTCGAGAAGTCGAACATAACGCCCGGCTTAATACCGCATTTGGATTGCAAAATAATATTTTCACGAACGCTGTCGTTCATATGAATCGCTTCGGCGAAGATTTCCTCGCATGTGCCGGCGCCGTAAATGTCCGCATGGTCGAAGAAGTTCGCCCCTTGCTCCAGTGCCGTTTGGACAAAACGCTCTGCCCCTGCTTTATCCAAGGAATTGATACGCATACAGCCAACCGCAACTACCGGTACCTCAAGCGCAGTGCTTCCGAGTTTAATGGTTCTCATTGATAAGTCCCTCCTAAAATGGATGATTACACAATGCGTGGATCACGCTATTTGTGATGATTCTTGTTGCTGGAATCGGATTGAATTGCCGCCAACTATGTAATCGGTTGCAAATTGACGGGATATAGACAACTGTCCCGCGTATCCTTCTCGATTGTGACATAGTTGATGGCTGGTTTCAAGGCATGGACTTAGGAAAGTTTGTTAAGTTTCTTTAGCGATTACGCTACAATGAAAGTAACGAATAGAGACGAAGCCACTGGCGGGAGGCAGGAATCATGAGTACGGCGAACAATATCGGACTGGTACTGGAAGGCGGCGGCATGCGGGGCGTGTATACGGCGGGCGTGCTGGAGTATTTTTCGGAGCATAACGTGTATTTTCCTTATATGGTCGGCGTATCGGCGGGGGCTTGCATGGGGGCGAGCTACCTGTCTAGACAGCTTGGGCGCAACCGGACGGTCAATGTGGAATGGGTAAGCGATCCGCGGTATATCTCTTGGAAAAACCTCTGGAAGAAGGGCCAGCTCTTCGGAATGGACTTTATCTTCGACGAGATTCCGAATCGGCATGTCCCGTTCGATTACGCGGCTTTCGAGCGGAGCCCGGAGGAGTTCGTCATTGGCACAACCGACTGCGAGACGGGAGAGACCGTCTATTACCGGAAAAGCGATCCGGGCTTTGACCTGCTGCGGCTGCTCCGGGCATCCAGCTCGCTTCCTTTTATCGCGCCGATTGTGGAATACGGAGGGCGGAAGCTGCTGGACGGCGGGATATCCGATCCGATTCCGCTCGGGAAGGCCGAGAGCGACGGCTATAAGCGTAATCTGCTTATTCTGACGAGGAACGGGGACTACCGGAAATCGGCCGGCAGGTTCAGTTGGATCGTGCAGCGCGCCTACCGGAAGTATCCAAGGCTGGTGGAGCAGATGCTCGGCAGGCATGAACGTTATAACGGGACGCTGGATTATATCGCCGAGCAGGAGAAGAGAGGGGCGGTATTTGTGATTCGTCCCCAACAGACGCTTGCGGTGGGAAGAATGGAACGGGATCCGGCGAAGCTTGATGCCTTGTACAAGCAGGGCTACGAGGATGCGAAGCGGATGATGCCGCAGCTGCGGGAATGGATGTAAGGCTAAGCCGCGAGGATTGCGGGCGAAGCCGGATCTATTTTATAATCGAGTAGTAAAGGGAGGCGGTAACAATGGCAAATCAATTTGCCGGATTACGAATCAGCTTCATGCAGAGCCTGAATTAGGGGCGATACTTTGCATGGGGCGTACTTGAAGGATGGTCGCCCGGCTATCGTTTCTAATAATGGGCTTTGCACCTTATTTGAGAGTAAGTCGATCAAATAAAAATAAGGGGCTGACAAAGCAATGTGTACACCATTTATTAGAAACCATCAACTGAATTTGATTAAGAAGCAAGTAGGAGAGCTGCAAAAGGCTTGCAGCACGGTATCCGATCCTAAGGTTATTGCGTCGGTGCGGTCAAACACGCCTTTTAAAGTGATGCAAGCATTCCCGGGGGCAACCGAGGCTGAGCAGAAGCTGCTCGAAAGCTTTGCGTCGTTAAATACCCCGCTGGAGTTTCAGGGTTATCTGAGGTCGCTTGAGGAATACGTGAAGCCGTTCGATACAGTCGAGGAGAAGCAGCTGAAGAAGCTGTTCCCAAAGGCCAAAAAGCTGAAGGTTCCCGATCTCGCGGCAATTGATCTGCGTTACGTGACTTATCTCGGCTGGACCGATATCGCAACGAATAAAATGTATCTCGCGTATCATCTGAACGGCCGGCTTGTAGGCGTGGAAGGCAGATTTACGCCGGTGCAGAAAAAGAGCGTATGCTTCCTGTGCAACCGGCATGAGGAAGTGGCATTGTTCTCGGCCGTTACGAAGTCGAGACCGGCTAATGCTTCGCCGGATTACTACAAGGCTATCGGCAATTATATGTGCGTGAACAGCGAGAGCTGTAACAAAAACATTACCGATGTGACGGTGTTGGAGCGGTTTATTTCCGATATCGTTCTTTAAACGGAATAGAAAGAAAGCCCGCCGGATGACGGCGGGCTTTCGTTTGTTGTCAGGATCTCTGATGGCGCAGGCGGAACTGCTTGTATTGAAAGTACATGAAGCAGCCGAGGCAGAAGCCGCTTAAAGCAGCCACAACGGCGGCAGTCAGCATGCCTAGGGCGATGTAAGACAACACCGTCAGCCCAAGATAATGGGCGGCAAGAGTTACGACAAGGAACAGAATCGCGAGCAGGTTGTTAAAGCGCAGCAGCTCGCGGGCCTCGGTCCGCTGGCTCACCGGGAGCAAGGGCGAGAGCAGGCGGACAAACAGGTTATATTTGACTCCGTACGTACGGCTGATGAGCTGAACGGCCAGCGGCAGGATTAGAATCCACCATTGCTGGGTTAATACCGTTGCGATCACGCTTAACAGTATGCCAAGCTGATTGCCGCGGACGCGGTGCAAGGGCACTTCCTCGACGCATTCGTAACTGAGGTTAACTGTTGGTTGGGACATAGGAATCCTCCATTCACGCGAAATGGTTTACGTGATGATTACACTCAGTATACAATAATTCTGAGTTTTCTGGTAGGGATTTAGGTATAAATAAATGAGAATATTTTGCGATTGACGCTCTTTCCAAAACTCATTAAAATGGAACGAGCGCAATTTTGTACGGCAGCTGACTGGAGGTAAAACAAGAAGCTCATGAACTTGAAAACCATAGCAATTTGCCTGTATGTGATGCTTATTTATTGGCTTTCCCTGCATTTTTCTTTCCTGGACACCTTATTTTTCCCAACGCTTGGCGCGTTTAGCTTTCTGTTCTTATCCCGTTCCTCGACGATATCCGAAGTGGGCAAAGTCACCTTTGGCGCGGTTGTATCCTCTGTCATCGGGACAGTATTGTACTACATTTATCCAAGTCCGATCTCGCTTTTTGTTAACGTCATTATTACCATCTGGCTAATCAATAAATTCAAATGGAATGCCCCGCCGATTGTGGCTGTGGCGCTGATCCCGTTCTTCTCGCACTCCACCCATCATTGGGCGATTCCGCTCTCCGTAGGCGTGGCGCTGCTTGGTCTTATGCTGGTGCTTTACATCGCCCGGAAGCTTGAAAGCAGAAGAGCGCAGACGTACGAATCCTCCGAATCCACGGCCGCTTAAGGCAGGTGGATTTTTTGTGCCGTTAGCCGGAAATCCGCCATGGACAAATCATGGCGATAGTAGTAGCTTAGTAGGTAGTTTAAGCTTCACCAATTCAACGAGAAGAATGAGATGATGATATGGGTATAGGACGACCCAGACTGAGAGGAAAGCATGAGGCTTTCCTGGAAAAGCACTTCACGGGAGTGTCGATTGATTACCGGCAAATAATTGCCTTGTTTATTCCCATTTTGATTGATCAGGCGTTTATCGTTGGCCTCAACCTGGTGAACACGGCAATGGTCAGCTCGTCCGGCGTGGACGCGGTCAGTGCCGTCAATATGGTCGATTCGCTGAACATCTTCCTGATCAGCGTCTTTATCGCCGTATCGACAGGGGGAACGGTTGTTGTTGCGCAATACAAAGGCAGCGGCAATCATCAGATGGTATCGAAGTCCGCGGCGAGCTCCGTCTCGTCGGTTACGCTTGTCGCTTTTGCAATCAGCCTGATTGTCGTGGTGTTCCATAGCCAGATGCTCAATCTGCTGTTCGGAGCGGCTTCGCCGGAGGTATTCCGGGAGGGTAGGACGTATCTGATTGGCAGCGGCTTGTCTTATGTCGGCATCGCCATGATGGAGGCGGTATGCGGGGCGCTTCGCGGGATCGGAAGAAGCCGGGCATCGCTCATGCTGTCGCTTGTCATGAACCTGACGTACGTGCTGCTCAACATCGTCTTTATTAACCTGATGAATATGGGCGTGCTGGGGCTTGCCATCTCCGTCAATATTTCGCGGTATGCGGCAGCTATTCTGGCCATTGTCTACCTCGTAAAGATTGATACGAACCTGCGGCTCCGCCTTCGGGATATGCTGTCGGTCAATTTTTCGATGCTTCGGAAAATTTTGTTCGTCGGGCTGCCGTTTGCGGCAGAGCAGATGTTCTTCAACGGCGGCAAAATCGTTACCCAAACGTTTGTCGTTGGTCTGGGTACCTTCGCTATCGCAACTAACGCGATTAGCGGCTCGCTTGCCAACGTGCTGCAGATTCCGTCCAATGCGCTGGCGATCACCGCAATCACGGTTATTGGCCAATGCATGGGGCAGCGGAATATCGAGGATGCCCGGAAGTTCACCCGATCCTTCCTGTGGTTGTCCACGGTATGCCTGTTCATCATGGCTTGCCTGATGCTGCCGCTATTCTATCCGTTGGTGGGGCTGTTCCATCCTCCGGCTGAGATTGTGGACGATATCTTCATCATTACGATTATTAACGCTCTTATGCAGGTTGTGTTCTGGTCCATCAGCTTTATTATGCCGTCGGCCCTTCGGGCGGCGGGCGACTCGAAGTTTACGTCGGTCGTATCGCTCCTGTCGATGTGGCTGTTCCGGATTGTGCTTGGATATCTGCTCGCGATTGTCTTCGACTTCGGCATCATCGGCGTCTGGCTCGCGATGAACCTCGAGTGGGGCGTAAGGGGGGCTATCTTCCTCTGGCGCTTCCGCGGCAAGAAATGGTACCGGCATCGGTTGATTGACTAGCTTAAATAGATGAAGCCTCCAGCTTATGCTGGAGGCTTTTTTGTTACGGTGCCGACGTTGGTCGGGCGGTGAGGCCGAGCTTAAGTCCACGCCCAGAAGAAGCCGTCCCGGTCCCAAGCGACCCGTCCCTTATGCAGCTTGCGGAATGCCTTTTTCACATCCTTTTCCAAGGAGACATTCCCGTTCTCGTTCACGAAGATATACTGCTCGCCAAAATGCTGCTTCACATGCTCGATCGCTTCCTCCTGGCGCAGCATCCCTCTGAATTTAATCTCGTTAACCATCCACTCCGCGATTTGCTGCTCGGTTGTTGTTTCCACGTTCTTATGCGACCTCCAATGCTTGATTGGCGTTATTATATCATGGCTTTGTTAGAGCTCAAAGAAACGGAAGTTCACTGGCTTTTTCTTACGCAAGGATATAAGCTCATAAATGGATGGGAGGGATTTACTTGAAAAAATTCATGTTTGCGGTCATTTCCGTATGCGCTATAGTCGGATTTCTTTTTGTAGAAGGACTGCATTTCAAAATAACGAACGCCATACACGGGGATGTAAAGGTTATTCGGACCGAGGATATGGGGAATAGCGCCAAGGCTGTTTTATTCGAGGACAATTCCAACCATACTTTTGGCGTGGCAAAAATAGAAAAGAAATACGGGTTCCTCTACCGTTATGACGGAGGATCTTATAGTTTTCAGGTTTTGGAAGGCAAACCATTTCAAGCTTCCGGGATTGGAGATCCCGAAAGTTTTGTAGTGGCCGTCAAAACCGCTGATAAATCGAATATCGAGTATATCGCGATCGGAAACCACATAGAGGATATTGGGCTAACGGAACTTTATCGGCTATCCCTTGACGAAGTAAAATCAAATCCAAGCGAGTACCGTCTGCAAGAGGTTACCGACAATTACGCCTTATTTGTATTTAATGGGCCTTCGGAGGACAATTGGACGATTCGGGGGTTTAGTGAGGATGGGAAATTGGTTGCAGATAAATTATTCGGCGGAGAAGAAAGATACGTTGATTGGGAGTAGTCTGCGTTGGATTTGGTACAGTATCAGGAGGCATATCAAGTGTTTCGAAAAATCTACCTTGGATTATCTCCAGTAGAATCAACTCAATTGGTCTTCTGTCAATTAAGTAGACACTTATT